>CAYWOD010000197.1:0-6893 GCA_964459805.1 uncultured Pirellulales bacterium
ATTTACATACTAATTCAAATTCAGGAAATGTCCAATTCCGACTGAAGCATTACACGCCGACAGATAATAATATCACTTTTTTATCTGCACATCATCAAGAACAATAAATTTGCCTGAAAATTTGTCTTTCACTTAATCACCTTTAGACAGCCAGTTAATCAATAACCCTCCAATAACTCCTCCCAGAAAACTTACAATAACCCAAATCCAGTGATTTTTATATTCAGCAAACCAGAGTCCACTGCGAGTCCACCAAGAGCTATATTTTCTGCCGAGATCATAACCTTCTATACTCAAACTAAGCTCAATAGAACTGCCAGCTTCCCGATATTTTATAAACTTTCTTTCCGAAAGAACTTTGTTTGCAGTTGCCACTCTGCTTTTTCCTTCGAGCCATTTTTTATAATTATTTGAGCTTTCTTGATGTTGTGTGTCACATTTGGGAAATATAGTTTTAATCAAATTATTTTCTTCAATAAATTCCATTTTTTCTGGTTCGCCGATTTTCTTATAGTATAATTCCAGCAACTTTCTTTCATCTTTTGGTAGCCACATAATCTTCATTTCCCAAGGCCAGATCCTTCGCTTCGCTCAGGATGACAAATATCTGGATTCCCGCTTCCGCGGGAATGACGGCACACTCAATCCGGGGAACAACAGCATAGCAAGTCATCTTGTCAGTTGGAAGTTTTCTTCGCCGAGGAGCTGTTTCATTTTTCGACAGAATTCCAGGTCGGGGTTGACGGACAGGCTCCTGTCGGCGGCGGCGCTGACTCTGCCTTTTTCGGTTCTCACTACAACATAAAGCGGGCTTCTGCCTTTGTGGCACCGACAGATGCTCTTTATCTCAGCGACCTTTTCCTTCGTGACGTCAGCGGCATTGAGCCTTATTCTGACCTTGGCCGCCAGTTTCTTTCTAACCTCCTCGATCCGAATCAGCTCCGAGGCCAGGACATTCGGCCTTTCCCTCCTAAAGTCGAGGTTTCCCCTGACGAAAACAACCGCATCCTCCGCCATCAATTCGCCGAACTTTTTCAGCACACCGGGGAACACGACCACCTCGACCTGGCCCTGCAGATCTTCGAGCGTAAAGACGGCCATTTTCGCCCCGGCGTTCCGGCCCGTCTTGGTCAGATTGTACCTTATCCTTGTTATCATTCCGCCGATCACGACATCTTTTTCCTGTGTTGCCTCGCTCAATTGCGAGCTGTTGTGCGTGGAGTAAATGTTTATCGTTTCGGCGTGGTGGCTCAGAGGATTGCTCGTCACGTAAAATCCGAGTACCTCTTTCTCATAAGCCAACATCTGCGGCTCCGGCCACGGTGCTACGTGCGGCAGGCGCTGGTAGTCCTGCGAATAGTCGGTATCGGGCGTTTGCCCGAAGAAGTTCATCTGCCCGTTCGCCCGATCGACCTGCAGGCTCGCGCCGTTTTCCATCGCCCTCTCGAGCCCGGCCATCATCTGGTGGCGGTTGCCGCCCAGCTTGTCGAAGGCCCCGGCCTTGATGAGTGACTCGAGCACCTGCTTATTCGCAGCCCGCAAATCCACGTTCTCGCAGAAATGGAACAGACTCTCGAAGCGGCCCGCCCTCGCCCGAGCGACTATGATTTGCTCGACCGCCTTGCCCCCGACCCCTTTGACAGCGGCTAATCCGAACCGTATGACGCCCTTTTTCTTTTGCCCGTCCTCGGCCTCGTCATAGAGCGGCGTAAAATCAACACCGCTCTCGTTTATGTCCGGCGCCATAACCTCGATTCCCATCTGCTTGCTCTCGGCAATGTAATCCACCACCTTGTCGGTGTTGTCCATCTCGTAGGTCAACAGGGCCGCCATAAACTCGAGCGGCCAGTGCACCTTCATATAGGCCGTCTGGTATGCGATAAACGAATAACGCGTCGAGTGGCTCTTGTTGAAACCGTAGCCGGCAAATCGCTCGATAAGCTCGAAGATATGCTCGGCCTGCTGTTGCGTCAGGCCCTTGTTCCCGCAGCCTTCGATGAACCTCTCCCGCTCTTTGGCGATGGTCCGGCGATTCTTTTTGCTTATCGCCTTGATAAGACCGTAGGCCTCGCGCAGCGGTATATCACCCAGCCGATTGCAAATCCGCATCACCTGTTCCTGGTAGGTCATTATGCCGTGTGTCTCTTCGAGAACCTCGGTCATAATCGGATGCGGCAGGTTCCATTTGGCCCCATGCTTTCGGTCAATATAATCCGGAATCAGTATCATAGGCCCCGGCCTGTAAAGGGCGTTGGCCGCGATCAGGTCTTCTATCCGGTCCGGCTTCATCTTCATCAGCATATTCTGCATACCGCCGGACTCGAACTGGAATACACCTTTCGTCCTCCCCGCCGAGAAAAGCTCGAATACATCCCGGTCGGCAAGGTCGAGCTTCTCCAAGTCGATATCCACGCCGTGAATGCCCCTGACCAACTGCCGTGCCCGCTCTAACACGCTGAGCGTCTTGAGACCCAAAAAGTCCATCTTGAGCAGCCCGACTTTCTCGACCATCGGACCCTCGAACTGCGTTATGACGTCATCGGAACCCGCAGCCTTGTACAGCGGCACGAAATTCGTCAGCGGCTCATCGGCTATCACCACCCCCGCCGCGTGTACCGAGGCGTGACGCGCAAGGCCCTCGAGCTTTCTGCCGATATCGATCACCTTTGTGGTCTGCTCGTTCTGATCGTAGGCTCGCTTGAGCTCCGGCTCGGTCTTCAGCGCCTTATCGAGTGTCATATCCAGCGAAAAGGGCACAAGCTTGGCAAGTCTGTCCGCCTCACCCAACGGCACACCAAGGACCCGGCATATATCACGGATAACCGCCCGCGCCTTCATTGTACCAAACGTGATAATTTGCGCGACCTGGCCGTATTTTTGGCGGACGTAGTCGATAATCTGCGCGCGGTGAGCCTGGCAGATGTCGATGTCGATATCAGGCATTTCGTTCCGGTGCGGGTCCATGAACCGCTCGAAGAGCAAATCGTATCGGATGGGATCGACATCGCACAAGCCCAGGCAGTACCCGACCAGCGTGCCGACGCCGCTGCCCCTGGCGCCGATGGGGATATTGTTTTCGCGTGCGTACTTGCAGAAATCCCACACGATAAGAAAATAGCTCGCAAAGCCCTTCGACTCAATCACCTCCAGCTCCCTGTCGAGCCTTTTCTTTACCTGGTCGGTGATCCGGTCGTATCGTTCCTTTATCCCTTCATAGCACAATCTTGTAAGAAAGTCCTCCGGCGTCGAGCCGTCCGCCGGCTCAAAACGCGGCGCGTGACGTGTCTTTAGATCGATCTCGACGTTGCAACGCTCGGCGATGGCCAGTGTATTGTCGCAGGCCTCAATCGTATCGGGAAAAAGCTGACGCATCTCGTCGGTGCTCTTTAGATAGACGTCCGCCGGATAAATCAGTCGGTCGTCGTCGGTGGCTAATTTGCCCGTACCTATCGCGCAAAGGCAGTTGTGCGCCTCGTGGTCGTCTTCGGCCAAAAAGTGCACGTCGTTTGTTGCGACGAGCCCGAGTCCCATTTTCCCGGCAAGATCGATAAGTCCCTCTCGAACAGCAGGCTCATCGCCCTGGTGACTCTGAATCTCAATGAAGAACCTCTCCGGCCCGAAGATCTTTAGAAGACTCTCGGCTGCGGCAGATGCCCCCTTCTCATCGCCGGCGGCAATCGCTGCGGCCACCTCGCCTTTCAGGCACGCCGAGGTGCAGATTAGACCTTCGTTGAACTCAGCTAAAATCTCCTTATCAATCCTCGGGCGATAGTAGAATCCTTCGGTATAACCGGCACTCGCCAGCTTCAGCAGATTCTGATAGCCGGTGTTGTTCTCGGCAAGCAGTATCAGGTGAAAGGCGGCATCGCTAATGCTGGTTTTTGTCCGGTCGAATCGGCTGCCCGGGGCAATGTACGCCTCGATGCCGATGACAGGCTTGATGTGTGCGGCCTTTGCCTTCGTATAGAACTCGACGGCCCCGAACAGATTGCCGTGGTCCGTAGCCGCCACGGAATCCATATCCAGCTCCTTGCACCGCTTGAACAATTTGCCGAAAGTAATCGCGCCGTCGAGCAGCGAGTACTGACTATGCAAATGAAGATGCGTAAATCCTTTACCCGACATATCTTAAGCCGTCCTTAACAGTCTTTGCGACGGGACTATTGCTCTGTTGCATATAATTGAGGACTCGTCATTGCGAGGCCCCCTGGGGGCCATAGAAATCCCATCTGACAGAGATCAGAGATTGTTTCGCCCGTCCGACTACGCTCAGAACAGGCTTCGCTCGCAATGACATCCATCACTCAGTTTGCGACAGAACACTATGATATGCCCTGAGCTTATCGGTGTCAACTTTCTCATCATTTGCGTAGATGTCGTAGAGCTCGCGCAGGGACGTTCGGATATTGCCGTTGTGCCGGTGATAGACTCCGTTAAAGAAATCGGCGCCTACCCCATCCTCACTTAGCAGCAGCTCGGCTACTATATCCCGGAAAAGCTCAGGCGTCGTCTCGCATTCTATCAGCGTCGGCAGCAGCCCGGACTTATGTGTGGTTATTACGAGCCCTGCGTCTGTCTTGAGGATGCCGCGCTTCAGGCCGAGCCACGCAAATCGGCTTATTGAATCGGCGCCGTCTAAGAAGACTACTTCGTCACCGGCAAGCTCCAAGACGAGGCGTTTGCGCCTTGAGCGGGTAAAGGGGCATGTGTCGTTCACAAAAACGCTTTTCGTGCTCAGCCCTTTCTTCTCAAGGCGCGCCTGGAAATCCTCGAGCAGCGTGGTCTTTCCGGAGCCCTCGGGCCCGATTATCGCCGCCCGATAGTTCATCTGCTCAAGATGCATCACCAGCTCCTCGAAGCTCGTTCCCACCGCCCGATACCGAATCTTCTCAATGCGCTCAACACAAAATGGGTTATCACGCGCCTTCACCTAACGGCTCCAAGTCTTTCATATAAGCGTCAATCAATTTCCGCGACCATCATTGCCTGGTTTGAGTCAATTATCAATAACAAAGATTGCGTATCTTGTGAAGGGTAAAGCGAGGGGCTCCGTTCGGCTATGACCACTGGAGAGAAATTACAGCAGCGAAGCTGAAACTGGAATCAACGTTGAGACCGAGAAGACCAAACAAATGTAGCGGACACCTTTAATTATCTCCGAAACTATGGTAGGCTGTGCTGTGCACAACATTTGACTGGTTGACAATGGAAAGTCGATATAGTATAAGACAGGTGAACAAATTATTACTTTTTTGGAAGGGATGCACTATGAGAAACCAAACATTTGTCAAGGCGGTGGTGTTTTGTTCACTGCTGGTTCTGGTCGTGCCCACAGTACAGGGCGCGGCCCAGTCGTCTTCGTCTCGCAGAACCAGATCGGGGTTGTACGGCGACTGGGAGGTCAAGGTCGATTACGGTGAGAGGCAGATGGACTCGATTCTGGCGTTCTCCAGGGACAGGGAGGGCAACCGAACCGGTCAGTGGATCAGTTCCTGGGGACTTGGCGAACTCAAAGACCTTAAGTATGAAGAAGGTCAACTGAGCTTCGCACAGGTCTATCGATTCGGCGAGAATGAATTCACCTCGAAGTTCACTGGAACAATCGAAGACGGCAAGCTTACAGGGACTCTATCCAGCGACAGAGGCGAGTATAAGCTCGAAGGCAAGCCTCCCAAACGAATACCCAGGATCGTCGGGAGTTGGGAAATAGAGTTCAAGACAGGCGGGCCTGAAATCACGTCAACGCTCGTTGTCAAGCCTGTCAAGTCCGAAAAACCTGACCAAGAGGGCAAGCTCACAGCCCAATGGCAGGACAAACGGGCCGAACACCAGATCACCGATTTGCAGTATGAACGAGGCAGGCTGACCTTCAAGTGGAGGAGAAAAGGCCAGATGCAGGACCGTGAATGGGCTACTCTCGAGGGAACCGTTCGGAGGGACACCGATACACTTTCCGGCGTGATGAAAGCCAAGGGGATAGATATTCCACTTGAGGGAAGACGCATCGGAGCTGCCCTTATCGGCACATGGAATCTTGAAGTCGCATCCGAGCGGGGCAGTCGTAAGCAGAGACTCAAGGTCAACCGGGACATGAGCGGCTTGTACGGGGCTATTCCCATCAAGAAGGTCAATTTTGAAGACGACAAAATCAGTTTTAAGGTCGTTCTGGAATTCGGTGAGCGGAAATTCGAAATGAGCTTCGAAGGAAAGCTGGCCGAGTCGAAGGAGCCGAAGGAGTTGAAGCTGACCGGCGAGTTGAAAACTTCCAGAGGCAGCCAGAAGGTGGCCGGTAAGAAGGTTATCCGTACATTTGGAAGACCCGGCACAAGGTAAACGAAGCATATTCTGTTGGGCCTGTCCTGAGCGCGGGCGCAGGGCAGGTTCGTACCTTTGTGCCTTCGTGGCAGAGAACTACTTTACGGCTACTTCCTGGCCGGTTGGTGAGACGGTAATCTCGCGTTTTGTGGTTTGTTCTGTGGGGAAGGTGGTTGCCTCGATTGCCCAGCTTAGGGAGATTAGTCTGCCGGAGAAGCTGTAGGGGCCGGGGGGCAGCTTGAAGGTGAATTCTTTTTGGCCTAACGAGCCGGGATTCTTGACCTTCACGGTCTCGACTACTCCCACGTCTCTGGTCCCTTTGCCCTGCGTGTGCCAGAAGAGCGATAGCTCCAGCGATTCGGGATTTTCCTCTAAGTTCCAGCGGACCGTCCCCGCGACCGTCTCGCCCGGGCGGAATGAGGTCTTGGCTTCGGCGATTTCAATGTTCAGGTTGTCCATTTTCGTTTTCCTCCTATTCTTTTGAGCCACAGAGAGCACAGAGAACTTGGAGCAGCATAGCCGCAACCAAAAAGTTCGCCTATTAAAAACACGCCATAACACATTAAGAATAAAGAGCT
>CAYWOD010000198.1:0-858 GCA_964459805.1 uncultured Pirellulales bacterium
CTGGGATGAAAAATATCTACAGAAACTATTGGGAATTTAGATGCGGTAGCCCTGAAAATACCCTTGCTTTACTGGCGGACCTTGATATACTACCCAGTCCCAACATTGGCCCGAGTTGCCCGTGTCATTCCCGCGAAAGCGGGAATCCAGGGCCTTTTTGTTGGTAGCTCTATCGCAAAAACTAAACGTGTCTCCCGGCCGCAATCTAAAGGCCGGGGGAATTGATAATAACCGAAAGCAGAAAGGAACATCATGGCGGTCAAAATCAGAATGACCAGGATTGGAAGGCGGCATCGCCCCTTCTTTAGAATCAATGCGATCGAGTCCCGCAACCCACGCGACGGCAGAATACTTGAAAAGCTCGGCCACTACGACCCCCTCGAAAAGGACCCAAAAAAGCAGATTGTCCTCAGCCGCGAACGCGTCGAATATTGGCTCAGCAAAGGTGCGATTCCAAGCGACACCGTCTCCGAAATCCTCCTTCGCCTCGGCATCAAGCACAAATACGCCGAGCAAAAAGCCGCACGAAGAGCAAAAGCCAGGGCCATAGCCAGCGCAAAGGGAAAACTCTTCACAAAGGCCCAGAAACTCGCCGCCCAAAAAGCCGCTCAGCCAGCCGAAGAACCACCCAAACCCGAAGAAAAACCAAAGCCCGAAGCCCCAGAACCCGAAGAAAAACCAAAGCCCATAGAAAAAAAGACCCAGGAAGAACCGCAAGCCCAGCCTGAAGAAAAAACCGACGCCGCCAAGGAAAAGGCAGAAGCTAAACCCGAACCGGCTACCGAAAAAACCGAACAAAAGCTACAGGCCACCGAAGAACAAAAGCCGGAAGAAAAAGCTGAGCCCCAAGCCAAGCCC
>CAYWOD010000198.1:958-6749 GCA_964459805.1 uncultured Pirellulales bacterium
AGCCGAACCCGAAGTCAAACTCGAAATTGAATCGGTCGAGGAAGAATCAGAAGCCAAACCCGAACCGGCTACCGAAAAAACCGAAGAAGAACCACAGGCCACCGAAGAACAAAAGCCGGAAGAAAAAGCTGAGCCCCAAGCCAAGCCCGAACCTGCCGAAGAGCAAGAAGCTGAGGAAAAAGCCGAACCCGAAGTCAAACTCGAAATTGAATCGGTCGAGGAAGAATCAGAAGCCGAGCCCGAATCCGAAGAAAAAACCGACGCAGAACCACAGCCTCCTGAAAAACAAAAGACCAGGCCCAAAGCCAAGGCCAAACGAAAAGCCAAGGCAGAACCCGAGGAAAAGCCACAAGCTCAACCAACCGAACTGGAGCCTCAATCAGAAGCAGAAGAAAAACCAGGCGACAAACCCGAACCAAGGCCGGAAGAAGAACAAAAAACCGAGGATAAGCCCGAGCCGGAAGAAGAAACCCCCGAGACCGAAGGCGAACAGCAAGATAAGAAATAGTAGCCGCAAGCGGACGCCCGGTGGCACAGCTTATGAGCTGCCTAAGAACCGCAAGTCCAATCGCAGGCCACCTGCGGGCATCCGCCATCGAATACCCGGCCAAATAATCACTTATCAATAATCAATAGAATATGCCCGTTGTTTTTGACCATACTACGGTTTATCAGGTTCAGCAGGCCAACGACATCGTTGACGTGATAACCGAGCACGTCAGCCTAAAGAAAAAGGGCCGCGAGATGGTCGGCCTATGTCCTTTCCACGACGACCATCGCCCCAGCATGAACGTCAACCCCGCAAAGCAGATATTCAAGTGCTTCGCCTGCGGCGCCGGCGGCGATGTCTTCAAGTTCATCCAGATGCGCGAAAACCTCACATTCCCACAGGCCATAGAAAGATTGGCCGAACGCGCCGGCATCAAACTCGAACGGCGAAAAACTACGAAATCCGATCCCGGCACGCCGGGGCCGGATACGAAATCCGATCTTGACCCGAATCGACTTGCAAAGGTCAACGCCTGGGCCGCCGAACATTTCCGCAAAAACCTCAACGACCAGGCAAAAGGCAAATACGCCCGCGACTACCTCGCCGAAAGACAAATCACACCCCAAAGCGCCGAAAAATGGCGCCTCGGCCTCGCCCTTAACTCACAGGACGACTTGATCCGCTCTGCCGGAGCTAAACGCATCCCCTCAAAGCTGCTCGAACAAGCGGGCTTGGTAACCGCCCTCAACCAGGACAAATTCATTAACCGCCTGATGTTTCCCATCACCGATGTCACCGCCCGGGTCATCGGCTTCGGCGGCCGAACACTCGACAACGCCCCCGCA
This sequence comes from uncultured Pirellulales bacterium, assembly GCA_964459805.1. Taxonomy (GTDB): domain Bacteria; phylum Planctomycetota; class Phycisphaerae; order Sedimentisphaerales; family Anaerobacaceae; genus DAOVRL01. Next base: position 2,294 of record CAYWOD010000198.1, read on the forward strand.
AAGTATATTAACTCGCCCACGACCGTTCTCTTCGACAAAAGCAATTGTCTCTACGGCCTCGAACAGGCCCGCCACCAAATCGTCTCGTCCGCAACCGCCGTCGTCGTCGAAGGCTACACCGACTGTATAGCTGCCCATCAGCTCGACTGCACCAACGTCGTCGCCACCTTAGGCACCAGCCTGACCGCCGGCCACGGACGCATCCTCAGACGCTATGCCAAAAAAGTCATTCTCGTCTTCGACAGTGACATCGCCGGCATCGAGGCCGCCAATAGGGCACTCGACGTCTGCCTCTCACAGCACATCGACATCCGCATTGCCTCGGTCCCCGAAGCCAAAGACCCCTGTGATTTCCTGCTCGCCGCCGGCAAAGACCCCTTCGAGAAGCTCCTCGCCGACGCAGTCGATGTCCTCAGCTTCAAATGGGACAGACTAAAGGAAAAATTCGCCGACGATGACACCATCGCCGGCAGAAAAGCCGTCGTCGAAGAGTATCTCCAGTCAATAGCCCTGGGCCTTTCCGCTGGAAATATCTCCCCGATAGATACCGGCATAATAATAAACCGCATATCGGCAATCATCGGCCTCGACAAAAAACAGATAAATAGAGAGCTTAACATCCGCATCGCACGGGCCGCCAGGGCAGCAAGCTATAACGTCGAAAATCAAAAAGTCGCCGCCATAGACCTCGGCCAAGGCCTCTTCGCCGCCGCACAGCGAGAGATCCTCGAAATCCTCCTCAACGAACCTAAGCTCTTCGAGAGCGCAAAGAGCAAAATCAAGCCGGATGACTTCGACGTACCGCTGCTCAAACAAACGGCCCAAATACTCTTCGAAATGTTGAATACCAAAAAAACACATATCTCACTCGAAGAGGTCCTGACAAGGGCCGAATCCACAGAACTCGGCAACTGCATTACCCAATTAGCACAGGCCGGAGAACAAAAACGTAAATTTGAATCCCGCTTAACCGCCGCCATCGACGTCTTTGCCAAGCACCTCGCACGCAGAGACACCCCCCAGCCCACCGCCGAAAAGGACCAGAAAAAGTTCCTTCAGCGCGCCTATGAAAACGCCCGGAAAGAAAACCCACACAGCATCGGTATGACCTAACCCCATCACGCAATACTTAGCCCCACACGCCCCACGCGGCCCTTATTTAGCTCCGACACCTGTGGTCGGGGCCACTTTGTCATTCCCTGCTTGCCACGGAATCCACATACTCATCCACCCCTCGGTGCGGCAGGTTGTTCTCTGCATCACCACACCCGCAGTCGAAGCCACATTCGCACGAGTCCCAGACCATCGCCACAGCTTCCATCAAGCAAGCCAAAAGCTACTTTCTTGCATTAAGATGCCTAAAATTTTCGCGATTTTTCAATCAAAAGCGCAGGTAGTTGGAGCCAAAAATCCAAAAAATCAAAATTTTTTTTATTCCTGTGCTGCCAACGACTTACACAGATTCACTCCACTAAAAAATCCGAAATTTTCGACTCAAATGCGCAAGTTGAGCCAATAGTGGAGGGCCGTTCCCTCCGCTGAGCAATCCCGCCCAGCGTTCTCTGTCATCTGACTTCCGTCGTCTATCGTCTGTCGTCCGTCATCCCAAGGGAGACACTCATCGAGTTTGTCTTTCGCATCAATATTCCGCTGCCCCTGGCAAGGCCCCTCATCCTTCTGGTCCTCCTATATCGCTGGATTCGCCACGGCTACACTTTCAGGCGCATACCTTTAACGCAGGGAAAATTCGCCATCATAGACCCCGAAGATTACGACCGATTGACCCGGTACAAATGGCACGTCCAGAAAGGCCCACGCACCTCCTACGCCGTCCACTCACTCACAAACGGAAAAAACAAACCCAGAAAGAACATCCAAATGCACCGCCTCGTCATCCACATACCACCCTCAATGTACTGCGACCACATCAACCACAACGGCCTCGACAACAGAAAGGCCAACCTCCGGCCCGCAATACACACACAAAACACCTGGCACAGACGAAAATTCAAAAAGCACTCACGATCAAAATACAAAGGAGTCGATTGGGCAAACGATATGAAACGCTGGCGCGCACGAATCCGGGTAAACGGAAAAAGAATATACCTCGGATCATTCACCTCCGAAATCGCCGCCGCAAAGGCCTACGACTCCGCCGCAAGAAAACACCACGGAGACTTCGCCACATTGAATTTTGCCGACTGACCCTTCCCCACCTGTCATTCTGAACGAAGTGAAGAATCTGGCGTCCAGATCACTAATTAACCACTCACCACGCCGTACCTTGCCTACTTACCAAGTAGGTTCGCCTCCCTCAATTTCCCCCCCAAGAATCTTTAGCCCCCCAACCCCGTACGCCCTTGGGAGGTCCACCTTGTCATTCCTGCGAAAGCAGGAATCCACCTGTTTACCCCCCCCCGATTTATCGGGGGGTTGCCTGCGCAAGGAACGCTTCACCCAAATACCTTCTTCATCACCTCCACAAACCGCCCCAACAACGCCAACTTCCCATCCTCTCCGTCACTCTTTGCACAGATCTTCCATCACTTCTTCGAGACATTTTCCTTGATCCTCCAGATATGCCCTCAAGGCGTAAGCCTCCTTCAACCAACCGCACGCATCGCCGTCATCTATCGAAGCAAGGAGCAACCCCACGTTCGCCGCCGTCTTACAGTAAAACTGCGGATACTCGTCTTTCTTTCTTATCTCCAGCGCCGCCCGGTAGCAGTTTATCGCAGCCTTGACATTCTTCTCGCCCGTCCCCGATGGAAGGTGCCTATATGCATTCCCCAGGTTGTTCTGAGTCATCGCGTATTCCACCGGATACTCGTCTTTCTTGAAAATCTCCAGCGCCTCCCGGTAGCAGTCTATTGCCACCCTGACATTCTTCGCCCGCTCCTCGGCCGTCGCCGATGGAAGGTCTCTATATACATTCCCCAGGTTGTTCTGAGTCATTGCATAGTCCACCGGATACTCGTCTTTCTTGTATATCTCCAGCGCCTCCCGGCAGCAGTCTATTGCCGCCCTGACATTCTTCGCCCGCTCCTCGGCCGTCGCCGATGGAAGCTCTGTATATACATTCGCCAGGTTGTTCTGAGTCATTGCATAGTCCACCGCATACTTGCCTTTCTTGTATATCTCCAGGGCCACCCGGTAGCAGTCTATTGCAGCCCTGACATTCTTCGCCCGCTCCTCGGCCGTCGCCGATGGAAGGTCTCTATACGCATTCCCCAAGTTGTTTTGAGTCGTCGCGTATTGCACCAGATACTCGTCTTTCTTGTATATCTCCAGCACCGCGAAATAATGCTTCACCGCCTCCCGCACATTCTCTCCCCTTGATGCTATTGTTCCTGCCGGCCGCTCCAGATACGTGTTCGCGATGCTTCCGAGGTTCGATGCCTCGCCTTCCGGATCTCCTGCTTCTCGAGACTCTCTCAGCCCCAGTGCATAATACTCAGCCGCCTTGACGTACTGACGCATCCCATAGTAGCAGTTCCCTATCTGAAGACCCAATGCACCTCGTTTCTTCTGATCGGCTTCAAGCCCCAGACACTTTTCGAAACCCCTGATGGCCTCTCTGTACTTGCCGCCGGCACACAACTGGCGCCCCTCCTCAAACAGCCCCCTCACTTCAACGTTTGGAGCCTCCGGCAGCCCGTCAACGTAGTAATAGATGTTCACCGTGACGTTCTCCCCGACGATCACCGTGGCGCCCTCCGACACGTCCCCAATCGCTGCTCCCCCGGACTGATGATGCAACCTGTCAACCCTCACCTCAGCAACCGCACCCTCCCCGACTGCAACCGGAGCAATACCCTCGTCTCTCACCTTCACCTTGCCAACCTCGCCCCTGCTCTCCGCGTCTCTCTCTCCTCTGGCCTTAACACAATCTACCACCGCCGAGATGATCATCGCAAGGCCGCACAGCCCGCACAGTGCTACAAACGCCACCGAGCCAAGCGAGTCTATCACAACAACAAATCGCGAATGCTCCCCGATTACCCCTGCTCCACGGAGCGACGGAACAAGCAGAAACAGCGATAGAAGCTCCAAACATGCCCAGACAACGAACCTGTAAAACCGCTTCATTCGGTAGCGCAAATACAAGACCACCAGAAATATCGCGACGCCCACTGCAATTAACATCAAAAACCAGTAGGCCCCAGCCGACGCCCCGACCATTCCTGCCGCAGCGATGACCATCGCCGCGATACCCGATTTGACCGCATCCCTTACCCCCGAAGCTTCCTTGTCCGCCATATTTCACCGCCTTTTCGCTTTTCCTGACCGCCTAATCTCCCGGACCAACTCTCATAGCTCCCTTTCTGATTCAGACTTTTGCTGCCCGTCCCGGCGAAATTACCTCAAAGCCCGCAATTCAACCCTCCATAATACAGAAGTCCCCGTAGTGCTCCCCTGAAATCAAGACACTTTTAAGCGGCAGCGAGGGTATTAT
>CAYWOD010000199.1:0-6663 GCA_964459805.1 uncultured Pirellulales bacterium
TCCAGGAGGCGGACCTGCGGCGAGAGCGAGTCTTTGAAGCAGATGCGCAGGTCGTCGAAGAATTGAAACATGCAAAAAACACTTTAATGGAGCTGGTTCTTCCCAGTCGTGCACTGAGGGGAAATGAGTGACAAGAGATTCGTTTAGTTGTATTGGAGAGCGAGAATGGCTAAGGCAATTATGATCGATATCGAGAAGTGCCTTGCTTGCAAGAGTTGCGAGATTGCGTGTGCAGTGGCTCATTCCAAGTCTGGAATTCTTGAAGAATGTATGACTGAGCAGCCCAAGCCACAAACAAGAGTGACAGTCGAGGCCGCAGGAGAATTTGGTGTCCCCATGCAGTGCAGGCATTGCGAGGATGCTCCATGTATAACAGTTTGTCCGACTGAAGCGATACATCGGCACCAGCCGGATGGGCCGGTGTTAATCGAACAAGATAAGTGTATAGGCTGTAAGTTTTGCCTTATGGTTTGTCCATTTGGTGTTATCAATGTCTCCAACGACGACAAGGTTATGGTCAAGTGCGACCTGTGCATTGAGCGGACCGAGGCCGGCCAGGAACCGGCTTGCGTTGAGGCCTGCCCCACGAAAGCGTTGAAATTAGTTGATGAAAAGGATTTGGCAGCCGGCAAGCGCCGGGCTGCCGCCCGAGAACTCGTATTATCAATTCAAAAAAATAATAATAGGGACGCCGCTTCGGTGGCACCCAAAGAAAACCCAAAAGAGAATCCACAATGATAAGCGTGACTGTATGCGTGGGCAGCTCGTGCCACATCAAAGGTGCGCGGGAGCTGATAGCTCGTTTTAATGATTTTCTGAGTACTGAGGGTCTTGAGGATAGGGTTGAGCTAAAGGGCTCGTTTTGCATGGAGCACTGTGGCGAGGGGATTAACTGGATGATCAACGACGAGATTTTTAGTAGCTCCAGCGTGGAAGAGGGGGCCGAAATGTTCCGAAAGAAAGTTCTGGGCATTTTGAATGAAAAGCCCTCGGATAGGCCTGCTGAAGATTCGACTCAGACGGGAGTATAGCATGGAACCTTCTAAAAGCCGAGCGCCCGGCCAAACCAGCGCTATATTGCAGCACACGCCCAACGGCGTTCTTCTGGTTGACAAGCGGACGCGCATCCGTTTCGTTAATCCCGCCTTCTTGACTATGTTCCGATGTGCCGACGAGGAGCTTTCCGGCCGATGGGCCAAGGAGTTCGTCCACTCCGACTGCTTTGAACGTGCCATCGCCGCGGGCGGGTCGCTCATGGTCAAGGAGAGCATTCCCGAGCACAGGGTCAGTTTCCGCGTGGGCATTTTCCCTATCGAGGGCAAGGCCCTCTACTGCGGCATTTTCATCGACATCTCAGAGGAGGAAAAGGCCAGAAAGGACTTGCTCGATCTCAGGGCGCAGACTCTCAAACGGGCGCAGGAAGTAATCTCGCGGCAAATGGAGACAGCACAAGAAATAGCCAGACTACTGGGCGAGACGACAGCGGAGACTAAGGTCCTTTTGATGAAACTTATCTCCCTCTATCAGGAAGAGAGTCAGTGATGAGGTTGTTTTACGAGTGGGGCACGAGACAGCTCCAAAAACATGGTGAAGAACTCTGCGGCGACAACTTAGGAATTGCCCGTCACGCCGATTACGTCACGCTTGCCCTTTCTGACGGTCTGGGAAGCGGGGTCAAAGCCAACATCCTATCAATGCTGACTACGCGAATCGTTATGCATCTGATGGAGAATGAGTTGCCCCTGAGCGAAGTGGTGGAGACACTGGGTAAAACACTGCCTGTATGTAACGTGCGAAAGATCGCTTACAGCACATTTGCCATCGGGCAGTTTTTTCGCGATGGGCACGCCAGGGTAGTGGAGTTCGATACACCGTCGTTCATTTTGTTGCGGCGGCGCAACTCTGTCGCCGTGCCTTACGAGGAGCGGCAAATCGAAGGAAAGACCATTCGCGAATCAGAGTTACAACTGCAAATGGGGGATTGGGTTGTGTTTGTCTCAGATGGTGTAGTAAATGCCGGCATTGGAGGACGCTATCCTCTTGGGTGGGGCTCAGATGAAATCACGCGGTTCCTCGAGGAGCACTGTCACCCGGACCTTTCTGCCGACGAGCTGGCCGAGAAGCTCGCGCAGGCCGTCTGGGACCTTTACTGTGGGGAGCCTGGGGACGATGCCAGCGTGGCCGTGATAAAGGCTCGACGCAAGCTTACGGTCAGCGTGTTGACCGGCCCACCTGCGGACAGGAGCGCCGACAAAGCGGTTGTCGCCAGGTTCACACAACGTCGAGGGTATCTGGCGGTTTGCGGAGGAACTACGGCAAAAATTGTCGCCCGTCATAGAGGCAGTAAGTCGTTCGAAGTCGATCTGGCGACGGTGAAACCCGATGTTCCTCCATTGGCCAGGGTTGAAGGTGTTGACCTGACGACTGAGGGAATCTTGACACTTACCAAAGCCAATGACCTACTTCGTTCGGGTGCGGATAAAGAGAGCGTAAAGTTCGATACGGATGGTGCCTCGGCACTGGTCCGGTTGTGCCTGGATGTCGATCAAGTCCATTTTATGGTGGGCTTGAGCGTGAACCCTGCACATCAAAACCCCGAACTGCCGCGACAACTGGGCATGAAGTTGGCTGTCGTCCGGGAGATTGCCGAGGAGCTGCGGAAAAGGGGCAAGGAGGTAAGCGTTGAGACCGTATAACCGCCGGCTGGGTAACTCGAAAGGACTTAAACCGGGAAACAGCATATTGACAGCAAGCAGGTTTTGGAGTAGAAGGAAGGATTCTATGTTGGTAAGCAGCGATTGGAGAAAACAGTAAATATGCCGGAAGACAGTGAAATTATAGAACAGATAGTTGACCGCTATGATGGGGATGACGGGATGCTCATACCCATGATGCAGGACCTCCAGGCAGAATCTGGGTACTTGCCCGCCGACCAACTGCGCTGCCTTGGAAGGCGCCTTAGATTGCCGTTGAGCCGGCTGTACGCTGTGGCTACATTCTATTCGTCCTTTCGGCTTGCGCCAAAGGGCGCACATGAAGTAACGCTTTGTATGGGCACAGTATGTTATCTTAAAGGTTCAGCGAGTATTTCAGAGGCCATAACCCGGGAATTCCAGGTTGAGCCGGGCGGCACGACACGCGACCGCTTGTTCAGCTTCCAAGCCGTGAATTGCATGGGAGCTTGTGCAGTGGCACCGGTGATGACGGTGGATGCGAAATACTATAACGGTGTCAGTCCCGCCTCTGCTCTTGAAATTCTTTACGGACTTACCAAGGAACACGTGACTGCTGACGAGGAGGAACAAACATGACAGAGCTTGGCATCAAGCGCTTCAGCAGTCTTGTGGAACTGGAGGGTATGCGGGAAAAGCTGGTCAACTCGCGTAGCGCTTCTGCGAAGTCCATACATGTCTGTACCGGCCCAGGCTGTGCGGCCAAGGGCTCATTTAAGCTGTACGAGATCTTTTGCGCGGCGGTGGAACAGGCTGGTTCAGACGTGCAGATCCAGGCGAAAGGTGTAGGCTGCCACGGTCTGTGCGAGTACGGACCGATTGTTCTGGTCCAGCCCGGTGAGATTTTCTACCAGCGGGTCGAGGAGCCCGATGTAGCAGAGATTTTCCGTGAAACGGTGCTCGGAGGAAGGGTTGTGGAGCGGCTGTTATACGAGGACCCCAACACGGGCAAAAAGGTTGAGAAGGCAGATGAGATACCTTTCTACAAGGTTCAGGAGCGGATTGCTCTCTCTGGTAACGGGCTTCTCGACCCCACGGAGATAAGCGACTATATCGCGGAAGGGGGATACACTGCTCTTGCAAAGGTACTCTCCCCGATGACGCCCGAAGAGGTGATTTCCGAAGTGGAATTATCGGGTCTGAGAGGCCGGGGTGGTGGGGGCTTTCCAACTGGGCGGAAATGGCGTTCGTGCCGCCAGGCGCAGGGTTCGCCCAAATATGTCATCTGCAACGGCGACGAGGGTGACCCCGGGGCTTTTATGGACCGGTGTATTATGGAGGGCAACCCCCACTCGGTCATCGAGGGGATGCTCATTGGGGCGTACGCTATCGGATCGGAACATGGGTATATCTATGTCCGGAACGAATACCCACTTTCGGTCGAGCGTTTAAAGAATGCGGTCGCACAAGCCAAGGAACTCGGTCTTGTCGGCGAGAGGATTCTGGGCAGTTCATTTTCTTTTGACATTCGTATTAACCGGGGCGGCGGTGCATTTGTTTGCGGCGAGTCCACGGCACTGATGGCCTCGCTGGAAGGTCGGCCGGGTGAACCCAGAGCGAAGTACGTCCATACTGTCGAGAGCGGCTTTCGCGGCAAGCCAACCAATCTCAATAACGTAGAGACGTGGGCCAATATTCCAGCCATTATCAATAAAGGTGGCGAATGGTTTGCGGGCATTGGGACCGAAAAGTCCAAAGGAACCAAGGTATTCAGCTTGGTTGGAAATGTGGTAAATACAGGGCTGGTGGAGGTCCCGATGGGCATCACGCTGCGACGGATCATTGACGAAATCGGCGGAGGGATACGGGACGGCAAGCGTTTCAAGGCCGTCCAGACGGGAGGCCCCTCCGGTGGGTGCATACCTGCCGAACACTTGGATGCCCGCGTGGACTTTGATGAGCTTACAAAACTGGGGTCGATGATGGGCTCAGGCGGCATGATCGTCATGGACGAGGATACATGTATGGTAAGGGTCGCCAGATACTTCACCAACTTCCTCCAGAAGGAGTCGTGCGGCAAATGCACACCTTGCCGCGAGGGCTTGGCCCAGATGCTGCATATCCTCGAGCGCATAACCGATGGAGAAGGTCAGGTTGGTGACATAGAGAGGCTTGAGGAGCTGGGAGATCTGTTGGAGGGGACCGCTCTGTGCGCTCTTGGCAAGACCGCTGCAAACCCCGTTATCTCTACCATTCGCTATTTCCGCGACGAATACGATGCGCACATTCTGGACCGGCGCTGTCCGGCAAAAGAGTGTCGCGGTTTGTTCCGCTACGAGATCGATCCGGAGGCATGTAAGGCTTGTGGTATTTGTTTGAAGGATTGTCCTGCAGACGCCATTACCGGCGAGAAGAAAGTCCCGCATGTAATCAACCAGGAAAAGTGCACGTTGTGTGGGACGTGTTGGGAGAAATGTCCCTTCAGCGCAGTGCTGAAGGTATAAAGAAAGGCAAAAGCAGTGCCCACAGTAACCATAGACGGATGTGAGGTCAAGGTTAAAAGGGACGCCACGATTCTGGACGCCGCGCGAAAGGCCGGAATATGGATTCCTACCCTTTGCTACCACCCGGCCGTTCCATCCGAAGCAACGTGTCGGCTGTGCATCGTAGAGCTTGACCGCGGGGACTGGAGGCAACTGGTTACCTCCTGCAATTATCCGGTGCGCCGGGATATCGTCGTTTACGCTTCCAGCGAAAGGGCCAAGAAAGCGCGTCGAGGTGTGATGGAGCTTTTACTTGCAAGGGCCCCGGAAAGTCAGGAGCTCAAGGCCCTCGCCGAACGTATGGGTGTGAAAGGAACACCTTACCCGAATGTAACGGACAGTCAGCGAAATTGTATCCTGTGTGGTTTGTGCGTCCAGGTATGTGAGCAGATAATTGGCAAGGCGGCCATTAGTTTTGCCGGACGCGGCGCCGAAAGAACCGTAGCGGCTCCGTTTAGGCAGCCTTCCGAGGATTGCATCGGCTGCGGAGCGTGCGCAGCTATTTGCCCGGTCGGAACCATCAAAGTAAGGCTTCATAAGGATCAGCAGGAGGTGGAGATATCCCCGTTCAAGTCACGGGTAAAGCTGCTTGTCTGTCAGGAATGTGGAACGCCTATTGTGAGCACCGAGGTCAGTGAGCAGGTTTTGAGAAAGAGCCAAATTGATTGGCAAGAATGCCGAGAGCTTGTGCGGCTCTGTCCGAAATGCAGAAGGTCGCAGACTTCTGCACGTCTCAGGGCTGCATCAGTTTACAAATGAGAGTAAGTGTGACACGAGCCCAAATGTCAATGAGACGAAGCTGGCTCCACTTGAAATATAGGATGAAATACGATATGGTGACTATTTTTGATATCTTTGGAGTTAACTGATTACTGAGGTGTTGTTCATGGACCCAAAAAAACTTAGCAACGACAAAGCTACACAGAAGATGCTCGAGCACGCGAATCAGTCGGGCTTAGAGACTGCCTGGGATAGATTCGAGCAGCAATTGCCTCAATGCGGCTTCGGCAAACTGGGGATATGCTGCCGAAATTGTTCCATGGGGCCATGTCGGATTGACCCCTTTGGGGACGGACCGCAGGCAGGCGTATGTGGCGCTACCGCGGATACGATTGCGGCCAGAAACTTAGTGCGAATGATTGCCGGCGGAGCTGCGGCACATTCCGACCACGGACGTGACATCGCGCATACATTCAAAATGGCCGTTGAGAGCGATAGTTGCGATTACATGATCAAAGACGAACTGAAATTAAGAGAAGTCGCAGCAAGGTACGGCATTAAGGTAGAAGGCAGAGGAACCAAAGAGATCGCCGGTGACCTTGCTGATGCGGTATTGCGCGAATTTGGCAAGCAGGAAGGAACACTTATTAGTACGGCTGTTTATCCGCCGCCGGCCAGGCAAAAGGTTTGGGAAGAATTCGGTGTAACTCCTCGTTCCATTGACCGTG
>CAYWOD010000200.1:0-6655 GCA_964459805.1 uncultured Pirellulales bacterium
TTCTATGTTCAGGATTAAGAGCAAGAAACCTCCGCTTGATGAAAGGGACTTACTAGTTAAGAGAAAGGCAATGATCGCAGCGTATTGGGGGTTCTGGCCGGTATTTGTGCTGATGGCAATGGCGCCGTTCTTTGTGTACGGCCCGGATGGAAAGGTGCCGATGACATACCTGTGCTGGATGGTCTTCGTTGGTATGTTCGTGGTAATGACTCTGTACTCGATAGCAATATTGAACGGGTACGGCTGGAGAAAGAAAGGAGAAAAATCATGAACAGGATAGAGAAAATTGCGCTGCTTAATCTGATTCTAACGGCGACAGGTTTTTTAATCATCTGTTTCGGAGCTTTGGGCGGGGATAGGACATTGCGGATATTTACATCCGGGCTCATCTTGGTCATATGTGGTGCGCTGGTAGTATCTTATGCAATTCGCTGGCGAATAAGAAAGCGTGGCGGCGCTCATTTCGATGAACGTGACGAGGAGATTCGCAAGCGAGCCACAACCACAGGTCTTGGCGTGCTTAGTTTGGTAGTAGCTGCGGAGAGTTTATTTATATTCGTCATTCGCCCGTTGGGGACGATATCAATCGGGGTGCTGCTAACTATAGTCGTGGTCGGCGGATTAAGCTGCCTTCTGGCAGAATCTATTTCAGTGTTAGCTCAGTACGGCTGGAGGAACAAGGAAAATGAATAGACTCCAGAAAATGGCGTGGTTCAATCTAAAAGTGGTCGCTGTCGGAGGGTCTGTGAGTCTGTTGATGATTGCAGTCTCATTGGCGGTGGGTGGGGTGGTCATAACTTATTTGGGCTTTTTAGTTCTTGGAGTCACAGCACTGATTATGGCCCTTTCCCCGCTTCTTGTCGGGAAGGAGCCGGGGCGAGTGACTTTCGACGAACGCGATGCAGCTATCGAGAAGAAGGCCCACTATGTCGGATACCATATTCTTTGGTGCATATTTATTGTTACCTGCCTGATTGCAGTTCCAACCGCCGGCTTCGCTATCCTTGCGACAACGTTGGTGACGGTGCAGCTCGTCCAATCCGTGGCAACTTTGATTCAGTACGGCTGGGGGAGCAAAGATGGCGAAGAGTGAAATCACAAACCAGGTTCGCCGGCTGCCTTTTCGTAAAGGAGAAGAAGTATGACCAAGTTGCAGGAAAAAGCATGGGTTGACCTTGGTGCCGTGACGGCCTGTGTTGCTCTGGGCGGCGCAGGTGTAGGACTGATGGTACATCAGAACGCAAAAGGTATAGTACATGTAATGATGTTTCTGATTTCTGGCTTGGTGGTCGGCTTAGCCTGCTATATCCGATACATAGCGATTCAGGCCAGTTTCGACGAGCGGGAAAAGAAGATTGCCCAAAGGTCTTTTGTTCTATCAAGCTACGCCTTCGTCCTCTTTTTCGGGTGCGCATCTTTTATTGTGTTTTTCATTGTTGGGGGAAAGAGTTCTGTGCCGGCCCACACTTTGCCAGTGCTCTTTCTTGCCGGGTTATTCCTCGCCCAGTTTATCGAGTCCGCAGCGATTCTGATCCAGTTTGCACGGGAGCAGGGCGATGAGTAGTGACCGCGTCACAAACCAGGTTCGCCGGCTGCGTTTTGATAACGGCGAGATGACCCAGCAGCAGTTGGCCGAACGGGTGGGCGTAACTCGCCAGACGATTATCGCCATCGAGGCCGGCAAGTACGCACCTTCGCTTTCTTTAGCCTTTAGATTGGCCCGTACCTTCGGCGTCTCTATTGAGCAGGTTTTCCAGTACGAAGAAGACAATCCACTACACGAAATCCTAAAAACCGAGCCTTGATACGTCCGGCAAAACCTGTTCTTATGTCACAGATGAAATGCAATGTCATTCTGCACTTGATCCGGAATCCAGAGTTCCAAACGGACTGGATTCCCGCTTTCGCGGGAATGACACCCTTCAATTAACACGTTACAGACTACTACTCGAACTCCTGGAGGAGGCTCAGCAGTTTGCGGTCGAGGTTGCGGCCGTGGAAGTCCTCGTACCGGACGTCCTTTCGGCCGGAGTCAAGAATGCCGAATGACCCGCGAAAGTTCCACAGTGCCAGGCCTATTCCGTGGGCGGTGAGTACCTCCAGGACGTCCCTCAGCCAGGCGAGAACTACCTTGTGCGGCGTCTTGTTATACGCGCCGCCCTCGCCGCAGTGTACGCCGACGCCCTTTTTGGCGAGGTCGGCCCACCTGGCGTAGTGCTGCTCCAGGCGCTTGCGGTCCCAGTTGTGCCCGGGCCAGGCCGGTTCGGGATAGTTTTTGCTGTTTACCCAGGACGCACCGTAGTGACTTATGAACATCGGCTGATATGCCCGGGTGCTCTGTGCGATCTTCAGGTGCGCCAGCTCCGGCGCCGGCTCATTGCCCCAGCTCATACCATCGGCGACAACGAGGCGGTCGGGGCTTATCTTGCGAATCGCGGCAACCGCGGTTCGGACGACCCTCTCGTGGTCGGCCCGGCTCATCTTATTGCCGACATTGGGCGGCTCGTTGATCAAATCGAAGCTGAGCTTATCTTTCGAGATGCCCTTGTAGCGTTTGGCTAACATCTGCCAGTGGAAGCAGAAAGCCTTTAGCGGCTCAGCGTCCTTCCAGAGGTTGTGTGGCTCGGTGAATTCTCTATTGACCGAATAGCCGGGCCCGCGATGAAAGTTGACGCTCACGTGCAGGCAGTATTTATTGCCAAGCTCTATGGCACGGTCGAGTTTTTCGAGCATCGGCTCGTGGATCTTATAGTCGTTGCCGTTCTTTATCCAGAGCCGATAGCAACTCGGCAACCGGACAAAGTCGAAGCCGAAATCGCGCATCCAGCGAAAGTCGTCCTCGGCCCAGTCGCCCTTGCTGCGCATTGTGAACATATCCAGCAGGTTAAATCCCCGCCACCGCGGCAAAACAGTCTGAGCGGCGGATTTGCCCTTGCTCGGCTTTTTCTTCGCTTTTCGCCCGTACGCCGGCAGCGCCACCGCAGCAGCCCCCGCCGTGGCCATCTTCAAGAACTCTCGTCGATTCTTTTCCATAAGACTTGCCTCGCTTACAAGAACAACTCATTAACTCGAGAAATTGGGAGTTGACTCCAAGACAGAGAAGATAGTAAATAGAACATAAAAAACAGTCAATCAGAAAATGGCACTGCCAACAGTTGCGATAATAGGTCGGCCTAATGTGGGTAAGAGCAGTCTTTTGAACGCATTGGCCGGGGAAATGATAAGTATCGTCGAGCCAACGGCCGGGGTGACGAGGGACCGGGTCAGCGCTTTTATCGGCAGGGACGAGCGGTATTTCGAGCTTATCGACACGGGCGGATACGGGATTGTCGATACCGACCATCTTAGCGAGCATATCGAGCAGCAGATCCTAAAGGCGATTGCCTCGGCGCAGCTTATTCTGTTTATGGTCGATATCCGCGACGGGGTGGTGCCTCTGGATGAGACGATTGCGCGGCTTCTGCGGAAGCACAACCTGGATGTGATCGGTGTTGCGAACAAGGCCGACAGCGCCAGGATGTTTCCGTCGGCGGGCGAGTTTGCAAGGCTGGGTTTCGGGGAATTTCTTTGCATATCGGCGTTGAACAATCTGAACAAATCCGTGCTTCTTGATAGAATCTTCGAGAAACTTGCGGATATGGAGTCGGGCAGGCCTGCGACGCCGGTGATGAAGATAGCGATTGTGGGCAAGCGGAACGCCGGCAAAAGCACACTGGTAAACGCGATGGTCGGCTCCGAGCGGGTGATTGTCAGCGAGACGCCGGGGACGACCAGGGACGCGGTTGACGTGCGCTTAGAGAAAGACGGCAAGACTATCATCGTTATCGACACGGCGGGGATAAGAAAGAAGCGGAAGATGGCCGATTCCATCGAGTTTTACAGCTACGTTCGTGTGACGCGGTCTATTGGCCGGGCGGACGTTGTGCTCTTTCTTATCGACGCGACGCTGCCGGTCTCTCAGGTCGATAAGAAGCTGGCCCGATTCATCGCCGAAGAATACAAGAGCTGCATAATAGTCGTGAACAAATGGGACCTGGCGAAGGACTCGGCGGCTACGAGTGACTACGAGGAGTATCTGACGAAGCTGCTGCCGGGCTTGAGATATGCGCCGATAGCTTTTACCACTGCGACCGAGGCCAAGAACATCCAGAGCGTTCTGGACCTGGCTGCGGAGATATTCAAGCAGACTACCACGTGGATACCAACGCCCAGGTTGAATAAGGCGTTCGAGGAGATCAAGGCGGAGGGGGTGGGGGCGACCAAGCGTCGAAGCGCCGGGTGGCCGAAGATTTACTACGTCACGCAGGTCGCCGTCAATCCGATCACGATGCTTATGTTCGTTAACAAGCCCGGATTATTCGACGAGAACTATCGCAGATTTATCGTGAACCGTCTGCAGTCGATGCTGCCTATAGAGGAGGTGCCGTTGAGGCTTTTGGCCCGGCCACACAGAAAGTAGGTGAACCTGAAGGCGCCACGAATCGGCCAGGTATTGAAAGCGGGCAACTTAGTAGTACTCTGCCACAGATGATTTGTAACAACCAGGGCCATAAGATATGGCCGGTTCTTTTCCGGCAAGGAGATAGTGAAATGGATACGCTCTTACTACTGGTTATCTGCGGGGCCGGGTACGTGTTGGCGTATCACACGTACGGGCGATTCCTCGCAAGGAAGATATTCAAACTCGCTAAAGATGCACCGGTGCCGTCGGTGAAGCTGGAGGATGGTGTCGATTATGTCCCGGCGCGTAAGGGGATTATTTTCGGTCATCACTTCACTTCGATAGCGGGCACGGGGCCGATTGTCGGCCCGGCCATAGGGATCATCTGGGGCTGGCTGCCTGCTATACTCTGGGTTTTTCTCGGCTCAATCTTTATGGGAGCGGTGCACGACTTTGGGGCGCTTGTGGTCTCGATGCGAAACGACGGCAAGAGCATCTCGGAGGCGGCAGCCAAATATATCAACGTCCGTGTGCGATTCATATTCTTTGCGGTGGTGTTCTTGAGTCTGCTCATTGTCATCGCGATATTCGGCGTTGTTATTGCAACGGTCTTCACAGGCTTTCCCAGCGCGGTCGTTCCCGTCTGGCTCCAGATACCGATTGCGGTTGCATTGGGTTATGCGGTTTACAAGAGGGGCGCGAGTGTTCCGGCAGCCACTGCGATTGCGGTGCTTGGAATGTATCTTTGCATTGGGCTGGGCGCGTGGGTTGAGAGCACATGGCCCAGCCTTTGCCTGATGCCCTCCATTGGCGTTATGCCTTCGACTGGGATATGGATGATTATCCTGCTGATTTATGCGTGGGTAGCCTCGACTCTGCCGGTAACAATGCTGCTGCAGCCGCGCGATTATATTAACGCCTGGCAGCTTTTTATCGCTATGGCGCTATTGGCGGGCGGTACGGTGACGGCATCAGTGCAACATGAACTGCCGCTGATTGCCCCGGCAATCAATACTTCGCTGCCTGCGAATACTCCGCCGATCTGGCCTTTTATGTTTGTGATTATCGCGTGCGGGGCGATCAGCGGTTTTCATTCGCTGGTGGCCTCCGGCACGAGTCCGAAACAGGTGGCAAAAGAGCCGGATTGCCAGTTTGTCGGCTACGGATCGATGGTGCTCGAGAGCTTTCTTGCGGTTCTCGTTATCATTTGCGTCGGGGCCGGCGTGGCGATGGCTGTGAAGCTCGGCGACGGGAGCACCCTGACCGGAAAAGACGCCTGGCTGCACTACTACGACTCCTGGATAGGCGCCAAGGGACTGTCGGACAAGATAGCGCCGGTTGTGATAGGTGCGGCCAATATGATGAGCGCCATCGGACTGCCTGAAACGGTCGGGATTACGCTCATGGGCGTGTTTATTGCATCTTTCGCTGGCACAACGCTCGATACGTCGGTGCGAATCCAGCGATACGTAGTGAGTGAGCTGGCCACCGATTTGCGGATTCCTCTGCTGCCCAACAGATGGGTGGCGACCACTTTTGTGGTGCTGACCGCCGCGGCACTGGCCTTCGCAACGGGTGCCGACGGCAAAGGCGCAATGATTCTCTGGCCCTTGTTCGGAAGCTCAAATCAGATCCTCGCAGCTCTGGCCCTGCTGGTGATCACTCTTTATCTAAAACGTAAGGGCGGCCGGAAGTTCCTCGTAACCGCGGTGCCTTGCCTGATTATGTTGGTGATTACAAACTGGGCTATGGTCCGAAACGAAATGATCTTTATCAACAAGAAGAGCTGGCTTCTGGTGACAATCGGCGCCGGGATTTTCGCACTGGCGTTGTGGATGACAATCGAGGCTATGATAGCTTTTTTCACTCTGCGCCGGTCGGCGGAGCCTCGGGAGAACTCAGATTAATAGACTACAAGCCCGATAAGGAAAAGCTCAATGCCAACCACCGGCCAATCGTAGTTCGCCACCCGCGTGAAATAATCAATGAGCGTTCCCACAAATCAATCCTTCAACTGTGTTCAGCAGTGATGGGCAGCGATGCCGAACCATCAAATCCCTTTGATTTTGTTGTCCGTGTGTCGTATCGCGTAAAACCAGCGCAATACGACATACGATATACGATATACGATATACGACATACGACATACGATATACGATATACGAATTACGGTATCCGCTTGTCGGTAAGCTTGCTCGGCTTATCAAGCAGCAG
>CAYWOD010000201.1:0-6534 GCA_964459805.1 uncultured Pirellulales bacterium
AGTCATCACCATCGAAACCCATTGCCGGGTCGTCGTAGCCGATTTTTTTGATTGTTTTTCTGACGACGCCTGGGATGTCAACATACGCTTCTGTTGTGATTTCGCCGGCCACTACCACCAGGCCGGTCGTAACGAGCGTCTCACAGGCAACCCTGCTTTTAGGGTCCTGAGCGAGCATTGCATCGAGGATTGCATCGGATACGTGGTCGGCCACTTTGTCCGGATGGCCCATCGTTACTGACTCACTGGTGAAAAGATACTTCTCGTTGTTAGAAAGCGGATTCATGCCGGTCGATTTTTTTGCCATTGTTACTTATCCCCTAACCCGGCTTAGCCGGAACCCAAAAGGATGGCTTCGTTGTTTCGCGGTGGTTACGAGCCATCGTTAATTGTCCAGTTATATGCCATAAATTGGACGGTATAGTTGCCCAGCTCAAGAAAAGTCTTTGTGTCTTCGGAGACGTAATTTGTAATGAAGTTCAAGACTGCACGGGTTTCGGGCTCCTTGCCCTTGAACTTTTTGTCTGTGCCGTACTTGCCGAGGAACTCTTTGCCGTACTCGGGTTTTTGGAATAGCGCCGAGAGGTACACTTTTCCCTTTTGTTTGTCTATCTTGAACGCTAATGGGCCGGCCAAGAACTTCTTGACCTGGTCGTCCAGTTGTTTGTTGAGCTTATGTCCATAATAAGGCTCATTGCGCAAGGGCGGGCCGGACAGGGTGGCGCAGGTCAGGGCGAAGAATACTCTTGGGTCTGCGAACTCTTTGCGGAAGAATCGCTCCTCGATTTGCTCGAGCGTGAACACCTCGTCCGTCACGAAGAATTTGTACTTTGTCCATATCCCTTCGATATGCCTGATGCTGTTCGGACCCCAGCCCGGGAAAATGAGAAGAATTCTTGATGAGGGCTTTATGGGGTAGTTCTTCGTGATTATGTAGAGCATCTGGATGTTGTAGGCGTTGATCCAGAGAGCGATCCTGTCCTCTCTCGCCCAGGACTTATACTCGTTGGGGTCAAGGTTGTCGAATTCATTCAGGAGACTCTTTAGCTCAAGCTTTTTGTACCTGAGCTTCTTATAGTTAACCATTCCCTTGTTATCGACGTAAGTTTTCAGGATGTTGGCACATTTGTCGTGAAAGGCCGTAGCGGGACTTGGCTTGACATCGTTGGGCTCGGTCCTGGTGGGTTTGACATCATTGACATCAATGTCGTTGGGTTCAGCCTTTGCAGGCGCAACTTCATTAGGCTCGACTTGATTTGGCTCAGGTACAGGGGGTGTAATCTCATTAGGCTCGGTCCGGCCGGGCTCGATGTCGTTGGGTTCGACCTGCTGATGCTGGGGTCCGATATGCGGCGTCTGGTTTGCGTCGGCCGGGTAAGACTCGGCCTTGTCGGTCTCGGTCTCATTGGATTGGGACTGATTGGGTTCGGACTCGTTGGGCTCGGCCAGTGCGGTTTTCGGCTGTGGGCAGCCGGCAAAAAAGACCAGTACCACCAGTGAAACTGTAAAAACGGCAAGGCGTTTAGCCATTCTTATCTTCCGATAAATAACTGCGTACCCCCCTCAACTGCGAAAATCCACCAACTTGCATATTAGCATAAGATATTTGGCGATAAATGCAACGATTCGTCATCCGTTTTTATCGTATTTTTGTAGAGCATTCTTAATCAGCCGAAAAAAGTATTTGCGGACAAATCGGACGAAATGATACATCTTTAGCCCTTCAAGACGGCCAGAGGGACCATTCGGGCGACGGCCTTGGCCCATCCGCATTCGACAACAATTCGCACCACCTCATCGATGTCTTTGTAGGCGCCGGGTGCTTCTTCCTTTATTCTGCGTTTGTTGCCTGTAATCAGCTTGATGCCTTGCATACTGCGTTTGAACTGATCGTCGCTAATTTTGGCCGGCGTAATGATTCTGCCCCTGCGCACCTTTCCAAGGGCCGCTGTGCGGCTCATTACCCTTCCTGCACCGTGGTTGACCGAGGAGAGAGATTCTTCGGAATTACCGGTTCCGACGAGTAAGAAGCTGGCAGTGCCCATCGAGCCGGGAGTGATTATCGGCTGGCCGGTATTGGCGAAAACGGTTTCGGCCATACGCTGCGGACCGAATGCGCGAGTGGCGCCTTTGCGGTGTACCCAGAGCCGCCTGCCGCCGTGTGTTTCCAGTTTTGCCATATTGTGCGTGACATCGTAAACGAGCGGCAGTGGCGTCGGGCCGAACATCCTGTTGAAGCAGCGTCTTACCAGCAGGGCCATAATGTGGCGATTGGTGAACGCGAAGTTGGCGGCGGCGGCCATCGCATGGATATAGTCTTTGCCGGCCCTGGTCTCTGTGGACAGGTATGAGAGCATCTTCTTGCGGCCGGCATTTTCCGGGCTTTGGGCGGCGACGTTCATATATCGATCGGCGATTTCATACCCGAATCGCCGGGAGCCGGAATGGATCATCACAACGATCTGGTTCTTAAAAAGGCCGAATGTCTTGGCCAAATCAGGATCGAAGACTTCCTGAACGTACTGGATTTCAATAAAGTGGTTCCCGCCTCCGAGCGTGCCAAGCTGGCCTGAGCCTTTTTGTACTGCAGGCTTCGGCACCGCGCCCGGGTCGGAGGGTAGTCGGCCGTTCTCCTCTATTCTCTGCAAATCGTCGGCGAACTCGTCCGGGTCGAAGGCCTCCCAGGCCCGATGGCCGGACCTCTGTGCCAAAGCCGGTATGCCGGACACCCCTTTGCTGATAACGGTTTCGATGCCGGTTCGATCCAACGGCAGGTTCTCTCTGCCTTCGCCGAGCGGGATATCGCGGGCGATGTCAATGGCGATCTTGTCGGTATCGATTTCGCCTCTTGAAAAGGGCGTGTGCAGCAGGCGCATTCCGCAGTTTATGTCGTATCCGACGGCCGGGGGCATAATCGCGCCTTGCATCCCCAGCACGGCCCCGATGGGAATGCCGAAGCCAACGTGAATATCAGCGGTGGCCAGGACCTTCTTTGCCGGCGGCAGACAAGCGGCGTCGTAAAGCTGGCGGACTGCGTCAGGTTCGAGATTAACCGCTTCCGAGGCGAAAATGGTAGCATCGGTAACCATTTCGCCAAGCCGTTCCATACGCAGCCGAAGTGGGTCGATGCGAACAAGTTTTGGGAATTGTTCGGTCACTAATACAACCTTCAAGAGAACATTGTAGTTTGCCAGCTCGATAGTATAGGAATTTGTATTTGTTAGCTTATGATGCAGATAGATAGTTGTCAATCGGTTTTGTATGTTGCAAAGCAGGTCAGAAGGAGTGATCGGGGTGCTCGAGCGAACGTTTCACCGGTAAAGATGGTCGTACGGAAGTGGCCGCCCAACTTTGGGGGCAGGGGAATTGGCTTTGAATTGGGTTCGTTTTTCATTGTCCGAGGGGGTACACCACGTGGCGAAGCGTAGTCTGGATGATATTATTCTCGATTCGAAAGAATCACCATAGGCGTTTTTGGGCTAAAAATGGGGTCGGGTGGGAGATTTGGCGGGAAAAAAACCGTGAATTTGCGTTGGACCTTCGTTTTTGGGTGAAAAATGGGGATTTTGGGGGGGTGCGATTGGACACCTGGTTTTTGGGAATTGGGCAAAAAAGTAGGGTTAAGTGCTTTTGCTATAAGCGGTTAAGGTGGTGACATAGGGAATTGCAAAAATGAACGTTTTTGCGCGCTTTTTGATACCTTTTGAACGAAAACTGACCGGAAATTGACGGAAATGCGCGCTTTTGGGGCGTTTTTTGGCCACCCTGATTCCTGGGCTAAAAAAAGGGGGTCAAAAATCAAGAGGGATTCTGCTAATATGTTGATGAAATTTGCTTATATAAACGAACAGAAGGCAGAGGGGATAGAGGGAATTAGAGAATTAGGGAATTAGAGGATTAGAGAATTAGAGGATTAGAGGATTGGGGAGGCGAGTGCGGCGGGAGAACGCTTTGGGATGACAGGGGACCCGGCTTCGCACAAGGCTACGCCGCGGCAAGCGGATGGCGCTTGGTGCGGTAGAGTTGGGTTTAGGTTTTTCTTCTTGACGTTAAATGCGTCGGCGGGTATTTTGGGGTCCCGATGAGATAGCTGCCTTATAGGCAGGTAAGATCATCCCCGAGGGATAAATCTCACGGGATAAAGGGACAATGATGCGAGCAGTCGGGAGAATTCGAGTAGCGTGCTGTATTTACGAGGTTGCAACCACGTCGTAGAATGGTAGGCAGCACCGGCAAAAGTTGAGGGTTAATGAATGCTCAGTTAGTGGTCGATTTGGCGGGAATTCCCGATGAAGCGAGTTGCGCACGAGTGGTCAAGAAGCTATAGAGGTTTGAGTCTCTTCAGGGAAAACCTTGAGGCCATCATCGACATCGTCACGAAGGAAACGGATCAGTCGAAGTCTTCGGAGGCGGTCAGTATACGCTTGGACGACTTTCTGTTAGACAACGCGGCTGAACTGGGTGAGATAGGGGCCAAGAAAGCAGGGCAGTTGACTATTGCTATAGGAGGTGACCGCCTCCTGTTGCATCTGGGGAGCGACTATGCCAGCCTTGAGGTAAAATCCCCGCAGGATACAAAGCTTATGGGAATAGCAGGGAAGGTAGACGGGATTCTGGCGAGAAGTCAAGATGCACGTTGGGCTATATTCCAGTTCGCTCGCACTACGCTGCCACAATTAGCCCTCGCCGGGAGTGGATTTCTAATATTCTTCGTTGGTATCGAATACTGCTCACCGTGGGTAGGTGCGATTCTGCTTGGAGTCGGGCTTGGCTTTATGATAGCC
This sequence comes from uncultured Pirellulales bacterium, assembly GCA_964459805.1. Classification (GTDB taxonomy): domain Bacteria; phylum Planctomycetota; class Phycisphaerae; order Sedimentisphaerales; family Anaerobacaceae; genus DAOVRL01. Next base: position 4,785 of record CAYWOD010000201.1, read on the forward strand.
GCAAGTTTTCTCGGGTACTATATGCGTATGAAGGCCGCAAGAATCGCATTGTCCTATTCCCACGAAATCCAGAGTTTCTTTGAGCGTAACAAGGATGCGATCTTGGTGAATCTTATTGCGGGGGTTGTGGGAGCGATTCTCGGGATACTGGGCACATTGTTTGTTCAGCGATTCATAGGCGAGTAGTGGAGCTTAGTATGAAGAAGGAATGGGAACTTGTTATACAGCAGAACTGAGTCTGGGCTTCGTGTTTTATTCAGACTGTATGATCATTGTTCGTAATATGAGTGAACAGAATGCCGAATTCCGCCAGAGCCGACTTTGATGAAGATATCCAGCGAGCTAAGGATATCCTTGCGTTAACGGCGACACTAAAGCGCCAAGGCAAGCCCCAGCGAGTGTACAGAGACGTTCGCTTATGCGCGGTTGCCATGGCGGTTGGCGCAATGGATGCTTACTTTTGCGACAAGTATGTGGATTGCATCGCTCGTGCGTTACGTGCCTACACAAATCACCAGTGGCCAGGGACTTTCCCTGCCAGGTATGCAAAGACAGCTCTTCCGGCTGGGGAAGTCCTCAAGGCTTCCCGCACGAAGAGGCCGCTTTGGGGCATTCGTATGGCAGCCCGGAGTCTAATGGAAAAGGAACACATGTATTCGGTTTCAAGAGTTCCTGATGCTTTCAACCCAATACTACCGCCTGGAGAAAAACTCTGGCAGGACATAATTGAGGTCTTCATAAAGCTGAACAGAAAACGTCTAACTGGCATAAATTGGCCCTCGTACGACGGACTCGTTGGCCGGGCGAAGGAGAAGGCCAGAACAAAGGCCACCAGCCGCTTGATGCGGCGTCTTGGCACAACAGTGCAGCACCGGCATGACTGGATTCACAACTGTGGTCGCCCGAAGGATGCGATCAAGGACTTAACCGAGGGACAGGCGCGCGTTCGAATTAACGAGATCCAAGTATTCGTAACGAGAATCGACAGCCATATTGAGAAGCACCGCATTGCATAAGACTTCCGCACGGGGTGAAGCCCATCCTACAAGGGCAAGAATCTTGAGTGGTGGGAAGGGGCGGGGGCAGTGTTAATTGACTATCGATTCCCGAAGTGTCGGGATCTTGGATATTGATGAATGATTGCTTGATTGAGATTGCCGCGCTGCGCTGGCAATGACGAAGCGTACCTTGCGGGGAAGAACCCCCCAATGAATCGGCAACGACGGTGACCCCGGCCACACGTGCCGGGGCTAAACAACCCCCCGATGAATCGGGGGCGAGGGAACCCCGCAATAAATTGCGGGGCAAAGGATGGCCACCCAGGGCGTAGCCGGGGTGCTAAGCATTCGCGGCCGGAACGGCCGCGGTGGGTGGGGCACTTGGAGAGACGAGAGTGACGTGCGAGGAGGTTAAGGACGTGCCGGCGGTGAGGGGCGATTAGAGAGGGAGAGGTGATCCTCGCGCAGGGGCCCGCGGCCGGAGGCCGGGCATGAAAAGGCCCCGCCCACAGGTGGCGGGGCTAAATATGTCACCGGCGGGGCCGGTGATTTGGGTGAAGAGAACCCCCAGCAGTGCTGGGGGCTAAGTGTTCGCCGTCGTGGCGACGACGGGTAAACGGGGTGGGGGGGAAGAATTGATTAGTGATGAGTGATAATTGATTATTGGTGGGGAGGATAGGTGCCCCGGCCCGAAGGACCGGGCATGAAAAGGCCCCGCCCACAGGTGGCGGGGCTAAATATGTCACCGGCGG
>CAYWOD010000202.1:0-6510 GCA_964459805.1 uncultured Pirellulales bacterium
CGATTTTTCTCGGTCGTACGATATGCCAATCTCACCTATCCATTTCCCGGATGAACCAAAAGTAGATAGTCGCTTGCATATCCCGCACAGACCGGTATAATCGCTCGTAGCGTAAAAGAAGGTAATGCACAAGGGCATAAAGCTGCTTGTGAAGTATAGACTTACGAAAGGAGGATTACGAAATGTCACAAACGCGGAAAAATTCAACAGCCGGTAAGGATTCAACGCCGATAAGTCGTCGAGAGTTTGTTGCCGGCGCCGGTGCGGCGGCTTTGGCATTTACGGTGGTAAAGCCCTCGCTCGTTCGCGCTTACGATGCAAACTCGAAGATCAATCTCGGAATAATCGGCTGCGGCGGGCGCGGGACCTGGATCGCCGGCTTGTTCAAAGCCCACGGCGGATACAATATCGTCGCCGCAGCAGACTACTTCAAGGACAGAACGGACAATTGCGCCGGCAGATTCGCCGTCCCCGAAGCCCGACGCTATACGGGCCTGTTCGGATACAGAAAGATGTTCGACAAGGTCGATGCCGTGGCGATAGAGAGCCCGCCCTATTTCCATCCCGAGCAGGCCGCCGATGCGGTCGCCGCCGGCGCTCACGTTTACGTCGCCAAGCCCATTGCCGTCGATACGCCCGGCTGTCTGAGCATCGGCGATAGCGGCAAAAAGGCGACCGCAAAAAAACTCTGCTTCCTCGTCGATTTTCAGACCCGCGCCGACCAATACTACATCGAGGCCCTAAAGCGCGTCCATGCCGGCACCTTAGGCGAATTCGTCTTCGGCGAGGCGATCTATCACGCGGGCTGCCCATTCGGGCGAATGTACGACACGTGGCGAAAGGACCCGAAAAACTCCGAGGTCCGCCTCCGCGCATGGGGACTGGATAACGTCCTCTCCGGCGACATCATCACCGAGCAGAACATCCACACGCTGGACGTGGCAAACTGGATAATGGGCACCGAGCCCCTCTGGGCCGTTGGAACGGGCGGACGCACCATTCGCCCGGTCGGCACCTGCTGGGACCATTTCGCAATCCTCTTCCAGTATCCCAACGACGTCGGCATCACCTTTAGCTCGAAGCAGTTCGACGGCCACGGCACCCAGCCGGATGGCATCAGGAACCGAATGTTCGGCTCCAAAGGCGTCCTCGAAACCCAGTACGGCGGACAGGTCATGATCCGAGCAAAGAGCGATGAATTCTACAAAGGCGGCAAAAGCCCAGCAATCTTCAAAGACGGCCCAGTAACAAACATCGCAACATTCCACAAGAGTATAGTAGAAGGCAAATTCGACAACCCCACAGTCCCCGAAAGCGTCCGAAGCAACCTCCTGACAATTTTAGGCCGAACCGCAGCTTACCAAAAAAGAAAAGTAACCTGGAAAGAAATGATAACAAAAGGCGAAAAACTCGACGCTAACCTAAAAGGACTAAAAGCATAGGCAACCGAGGTGTACTGCCCCATCTGGTCATTCCCGCGAAGCTTGTGCCCGCGAAACCGGGTAGCGGGAATCCAGACATAAAATGATTTAAGGGGTCAGGAGCTTTTTAAGTTTCCGAGGTTCAACTGTAAGAAAATCAGTCGGCGGACAAGAAATGGGAGCTGGAACTCTTTTGGATTTAGCGCTTCATGCCAACGGCATACATATTGTATTATGGTGCTTGTCGTCAAGGAGGATAGGGCTCCGCTGGGAAGCGACCTGAGCGCCTTGGCGACGCTATACGGCATAGGGCGAGGTGCAGTTATGGCCTCGTCCTTTATGAATATGCCGTTGGCTCCAAAGCGATAAATCCCAGCGGCAAAGCCGCTACTTCGGATAACTTAAGGGGTCAGCAGCTTTTTAGGTTTCCGATTTGGTGGTAACAAGTATGACTAAACGCGATAGTATAACGCAAAAGAGAAGGCACTATTTCTTTCTAAATCCATATCAAAATGCAGCCTTTACTAAGTGCCCCAAGTGTGACAGCAAGACAAAAATTCGCAAATTCCCGCTGGTCATTCACATCGATCCTCAGCAGCTTTTCCTCTTGAACAAGCAATGCCGTTACTGTACAAGGTGTCATTTGATAATAGCCAGAAAGTCAGAGCTGGAATCATTAATGGCAACGGCTTTTGAAAAACTGAATCCGCAAATTATAGGGAACGATTACCTTGTGATGGGCGTTGCCGAAAGAAGCGATTGGCAAGAGAGTAAGAAAGCCAAGATGTCCGAGGGTGAAACAATAGAGCGAATGATAGTCTTCAAAGACGTTTGGAATTTCGAATTAATACCCGCCGGATGGTATCGCGACCATCTTCCCAAAGAGCCACTCGAATAGAATGGGCCAGCTATCGCGTTTTTATGGAGGTGAATATGAAGTCTAAGTTGATTGCAGTTCTGGCTCTGGTTGTGGCAGGGTATGGTTTCTGTCACGCACAAGCAGGTGGCGATGTATCGGCCAAGTTGAAGCCGGAGGCGATTGAGACGCGGATACGCCGGCATCGGATGGGCGAGCTTGTGGTTAAGACCAGGCCGGGGGCCGAGGTCAAAATCGAGCAGTTGCGCCATGAGTTCTGGTTCGGCACGGCCATCAGCAACAGTATGGCGCCGGGAGGCTATCGCCGCAGGATGAGCCAGGCGGACCTGGCAAAGTACAAGGAAGTCCTCGCGGCCAATTTCAATTCGGCTGTCCACGAAAATGCCCTCAAATGGCACAGTTGCGAGCGGACCGCGACCGGCGGATTCGATTATTCCGTCGCCGAGGGGATATACAAATGGGCGGCGGCCAACGATATGAAGATGCGAGGCCACTGTATCTTCTGGTGTACGGACCGTCACGTACAGGACTGGGTCAAAAAGCTCGATAAAGACGCACTGCGCAAGGTCGTCGAACGCCGGGCCCGTGATGTAACCTCCCGCTTCAAGGGCCGAATCGAGGAGTTCGACCTCAACAACGAGCTTACCTTCGGCAACTTCTATCGCCGCAACTTAGGTGACGCCATCATCAAAGATATGGCCGATTGGGCCAAACAGGGCAACCCCAGGGCCTTGCTGTACCTCAATGAGCAGGGCAGCCTCGCATCGGGCGGGCGCAACGCCGATAAATACGTCACCCTGATCAAAAAGACGCTCGGCCAGGGCGCCAAGATAGACGGCATCGGCTGCCAGGGCCATTTCGGGGGTATGTTCGACTCCGGGAAAGTACAGAGCACCCTCGACCGCCTCGCCCAATTTGATTTGCCCATCAAGATAACGGAATATGATTTCAATACATCGGACGAGCAGGCAAAGGCAAAGCACCTGAGAGACTTCTACACAATATGCTTCGCCCACCCGGCTGTCGAAGGAATCTTGATGTGGGGCTTCTGGGAAGGCGCCCACTGGAGGCCGGGAGCCGCCCTCTGGAAGCGCGACTGGAGCGAAACGCCCGCGGCTAAGGCCTATCGCGACCTCGTCTTCAACAAATGGTGGACAAAGCAATCCGGCAAAGCAGACTCTGACGGAATCTACCGCACGCGGGCATTCTACGGCAAATATTCGGTCGAATCACAAGGCAAAAAACAGCAGGTGACTCTCCAAAAGCATAAGGGGATTGAGACCCTAACCTTCTCGTATTGAACAGTAGAAGTCTTCGGTCCTCGCCGCAACCGATGATTTCGCCGCAATGCCCTACTCCTCCAGGTCAATTCTGATCCCCGGCGGATCGGCGACTCTCTCATCCATTCGCTTGCTGCCCAATCGCCCCAACGCCTGCGCAATATACGGCCGGATCCGTTCGTCAGGATGCTTCAGAGCCATTAGCAGGTCTTCTTCATGCTCTATAAGCCGGGATCTTTCCTCCCCGGATGCATGTCGCAGCAAGTTCGCAGCTCTTCGCCTCACATCTTCGTTAGGGTCATATAGTGCCGTGATCAGAGGCTGCATGAAAAGCGGATGCCGGTACCGGAAAAAATGGACCGACTTGAGCAATGCGGGACTTATCACCTTCAGTCTCACTTGAGAGCTCTTATTATTGGTCAGATGCCAGCATAGAATGTCGAATACTTCCATATCATAGTGGAAAAGGTCAAACGTGCTGATTGCCTCGGTGTATCCTTCGAGGGCCAGCTCATCCAGTGCATAGATAGCCGGCTGGCCGAATTTAGCCAGGCACCTTATCGCGCCGTACTGCTGCGCGCCTGCCTCATTTCTCGCTATTTCCTTACAGCGTTCGATTCCCTCCTCAATCTCCAGATCGCGGACCTCCATCCATACGGCAGTGGGGGCCGCCCCCTTGTTTTCCGTCTGACGAAGCCGCGCGACTACCGAAGGATCATCAAACAGGCTGAGCTCCGCCGCCACTCGCCTGCCTACGTCAAAGCCGCTCGTAAACTTCTGCATCGGGAGCTCTTTCGAGAGATCTCTGCCCTTTGCTTTGACGAGCGGCCCTGCGCCGTTAAGCCCGAAAAGCTGATCGACAGGCGACGGCATCACAGGCCCTCTGCCTTCGAGCACGTCGAACCACGCCTCGACCTGCTCCTCCGCCGGAAGACCCCTCGTCAGAATCTTGCAGATCGCCACTGCAAATGCCCCGCTTGTCCGGGAATCCTCGTAATATACATAAACACACATGGTGCCGAACAGCCAGCCGCCGTGCATCTTGTTGAGCCTTTTCAGCGTCGGCAGTGCTCGTTCATCGCCGATCTCTCCAAGATGCTCCGCCGCCGCCACTTTGCTCGCAAACATCCCGCCCGAAAGCATCCCCATCAAACCATCGAAATCACCAAACGCCGCCATTTCCCGAATCGCGATACCCTCCGCCTTGATTCTTTCGGTATCCACCCGTACAGTCCCCATGGTCAGCCTTCTATCAGACCCGCCTTTCCCTGACCGTCCGCCTTTATCTGTACCCAACGGTCCGCCCTTGGCAACCGTGCGTTCCGGGGCGACCGCAGCCTCGACAGTAGCCGGCTGCTCATCTTTCCTTGCGGCAGCGTGATCGCCGCTATCCCTTGCTGCGCCTAGCGCCATAGATTCTTCACTCCGTTTCGCCGCACCCCCGCCGGGCGCCAAGAGATATACTATGCCTCCAAATACCCCTGCAACGATGACCGCCGCGGCGGCTAACTTTGTTGCCCTGCTCCTGCCGACCCCACCACGCAGATACGATATGGTTGCTTCCTGCCTCCGAATTCCCGGCAGCCTTATCTCTGCCTCCAATTCATCCAACAGGCCATCCGGAGCAGCTATATCCGGTGCACGCTTCAGAAGTCTCTCAATCTTTCTATCCCACATCTTGATTCTCCTTCCAATTCACAAAACAGCAACTCCCTTGTCCCATTTATCCTCCACCTATCTCAGACCTCAGCTTCCCTATGGCCCTGCGAAACCTGTATCTGACAGTGCTTGCAGCCTCGTCCAAGACCCCGGCCGTCTCTCGCAGCGACAATCCCTGATAGAAATGCAAATGAATAATCTGTCTCTCATCTTCTTCGAGTTCATCGACAAGTCTGTAAAGTCGCTCTGCCAACTGCCTGTCCTCTGCATGTTCATAAGGCCCGGGATTGGCGTCCGCCCGTGCGGTCCACCATTCCTCTGATCGCTCCATCACGCCGCCTTTCTTCCGCAGCCAGTCAACATACACGCTGTAGGCGATTTTATGAATCCATGTGGAGAATGTGCACTCGCCCCGATAATTCCCCAACGACGACCATAACCGGCGGAACGTCTCCTGCGTTAGGTCTTGAGCGTCCAACGTGCTACTCGAAAGACGTCGCAAGTAAGTATAAACTTTCTGATAAAAGAGCTTCACCAGTTCAGACGCTGCGCGCCTGTCTCCATTTTGAGCTTTCAAACAAAGCCTGGTTGCTTGCTTCACTGCTGAGCATTCCAGATATAGTTACTGTTTCCTATATTAGTTTAGACGCAAAGATAGCTGTACCGCGCAAGTATTTTTTGCGAACTTCTCGATTCTCCAGTAGAATCAAAGGGACGGCAGCCTTTTGCATTCTGTATTACGCCGTACTCCCCCCCCCGCCTGACGGAGCGATGAGCCCGGTATTCTTCCGCCAAGCCATATATGTTCACCGCCCTACGCCTTGACAGCGAGACTGGGCTGTATTACTATTGTGGCGGATGCTGTTCGATTACGTGAGGACGGATCTGTTCGTTTTCGCACTTTTTGGAGTTATGAAAGTGGAAGGCCTAAAGATAACGCGTCGCCGGGTATTAAAGGCCGGGGCCGGTGTGCTGGCCGGGTTGTCGCTGACATCTGCCTGTAATTCGCCGCTGCGGTTTGGCGGGTCGCGCAAGGGGTTCAAGTTAGGCGTGTGCGACTGGACGATAGGCAAAAAAACCAATCCCGGCTCGTTCGAGATGGCTAAGCGAATCGGACTCGACGGCGTTCAGGTGGACTTCGGCAGCGGCGAGAAAGAGTTGCCTTTGTTTGATAAGGATCTGCAGGCCAAGATGCTTGCCGAGGCGAAGAAGCAGCGGATGGAGATAGCATCGCTGGCGATGGGCGTTCTAAACGGCATACCTTATAAGAGCG
>CAYWOD010000203.1:0-2557 GCA_964459805.1 uncultured Pirellulales bacterium
CTCCCTCCCTCGAAGAGGGTGGGCAGGGAGATTGCGGTCGTGCGAATAAGATGGATGCTTATCAGCAAAAGGCCCTTTCGTTAAGGCGTCAGCCTTTTATCCAACGCTCTTTGGTTCCGGCTCGTCCGGGTTAAGGAAAGAACTCCCCCGTTTTGCCGCGAACCACGGTTGACAACGGCCTGCGCCAGGCCTTAAGATATGTTGGTTGCTCGAGAGGTTTGCCGGGGCAACCGTGCCAAAAGGAATTGTCAATAGACTCGTATCCAGGGAGCAAGCTATGAACAAGGCTTCAAACGTCATCATTGTACTAAGTGGAATGCTTGTGTTTTTTGCAAGTCAACTCTTATCGCAAACACGCCAAAGATCGGAAGTTCCCGTTGAGGACAGATGGAAGCTCGAAGACCTCTACGCCTCGGACCAGGCGTGGAACAAGGCAAAGGAAAAGCTGGTTGCTCAGTTTCACGAGGTCTTACAGTACAAGGGCAAACTTGCAAAGTCCGCTTCCGAGCTGCTAACTTGCCTTGATTTCAACAGCAGGCTCTCCAGAGAATTTGGGCGTCTGCACAGCTATGCTGCAATGAAAGCCGACGAAGATACACGCAGCTCAAAGTATCTGGCGATGAGGCAGGAAACCGAGCAGCTTGCCACCGACTACAGCTCCAAGGCATCGTATATTCAGCCCGAAATCGTCAAAATGGACAAGAGCAAAATCGATGAGTTTATTGCCCGCGAGCCCGGCCTGAAGGTCTATAAGATGTATCTTCACGACATACAGCGGACCAAAGCTCACACGCTGTCCGAAAAAGAAGAAAAGATACTCGCCGAGGCAAGCTTGTTAGCCGGCGGCCCATCTTCAATCTATATGATCTTCAGCAACGCCGAATTGCCCTATCCCGAAGTCGAATTGAGTGACGGTGCCACCGTCGAGCTGAACAAGGCCGGGTACGCCCGCTACCGCGCCGTGCCGAATCGCCGCGACCGAGAAGCCGTGTTCGGCGCATTCTGGGGCGCGTTTAACAATTTCAGACGGACTATCGGAGTCCAGCTTTATGCAAACGTCAAGAAGGACATGTTTTATGCCCGCACGCGAGGTTACAATTCCTCACTTGAAAGCGCGCTGGACAAAAACAACATTCCCACAAAGGTATATTCGGCCCTTATCGAAAACGTCAACAACAATCTTGACTCATTCCATCGTTACCTCAATCTAAAGAAGAAGATGCTGGGCGTCGAAACGCTGAAATACTCGGATGTGTACGCGCCGGTGGTCAAAGGCATTGATCTCAAGTACAGCTATGAGGAAGCGAAGAAGCTCGTGATAGACGCGGCAAAACCGTTGGGCAAGGACTACGTTCGTGTCGTCGAAAAGGCCCTTGCGAATCGGTGGGTTGACGTTTATCCGACACCGGGCAAGTGTGCCGGCGCCTATTCCAGCGGCGGTGCGTATGATGTCCATCCGTATATACTCTTGAACTATAACGGCCAATACGACGACGTCAGCACGCTCGCTCACGAACTGGGCCACACGATGCACAGCTATTACTCCAATAAGACCCAGCCGTATCCGACAGCCGACTACTCGATCTTTGTAGCCGAAGTGGCCTCCACATTCTACGAAGCCCTTTTGATGCACAAAATGCTCAAGGAAATCAAAGACGACGACATTCGCCTGTCGCTGCTTATGAGCTACCTCGATGGAATCAAAGGCACGGTCTTTCGGCAGACTCAATTCGCCGAATTCGAACTACTCATACATCAAAAAGCCGAACGGGGGGAGCCGTTAACGGGAGATGTCCTGAGTCAATTGTACGGCGAAATTCTCAAGAAATACTACGGCCACGATAAGGGAGTTTGTCATATTGATGAGCTATATACCGTCGAATGGGCCTATGTCCCCCATTTCTACTACAACTTCTACGTATATCAGTATTCGACATCGTTCACTGCGTCAACCGCCCTGGCTGAAGGAATATTGAACAAAGAACAAGGCGCTGTTGGAAAGTACATTAAGTTCATCTCGTCAGGCGGCTCCGATTATCCGATTGACCTCCTGAAAAAAGCCGGAGTTGATATGACCACTGCTCAACCATTCAACAAAACCATCGCGGTAATGAATCGAACCATGGACGAGATCGAGGCCATCTTGGAAAAGAAGACCAAGTGACTAACTACTCTGGAACGGATCAAATACTGACTGTCATTGCGAGGTAGCGTGAAAGTGAGAACAATCTTTCCGATTGTCGCCCTGTTGCTTGTTCTGTGGCACAGCCCGTGCACCGCCGAACCTGCCGAAAAGCCGTCGATTACCGCACCGCCGAAATCGCTCAAGCTTGACCCCTTCTACAAGAAGCATGTCAACTCCAAAGGGGTGCCGATTGTCAGCTCCGAAAAGGTCGCCGACGCCGCTTTGCTCAAGGTTGACGAGTTGGTCAATAAGATGCTGGCCGACCGACCGGATATTCGAGAAGCGCTGATAGAGGCCGGCGTCCGCTTCGTGATAATCGGTGCCAAAGAGCAGACTACGGACATCACGGAATACAGCCACATGAAGCCAAAG
>CAYWOD010000203.1:2657-6393 GCA_964459805.1 uncultured Pirellulales bacterium
CAATATGAGTTGCGCGTCAAACGCCTCGACAAGGAATTTGACGAGAAACTCAGGCAGTTATACGAAAACGCTACGAACAAGGGCCTTTGGAAGGATACGCCCGCCGCGGAGAACCATAAGGAGTACTGGTCGGAGGGTGTGCAGTCCTGGTTCGATGCTAATCGCCAAAACGCCAAGCGACACAACCACATAGATACGCGGGAGGAGCTGGAAGCTTACGACCCGAACTTAGCTGAGCTGATTGCCGAAGTATTTCGTCACGCCGATCGGGTCGATTGGCGCTATCGGCAACCCGACAAGAGATCATTTTAGAGCCGCTTGTAATTCCCGCCCGATTGGGTAGAATTGCAATGTATATGTGCGGCAGCGTAGCCCCACGATTCCAAATATCGCAGGTTCTGGAGTAGCTTCAACGACCGCTCCGGAATGAGACCGACATCTGTATGGGAGGAAAGGAGAACGTATTATGCAGCAAGGCAAAAGAATAACGCGACGCCGGTTCATCAAAGGCTCGATTCGCGCAGCGGCGGCTTTTACAATCGTCCCGAGGCACGTCCTTGGCGGCCCGGGTAGCACCCCGCCCAGTGAAACGTTCGGCGGCGCACTCATTGGCTGTGGCGGCCGAGGCAACGCCACCTTCGGCGGACTCGGACCGAATGTGGAAAAACGAGCCATCTGCGATGTGAAGTTTGTCGGTAAAGCCGACAACAAGATGGTTTACACCGACTTTCGCCGCGTCATCGAACGCAAGGATATCGACATGGTCGCAATCGCAACGCCACCCCACTGGCATGCGCTGATCTCAATCGCCGCGATGGAGGCGGGCAAAGACGTCCTCTGCGAAAAACCCATGACCCGGTTCATTGCCGAAGGACGCGCCGTCGTCAACGCAGAAAAACGCTACAAACGAATCTTCCAGGTCGGAACTTATGGCAGATTCGGCGCCAGCGGGGACAAAAACAGGGTCCTGACCCACAAGATTATGGCGAGCGCCCTGCTCAAGAAATGCCAGGGCGTGCACAGAAAAAGAGGCGGGCTTAAGGTCAGGCAGTGGAGTGGAATCGTCAACGCACAGCCTCAGCCTATACCGAAAGCCCTTGATTGGGATATGTACTGCGGCCCCTCCCCGCTGAGGCCGTTTCACCCCCACCGACACGGTGGAACACACCGCGGATACTGGGACTACGAAGGAGGAGGACTCACCGACATGGGCCAGCATCATTACGACCCCATCCAGTGGACCTTCGCAAAGGACCATACCAGCCCCGTTGAAATCGAGGCATACGCCCCGCCGGCACACCCGGAAGCCTGCGGAATGTGGGGTTGGGTCGAGCTAAAATACGCAGACGGTCTGACCTTCACTTTCGAGAGCAACGAATGGGGAGAGCCCTACGACCGCAAGGCCGAGCGAGGAGTAAGCCTCGACGACCTCAGCAGCGACGCAGACAAAAAGAAAATCGCCGAGATGCCCGATCCCGAACCGCTCGTCAGCTTCCCCGACGCGGTCCGCACGCGTAAGCAGCCCGGAGGGCACGCAGAGGCGGCCCATCGCTGCGCAACACTGCTGCACCTGGCCAATGCCGCCATCCGAACCGGGCGAAAGCTCCGATACGACCCGGTTGCCGAACAGATCATCGGCGACGAGTACGCCAATCGTCTGGTCAACCAGCCGATGAGAGCACCCTGGCATCTGTAAGAGTTTTCAACCGGATCTGAAATACGGAAAGGACCATAATCATGGCAAAATCATCCAAGAAACTTGCCGAACTTATAAATAGAATGCCCGACCCGGATGGTCGCGGCCTGTACTGCACCGACATAGACAAAGAGAAAATCGAGAGCGCCATCGCCGAAATCCACCAAGGCGGCCGCAGGAATATCCTTGGAATCATCGACATGCTCGTGCCGCCCGGCAAGGGCGACGACGTAAAGGCCCACTACGCGCTTCACGTACTTGGCCTGCACGTCTGCAAGCTCGACGACGATGAGCCTCGCCGACGGTTTGCCAAGGCCCTTGCGTCACAGCTCGGCGGAGACCGGCCCAAAGCCGTCCAGGCATATCTTGTCCAGGAATTGCAGGCATTCGGCGGCAAAGAGGTCGTCAAAAAACTCGCCGCTCTGGCCGACGACGATGAGTTGTCCCAGCCTGTGGTAATGGCGCTGGCCGCAATCCAAGCCCCGTAGCATCGAGATGCGTCCGGTGTATCACAAGACGGATGAGCGGATTGAGGCCCATATCTTTGTGGCCTCGCTGGCGTTGTTCCTCAAGCGGGTGCTGGAGCATCAACTGGCCTCGGAACTGCCGGAGATAAGTGCCACCGATGCCTTTGCGGCCATGAAATCGGTGGGCATTGCGGAACTGGAGTTCAACGGACAGAGCAGGCGTTTGGTCTCTGCCGGCGGCCGAGATGCCCGGCGTATTGCAGCGGCCTTAGGGATCAGGGACCTGGCCCCGCCCACCCCTGAAAACACCGGCCCAGAACGCCCAAAAACACAGATGTAGTGACAAACTCAAAATCGAGTCCTTATTTTACAAGCACTTACGAACGCAAGTGACAAACATGAGATAGTCCTCAGCGAAGCCCTCATAATCCCATTCACCAAACCACTCAAGCCTCTGGTCATCAACCACATAGAACCACAGGTGCTCACACGGATGGATATCACCAATTTCCCATTAGACAAGAATTGGACTATTGGGCTTGGGATGGCTGGAGTTGCACATGATCTCTACTACCGAACTGCCTGTAGAAATTATTATATACATCCAATCGGGAATCTGAGTAGGTCTAATCTCCCTTTGCCCTACGCTCTTTTTGTATGAAATCATACCGGGCCTGTCGGCGCCGGACCAGGCTGGCACACCGTCGTAAACAAAGTACGCAAAATTAGGCTGGGGATCATCCGGATAGGGCATTTGTAATAGTCGGATTTCCGTGTTGTCTTTAACGAGAATACGATAGCGAATCAAATGCCGGTTATTACTGCCGTCGGAATATTGGTGACGAATGTAGTTGCCCGGTGCGACATCCTGATATTGCAGCTTTACATATTGAATCCCATCGGGATCGCTCACTTTCGTGGTAATAGTCGAGATCTCACCGGACTTTGGTTGTTTCGGGTTGTGCTTGACCTGTCGAATCTGCGGCGGCATGTTCTCGGCATAAACCGCCGTATTCTTCGCCGCCGGTGTCGGATAAGCCCAACGCCAGGAGCCTCCGAGATCATTGTCGATAAGCGGATTGACTAATTGCGTGGAATGACCATTACCTTCAGCTCGCACTGCCCCCCCCCACGGTCGGCCACGGAAATCCGAGTTGGTAATCGACCTGGTCAATCTTCTTGCGGTTGGAGTCCCGCAGGACGATCCGCTCTCCGTTGTTCTTCAGTTTACCGACAAACGGACCATAAACCAGGCTGCCGTTGACACCGTACTTCGCCATGACGGTTGTCGGTGTGTGAGCAGGATAATGCTTCCATTTGGCCAGGCCTTCGGCAGCGCCGGACGTAATTCAATTTCATCGTCGTGGCTCTGCAAAAGCATTTTAGCAATTCCTGCCGTGCCCCAGAAATTACCGTCTATCTGAAATGGAGGATGGTTATCAAAAAGGTTCGGCAAGGTTGATTTTGTCAATAAACGCCTCAGGAAGTTGCCAATATTATACGCTATTGCAAAGAGTTGGAGCCGAACCTGATTATCATCAAAATCATGACAGGAAAGCCGTGTCCATTTTAA
>CAYWOD010000204.1:0-6262 GCA_964459805.1 uncultured Pirellulales bacterium
AAAACCTGGATTCCTGCTTTCGCAGGAATGACAAATGCTGTTTCCGCAACAGGAGCTATTTAAGAGCTGTGCGGCCGTATATCACTTTGACCATTGGGAAGGTGACGTCATCGAGCCGAACTCACCGCTGACAACCGTGATTATGGACGCGGACAAAACGGTCACCGCGGTATTCGTTGCCGCCGAGCCAAGATGCGGGGACGAATGCCACCCCATCCTCGAGGGGGACCTGAACCGCGATTGCTATGTCAACTTCGCGGACTTCGTATTGTACGCCGCCAAATGGATGGCTTGCACACACCCCGACTGCGATTAACATACACCATTCGAGCCGGTTTTAGAATAATCAATTATCAGCTTGAGCAAACCGTCGGCCGCTGGTAAACTGCCATTTGACATACGGCAGTTGTAAGGTAAGAAAGGATTTCAATAATCAATAGAATTGGGGTTGGCAGATGAACGTACTATTGATTGGCAGTGGGGGGCGTGAGCATGCTCTGGCTTGGAAGTTAGCTCAGTCGAAGGAGTTGGAGAAGCTGTATATTGCGCCGGGCAATCCGGGTACGGGGCAATGCGGTGAAAATATCCCAATCGGCGGCGGCGAGACGGAGAAGCTGCTGGAATTCGCACAGCAGAACGAGGTCGGCCTGGTGGTGGTCGGCCCGGAGGACCCGCTTGCGGCGGGCGTGGTTGATGCGTTCGAGGCTGGGGGGATAAAGGCTTTCGGACCCAGCGCCGAAGCGGCAAAGTTAGAAGCGGACAAGGCCTTTGCAAAGCAGCTTATGCGGAGCAGCTCGATATCGACTGCCGAGGGGAGAGTTTTCGATAGATTCAGCGACGCCAAGGCATATATCGCCAGCCGAGACGAGCCGGTGGTGGTAAAGGCCGCCGGGCTTGCAAAGGGCAAAGGCGTTTTTGTGTGCGATGACCCTGCAGACGGCATCTTAGCGGCTGAGAAGATTATGTGCGATAATATCTTCGGCGAGGCGGGGGAGAGAATCATCGTCGAGGATAAGCTTCTGGGCGAAGAGGCCTCGATACTGGCTTTTGTGGACGGGCGAAACATCTACATCATGGAGTCCTCGCAGGACCACAAACCGATTGGTGACGGTGACACCGGGCCCAACACCGGCGGGATGGGCGCTTACAGCCCCGCACCGGTTGTGACGGAGGAATTGATGAATCAGATTACACGTGAGATCCTTGTTCCGGTGGTCGATGGTATGAATCGCAGCGGCGCGCTTTACAAGGGCATCCTCTATGCGGGTATTATGGTTACTGCGGGGGGGCCGCGAGTGCTGGAGTTTAACGTTCGCTTCGGGGACCCCGAGACGCAGCCGATTCTTATGCGGCTCAAGAGCGACTTGCTGGAGGTCTGCCTTGCGGTCTGCGACGGGACGCTGGAGGATGTTACTCTCGAATGGGACCCTCGGCCGGCGGTTTGCGTGGTGATGGCTTCGGGCGGTTATCCGGGCGATTATGCCAAGGGCAAGAAGATAACGGGGCTGGATGAGGCCGAGGAGATCGAAGACGTCATTGTGTTCCACGCCGGGACCAAGAGTGAGAATGGCGACGTTGTGACCAACGGCGGCAGGGTGTTAGGTGTGACCGCTTTGGGGGACGGGATCGCCGATGCAAAGGCTACAGCTTACAAGGCGGTGGAGAGAATAAAGTTCGACGGCGCATATTGCCGCCGGGACATTGCGGATAAAGCGATACAGAAGTGTAAGACGTAGAACCGGGAGCGCAGAACCAGAGGGCCAAGATTGAAGGAGCGAGGTTCTTACGTATGGTTGTGAGGTCGTGGCTTTTACTTTTCGGCTTAATGAGATGCCTGCAAAACAGAACAAATCCGCCGCAGCGAGGATTGTCAGGAGAATAATCCGCTGGCTTGTTGCGGTTTCGATTTTGGCTGTTGTTTTATGGTTTGGGTTTATGCTGCTGGGGCGGGTTCTGTGCCACATCGCGATAGGCCAGATAGCCGAGCTGACCAACACAAGGATAGAGACCGGGTCGGTTGATTTCCGGCCCAACGGGTCGGTGTTCATCGAGAAGCTTGTAATCAGCCCTTACAAAAAGGCGGGGCCCGGGAAGGTCATCCTGAATGCCGAGAAGGTACATGCACGATTCAGCGTGGGTAGCTTATTGCTTCTGCGGCCGCATCTGAAACAGATAGACGTCAACGATTTTACGTTCAATGCGCAGTACGATCTGGACACGAGGCGGTGGAACCTATCGGCGTTGAAGATCAAGGCCCCGAAAAACACATCCGGAAAGATGCCTCTTGTCCGGCTGGAAACGGGCAGGCTGCAATACACGAAGGTCTCCAAGGGAGAGGTGAAGGTTGCCGCGTCGGTGCCTGTTAGCGCCAAATTCGGGTTTGATCAACAAGGGCAGGGCGGTTACAGCTTCGATTTTACGACAGCGACGCTGTCGAGCGGTTTCGGCAAAAGCCGGCTAAAGGGTCTCTGGAAGCCGGGTTCGGTTACGATTGCCGGTGGGATTTCATCTGCTGACGTTCCCGCACTTGAGATGGCCTGGACGATAGACGTGATAGCGGCCGAGTTTAAGTATGATTCGAACGACGCCTTCTCGCTGGATCTGCGGATAAAGAAGCTTCACTCAAAACGCAGTCCCCCTCTTGACAATTTTGCACTGATGGGCCCAAACTTTATCGAGAGGTCCGCCCCCTTTGGGGCCCTGCGAAGGTTTTTCAATCGATACAGTCCCTCCGGGCTGGTCGATGTCAAGGTTGAAGCGTCGGGAAATCTCAAGCGTTTGGGCGAGAGCACGCTAACGGGCAATGTCGGCTGCAACGATGTTGCGATCTCGTACAATAAGTTCCCCTATCGCATCGAGCGTTTGAAAGGCAGGATAGATTTCACGAAGGACGGAGTGACGCTGGACAACCTGTCGGGCAGACACGGTGACGTGGAGCTTCTTTTCAACGGGTGGACGCGCGGCTTTGCGCCGGATTGGAAGTACGACATCCGAATCACCAGTGACAATATGGTGCTGGATGCCGATCTTTATGATGCTCTGAGCGAGAAGCAAAAGGGATTCTGGTCGGCTTTTTCGCCGAGCGGGCGGGCGGTGATAGACTACCGATTCACTCGAAGCTCGCCCGATGAGAGAGCAAAACATCTTGTGGTCGAGCTTCAGGGGGTTGAGGCAGCATATCGCAACTTTCCTTATCCGTTGAAGAATCTGACGGGCAAGCTTTCCTTCGAGCCTGAGCGGGTGGTGATTTCGGACATAGTTTCCCAAGTCGATGGCCGCAGGATAGCCCTGGACGGTGAAGTGATGGGCCGGGGCACCGACCGTACGGCATACGATATTTTGATCAAGGTCAATAATATTCCGCTTGATCCGGTGCTGGAGGCTGCTTTGCCGAAGGAGCAAAAGGATTTGTACAGCGAATTTGGTCCTACCGGACTGGCCGATGGCAAGATAAGGGTCTCGAAGCCCGACCAGACTTCTGTTCCTGCAACCTTCACGGCCGATCTGTCTTTCAAAGAGGCCTCATTGAAGTCCGAGCAACTATTGCTGCCTGTTACTGAGATCACCGCCGGTGCTGTCTTTGCCTCGGACCTGATAAGCATCAAGAATTTCTCCGGCCGCTATGGCGGCAGCCCTGTTTCTCTGTCAGGTCAAATCTGGCCCGGACAAAATGACCAACCGGCTCGGTACGACCTCTCGCTGAATTTCAAAGAAACCACGCTAAACGACGACTTGTTTGACCTTCTGCCGAAATCGGCAAGAAAAATCGTTACCGAATTTCATCCGCAGGGCAAAATAGACCTCAGCGCTGATCTGAACAAGCTCGACGCGAACGATTATCCGGATTACAAGATAACGGTCAATTGTTTAGGCAACAGTGTGGATTTTCCGCAGTTCTCATATCCTCTGAAGGACATCACGGGCACATTAACGATAACCCCGGAGACGATCAAATTCGAGGATGTCAATGCTTCTCCGGGTGATACTGTCTGGATAAGGTCAAATAAGGCGTACATAAAGCTGAACGGCGGCGTGACGCTGGCCGAGGGCGCCTTCAGCAGTGCGGTACTTGAGGTTGATGCCAACGACATTTACTTCGAGAGACGTCTCGGGGCCGCGCTGCCGGCGGCGATTCGCCCGTTCTGCAACAGGCTGGGTACTCACAGCCGATTCGACCTCGACCTCGATCAGCTAAAAGTTACTCTTGACGATGCCGGAGACAAGGTTGTCGATATCAATGGAGTTATAAGGCTTAAGGACTGTTCGGCGCAAATATCCGGCGCGAAAACCAAATTCGACGCGGAATTTGACCTCGATAAGCTAAGGATTACTCCTGCGAATGACGGCGAAAAGAACATTGATATTAGAGGTTTGATAAGGCTCAAGGATTGTTCAGTGCAAGTATCCGGCACCACCATAGCATCGAGCGCAGAACTGGGCGTAACGGGCCTGTACAAAACCGGTCATGGCTTTGAGAGTTGCCATGTTTTTCTCGACGGCGGGAGATTCAAAATCTTAGGCAAATCTTTCACCAACGTAACAGCGGACATTTATTTCGACGGCGATCTGCATAAGTGGACGAGCGAGAACCTCAGCGCCGATTGTTATGACGGCAAATTGACGGGTAAGCTGGAATTCGAGCAGTCTGCCGACGGCCCGCTGGAGTATGTGCTGCAGACGGGGTTTGAAAACGTGGACCTGAGGAAATTCCTCCTGGATACGAGGATGAAGGGAGGTCCCGAGCAAGACCGGACAACCGGCAAAATGGAAGGCTCGCTGAACATCCGGGCCCGCGCGGGCGAGGGCTCTTCTCGCATCGGTACGTGCAAGCTGTCCATTGTGGATATGCAGGTCGGCAGACTTTCGCCGTTGGCCAAGCTGCTGGCGGTCCTCAGATTCACTGAGCCGACGGAGTTTGCGTTTGACCGGATGTTCGTTGATTCCTACATCAGGCACAACGACCTCCTTGTCAGAAAGCTTGATTTGTCCGGGGAATCCGTTGCCTTTTACGGTTCAGGCTCGATGGATCTCCAGAAGCGTGACATCAACTTGGATCTCATCGCGCGTGGTCAGCGGCTTGCGACGGCTGACCCGTCTATTCTGGAATCGCTTGCCGAAGGGCTTGGGCAGGCGGTTGTAAAAATAGAGGTCAGTGGTGATTTCTACGACCCACAGATAATAACCAGACCACTGCCGTTCATCAAAGGCACGCTCGAAATCCTCGGCAAGCCTATCGAGCCGAAGTAGATTTTCCGTCCGGAACAACCCTGCCGCAGCGGTTATATCTGCGAATACGGCGTTGGCCGAAGGATTATGTCGGTGATGTTGGAAACGGTATCCTTGTAAGCGGGATTCGACCGGAGCTTCTTCCACTCCGGACTACCGCCGAAGACGCCCCATTTTTTATCACGGTCCGCCAAATCATCGAAGGTCAGCATATAGGTCAGGTTAGGCATCATCGGTCCGATTACGGTCTCGCCGAAGAATACGGGCGTCAGGCCGGTCTTCTTGAAGATTGCTATCTCGCCGCCTTCATTGAACATCTCTATTTTCTTCTTTGCCGCCTTGATGCTGTGGCTCTCGTATATGCGGAGCTCGAAGATGCGGGGCTTTTTCTGCGGGGCTTCGAGCCTGGGCATATCTTTGAAGGCGACCATCAGTGAGCTTTTGACGCGGACGTATCCGGGATCGGACAAGGAGGCGTTGACGAAGTCGGAGCTGCGGAACTTGTCATCGTCAAGCAATTGTGCCGAGGTGTTCACCACCGACGCGAGGGACTTGTGGACAAGCATGACGTAAAGCGTCGGGTCGCTTGGCCCGTACTTTGCGTTGAAGACTCCGACCGGCCCGATTCCTATCCTATTCATTGCGGGTATCCCCACCTCGCGGAGGAAATTACCGACCAGGTTTTTCTTCGAGCCGACGTGCGTTCGGTAGCGTCTGAGCTCGAAATATTCACGTTTGCCTTCTGCTGCGGCTGTCGAGCCGAGCCCCGCCAGGCCTGCGAGGCCAGCTGCGGTCAGGAATTGACGTCTTTTCATTGCAGATTCTCCTTTTAAGTTCTGTCTTTTTGCCCGGTCAACTGTCGGACTTAGGTCCGACTGACGGGGGACAGCTTACTGCAAAAAGGGATTGGCGTCAAAGCTAAAAATGGTGTGACAGACTCCGGCTTGCGAACGATTGAGATTGCCGCAGTCGCTGCGCTCCTTCGCAATGACAAAATATTGCTTCATCCGGTTAATGAGTAGGTGGCCGTTGCAGG
>CAYWOD010000205.1:0-6138 GCA_964459805.1 uncultured Pirellulales bacterium
GTCTGGGATTGCTTCGCTGCGCTCGCAACAGGCTCCGCAATCTCGATTTTCGAGTTTTTGAGATTGCCACGGCCTTTGAAAAGGGCTCGCAATGACACAGAAACCCAGTTTATATCCCCTGAACGGTTACCAAGAGGAAGAGTGAGCGCGCCCCATCCGGCTGCCAGCCGGGACCACAGAGTTTGGTCCCAAGCTTCTGCCTGAAAGGACGGATTGCCTGCTGTTGGACCCTTGCCTAATTCTTCTTGCAGATTATGACTTTACTCATGGAGTCTGCGAAGGCTTTGAGGGGTTTTTTCAACTGGGACACGGCTGGGTTCCTGAGATCGAGTTCGCCGCAGGTCACGTTCCACAAATCAAGCAGCGTCACGACCTTGTTTCTTATCCTGACGCCTCCGATTCTTCCCCGCTTGCATTCGACGATCCCGTGCCTGCTGAGCGTTTGGATGACTTTTTGCAGATAGCCCACGGAGAAATTCAGGGTCTTTGCAATCTCACCGGCCTGGATATAGTCGTCGGTCTTCTTTTGCTTGAGAAACAGCACGGTATCAACCGCCATTGTAAAATCATGGTTAAGTTTCACGATAATCTCCTTGCTGAATATTTATGCCACGCGAGCGGGTCTGTACACTTGCGCCCGACTCGCATTGCCGGTCATTGGGACTTTGCGGACTCGCGCGGCAAAGTCGTCTATCTCACAGATATTCTCGAATCCGACAACCATCGCATCCACACAGCCCGATTCCAGCACATACTTAATCGATTTGTCACGTTTTTCATCGCTGTCGCGGAAAGCGCCCTCACCGAGCACCTTCATTGCGATGACGGCCTTGCCCTGTCCGCGAAGCGCCTTGAGCACGGCTTCGACCTTGGGCACGTCCTCAACTTCTTTGACATCCATCTTCACTGCGTATGGGTTGATGCGTGCGTGCGCCGAATCGACCCAGGACTCCTTAACACAGGCTTCCAGTGCCGCCACGGAATGGCACGAAACTCCGTGCGCCCGGACGAGGCCTCTCTTCTTGAGCTTGGCCAGGGTCTCCATATACTTGCCCAGCTCGTCCGGCCACTCTCCAGAGGAAACGCAGTGCAGCAGAACCAGGTCGATGTAGTCGGTGTTCAGTTCCTTTAGAAAGCGCTCGACGACGACATCGGCGTCGGGCCGTTCCTTCTCCGGCAGGCTTCCCTGCCGCCACCAGATCTTCGAGGATATCGCGTACTCTTTGCGACGCATTTTCTTGAGCGCCCCGGCGAGATAGGGATGCGTCCCGTACAAATCCGCCACATCAAAGAGCCTGATGCCTCTTTGGTAGCAGTGTCTTGCCAGCGCGTTAAACTTCTGCTTGCCCATACGTGTATGATTCGATTGCCGGCCGCCGCCTCGCATTCCGGTCCCAAAGCCCACGCGAGAAACCTTAATCTTCGTCCGGCCAAGCGGAACAAGGTCGTACGGGTCAAATACTGCGGGTTTCCGTCTCGCAGCATCCATACACCCTGATCCGAGCAGCAGGCGGCCTGCGCCCGCAATCGACCTGGCCAAAAACTCTCGCCGTTTCATTTCCATCGCTGATAACCCCTTAAGTAATCGTTACCCCCGGCCCTTCGGCACCGTACCGCCCAATCAGCCCCGGCAAGGGCTAAATGGATAAAATGCAGCTCAATCAAATTAACTCGCCAGAATATCCGAGTTTTCCTGATAATGCAAGAGTTTCAGAGAAATTTTTGTCCGGATCACCTTTGAAGCGGCGCTGACGCAAGAACCTTTCGGCAGGTGCAGTGATTTCCCAGGTGACATAAGGCCAGTTCTGAAGCTGTGAATTCTATCGGGCATGAAAACTCGCGGATCTTTCCGTATCCGATTGTAATGTGCGGGAAAAACTTCTCGAAACTTGATTTCTCAGGGTAATTCCTGATCCAAAGCAAAGTTGATTCGCTCACGGCCGCCCCGGAAAGCATCTCCGCCGTTACGTCATAGCTGAAATACGAAGCCAGTTCTTGCATAACCTCTTCGTGAAGCGATTGAAGTGTTTCGCTTCTTTCAATCCGCATCGCCGATACTTTTTTGCCCACAGAGTTCGTGCCGATGTGGACGTCAATGACCTTTAGCTGTCGCGGAGAATACTGTCCCGCGATTGTCTGCAGAATCTTCTCGAGCTCTTCAATGTCCTTTTCTTCAATACAGCCCATAGCCAAAGAAATGTGCGGCAGGCAGCTTTCTTCATTCAGGACTATGTCGCCGCCGGACGGTTTTGGCAACCGCCTGTTTGCTTCGATAGCTTTCTCCATCATCGCCCGCGAGGGCAGCAATACCACATCAACCGCTATTCTCGCCATTACAATAACCTCGGCAAAAAAACTTTACGCCTTTGTTCCTGAGGTCACAGTACCCAACCGGAACCTCAAGGGCATTACCGGTTTGGGAATCAAGGATGTGATCTTCTCAGTCTCACCATCGTCTGGATAACCCGAGGGATACTGAGTAGTACCGAACACATCAAGTAAAACACACCTTGCATACCTATGACCTCAACAATTTGCCTAATCCCGATTCGACGAAATTATATATTATTCAAGCTGCAAACGAAAGAAGATTGGAGCACTGAGAATATTGGTGCGAGATGGGCAAGCCCGGGAATTCGCCGTAAGTTTTTACAAAACAAAAGGCTGTGCGTTCTCGGCGTGCTCGGCGGTGAGAAGTGCGGGTTAGCTGCTCCTGAATGTGTCGGCCGGGATTCTCCTGCAAATATGGCTGGTCGGACGGAGTGCAATAGACGGCGGGATATATGAATAGCCGGCAATGAAGACTATCTGCTCGGTAGATGAATTGTTACGGTTGTTCCGACGCCGGGCCGGCTTTCAATGCTTAGCGCGCCCCCGTTTATTTGTGCGAACCTTGCAGCGTATGCGAGCCCCATCCCCCGTTTTCGACCTGCGGGTCTGGCCGAGAAAAACGGCTGAGCTGCCTTTCGCAGCGTCTGCGCGTCCATTCCGCAGCCAAGATCCATTATCTGTAATTTCACCATTTCGCCCGAGCCGGCTGACTGGGCGGTAATCTTTATCGGCCCGAGCTCGTCTCTGTAGGATTCGATGGCGTTGGTCAGGACGTTTGCAATTGCCGAGGCAATCTGGGCGGAATCGACAAAGATCTCTTTCGCACCGTCGGCCACTTCGATCTGGACATTGATGTGTTCAACGTTTGTCTTTCGGCTGGTCAGTTGCAGGGCTTCATCGAGAATCTGCCTGATTTTTGTCCGGGCGGGCCTGGGCATAGACGGCTCGGCAAAGGTCATCAGGTCTTTGATGATAGCGGACGCCTCGCTTGCGTTTTGGCGAATCAGGTTGAGGATTTCTTTTTTTTGCTGATCGGTCTCCGCCTCAGCGAGCAGTTGCGCCCGGCCGGAGACGATTGCCAGAGGATTGTTCAGCTCGTGAGCGGCGCCGGCTGCCATCTCGGCCAGAGCTTCGATAGAGCTGCCTGTGACAGTTTCGGGCGGGGCAGGCTCGGGCATTGAGGCTCGGACGGCGCCGGGGCCTGAAATAAGCTGCGCAAACCGCTCGGCAAAACACTGGTGTTCGGCGGAGGCGAGCGCTATATCCAAAACGGCAGCGGCAATCGAAGACGATGTCTTGAATTTCTCCTCGAACAGTGCTGCGTCTCCCGGATAGTGCAGCTCAAAGGCAATTGCCGCGAGCGCCCTATTGTTGGAAATCAGTGGTATAAGCTTGGTTCTACCTGCGCCAAAGTCAACGTCCAACTGCTCAAACAGCCAGCCGATATGAGCGTGGGCGTCCAGCACGGCGAAGCTGTTGGCAATCGGCTTTGGTACGGGGGAGACCTGATCGGGAACGTCCAGGCAGAGAGTTTTGCTTTGGCCCAGACCCTCTACGACTACGGTGTCAAGTCTTCGGGACTCGCCCGGGGGAGCTAAATACAGACAGACCATACCTGTTTGATAAAACTTTTGCCAGCGTCCGGCGAAGCTCTCGGCCAGATCGATGGCTCCGGTTGTCGAATTTATGCTGAGCAGGAAGTCGGTTACAAAATCCAGATGGGTCGAAGCGGTTTGCAGCCGGCGATTTTCGCCCGACAATTCCGTCTGCCGGCGGGCCAATTGGGCTGCGGCGGCGTGAGCGGCATCGCCGTAATCCGCCACAGCGTCGGCCGAATCCAGGCCGAGGAGTCTCGATTTCTCGGCGATCTCCGTGAGCAGACCCTGGAGAATCTGTTGTAGTTGCTCGAGGCTTATGCCAAGAGACTGAGCGTTCTTTTCGATTGATTCAGGCGGATCGTAGCTGCCGGATTGGCCCATTCCGCTCTGGCGTGCTACAAAATCAGCCAATTGCACGACCTGGGCTATCCTCGCCTGGGGCATATCTTGAGAAATGGCGGCGGTGTCGCTGTGATGCAGCCAAATAGCAAGCGTGATTGCATCCGGGAAGCGCCATTTTTGGGCGAGACGTTTGCCGAGGATTGTATGGTCGGTGCCGAGGTGCCGCTGCTCAACGGCCGATGAGCAGGATTGCTCCGACTTTGCCTCTTCGACAATGCGGGTGAAGCTTTTCGGCATCGCATCGGCGAGGGCGAGCTTGCCGATATCGTGCAGCAGTCCGGCACAATAGGCCAACTGCGAATCGAGGCCGGCCGGAGCGATCCGGGCGATGCTCTCGGCCGAACAGGCGACCGCGAGGCTGTGGAGCAAAAGCTCTTTCCTGGAGAGTCCTTGCCGGGCCTGCGGCTCCCGGGAAACTTTGATAGACAAGAGAACATCTCGAAGGATCTGCGCAGGCAGTCTCTCGAGTGCGGCGCGAAGCAAAAAACTCCGGCCGGTGAGCCTTATACCGTGGCGGTCAATGAGCGAAAGGACGCTCGCCATAAGGGCCGGATCTGATTCTATGATATCGGCCAGGACCGATGGTGAAGATGAGCTCTGCAGAAGCTTGGAAAAGAGCTGTGCTGCGATGGACGGCAGAGTCGAAAGCGAATCGAGACGGCCGAGAGCAAATTCCACCTGGCGGGCGGCCGTTGGGGGATTAGACGAGTTGTCCGGCATATAGCTGACCTTCTCCTTAAGTGTTAGCATTGCCCGTAAGAGACCTGCAAGCAGGCAGTGTCCGGCGTCGTTGGGGGCAGCGGGGGCGTTCTATTTCATCTTCAGCGCTGCGGTGATTCTGCCGATGAGCACGTCAACGCTGAACGGCTTCCTTATGAAGTCTTCGGCGCCGGATTTTAGAAGCTGGTCGATTTCATCCTCTTTTACGACGCCGCTGACAATAATGATTTTGATCTCTTCAAAATCGGGGTTCCTTTTTATTGTCTGACAGACGACATTGCCGTTGACGTCGGGCAGCATGTAATCGAGCAGTATAACTTCGGGTCGGAAGTGCTGTGTTGCAATTCCGGCCTCGTAGCCGCTCGATGCGGTGTGCGTCTCGAATCTGCCGTCACGCCCGAGAATATCGACCATGAGCTCGATAATCTCGGCGTCGTCATCGACAATGAGCACTTTTCTCTTCCCGGAGTCGATAGTATCGAGAGGGATACCGTTATCCTTCATGAACTTGATCAGACTCTGGCGCGGAATTCTGCGGAACTTTGAGCCTGGGACACGAAACCCCTCCAACCTACCGGCATCGAAGCAGCGGATGATGGTTTGCTGGCTCACCTTGCAGACTTCCGCGGCCTCTCCGGTGGTAAACAAATCCTTCATTTTATCCATTCCTCGTCTTTAACCAAATCCTTTTGATATATGTCCCCACCAAATTACCTTTTTATCCTAATTTAACCGCAGCCTTCGAGGTTGTCAAGCATAAAAAAAGTTAAAAAAACAAATTTCTGTTGGAACAAGCTCGATATTATCAGCCCTTGTAAAAATTCCAGGGTAATTGTGGGGTCTGTCGGCGGGATTGGAATTGGCTATTCCCGGCAAAATGCCGGGCCGAATAGGCCGGGCGGGCAGACAGATAGCCCGGATTTCTCTTTAACCCCAGAGACCGCCGAGAAAACAGAATTCGTATCGCCTTATTACGTAATGAGTTACACTTACGTTCGTTCCCAAGCTCACTCAAGCACAGTGGTAACCGTTCACGGGTTAATATGCCGAATTTTGGGCACATCCGGGAAATGCGTAGGCGTATGAG
>CAYWOD010000206.1:0-6122 GCA_964459805.1 uncultured Pirellulales bacterium
TATTTCAGTTAATGAAAGGAGAAGTATCGCAAATGGATGTGAAAATCAAGACGGCATTGATAAGTGTTTCCGACAAAACCGGCGTGGTTGAGTTTGCCAAAAAGCTCGGCAAGATGGGCGTCAAGATTATCAGCACAGGCGGGACGGCGAAGAAGCTGAGCGCAGCGGGCCTGAGCGTAGTTGGAATTGAGGCGGTGACGGGCTTTCCTGAGATGATGGACGGCAGGGTAAAGACCCTTCATCCCAAGATACACGGTGCGCTGCTGGGACTTCGTGATAAGAGTGGGCATACCGCGGCCATGGAAGAGCATGGCATTGAGCCGATAGATTTGGTTTGCGTGAATCTGTACCCGTTTGAACAGACGATTGCCAAACCGAGCTGCACGCTGGCCGAGGCAATCGAAAACATTGATATCGGCGGGCCGAGTATGCTGCGCTCGGCTGCGAAGAATAATAAGTTTGTTACCGTGGTGACCGACCCGGCGCAGTACGACAGAGTCATCGAAGAGATGGAGAAAAACGACGGTGCCGTGAGCGAGGAGCTGCGCAGCGATTGTGCCCGTGTGGCTTTTGGCAAGACGGCTGCCTATGATGCGGCGATATCCAAGTATCTAAATGCCAAGGCCGCCGTCGAGTACCCGGAGAGAGTATCAATTGCGCTGGCAAAGGCCTCGTCGCTGCGGTACGGCGAGAATCCGCATCAAAGCGCGGCATTCTATAGGCTGGCGGCCAGCGGGGAGACGTCGGTCAGCACCGGCACTCTGTTGGAAGGGGGCATAGGCATCAGCTTTAACAACCTGCTGGATACCAACGCGGCCTTTGAGCTGGTGAAGGAATTTGAGAAGCCGGCGGCGGTGGTTGTCAAGCACCTCAATCCGTGCGGATGTGCTGTTGACGATGATATTTGCGTGGCATACCGCAAAGCGTACGAAGGGGACGTGGTCAGTGCGTTCGGCAGTATCGTCGCTTTGAACAGGAAGGTGGATGTCGAGCTGGCCAGGACGATTATGGAATCATACAGCCGATTCGGCAAGGCGCTGGGGGCCAGCGGCTTCTTTGCCGAGGTGATTATTGCTCCGGAATTCGACCAGGACGCGGTTGAAATCATCAGGACGCTCAAGAGCTGGGGCGACCGGGTTCGGCTGGTAGAGACCGGTCCGATTGACAGGGCCAAGATTGACGGGGCCGAGTTTGACGTTCGCTGCATTATCGGTGGGATGCTTTTGCAGAAGCGAGATTTGGTCGGCTGGGAGCCGGATGCGTTGACCTATCCGACTAAGGCCAGACCCAGCAAAGAACAGCTCGAGGATTTGAGAATCGCCTGGCTGGCGGCCAAGCATACCAAGAGCAATACTATCGTCCTGGTCAAGAACAGAAAGGTCTTAGGTGTCGGGGCCGGGCAGATGAATCGCGTCGAGTCGGGATTGATCGCATTCAAGCGGGCCGGCGACGAGTCAAAGGGCTGCGCAATGGCGTCGGATGCCTTCTTCCCGTTCCCGGACAACGTTGAAAACGCCGCCAAGGCGGGTGTGGCCGTAATAGTCCAGCCGGGCGGCTCGAAAAAGGACGATGAAGTCATCGCCACCGCCGACAAGCACGGAATCGCAATGGTATTTACCGGCAAGAGGCACTTCAAGCATTAGTCGTTGGTGAATAGCCAAACACTGAGAAGTATCTGTTGCGGAAAGCCGAAACTCGCAATCTCACCCCTGCGAAAAGAGGCGGCTACGGTGAAAAAACTGGATTCCTGCTTGCGCGGGAATGACAAATGCTGTTTCCGCAACAGGAGCTAAGAAGCTGAAGACCCATTGCGAATAGATTCTCTTTTTGCCTTAGAAGGAAGTTTGTGAAAATGGCGGATAGATTGGAAGTCTGTGTCAAACGTATTGCAGTGTCTCTGGGTACTGTCCTTATCGCGTTACTTTTTGCGAACTGTAGCTGCGGTGCAGGAAGCGTTGCCGGTTCCGGCGAGGACAGCGAGTTCTATACGGAGTTTAGCTATTCTGCTGCTGTAGGGTTGGGTTACCAGGAAGGGGTGACCCGGCGAGACCCAAGTGATGTCATCAAAGTCGGGGCGAGTTACTACGTGTGGTACACGAAAACGTCGAGGGGCTACAGTGGTTACGATGCTACGATTTGGTATGCAAGCTCGCCTGACGGCAGAAGGTGGACGGAAGAGGCGGAGGCGATCAAACGAGGCGAGCCGGGGACATGGGACGCACAAAGCGTTTTTACGCCGAATATTCTGGTGGCTGACGGGCGATATTACCTGTTCTATACGGCCATATCGAAGCCCAAGGACGCAAGGTTCACCACCGCCATCGGCGTGGCGGTATCGGATTCACCTGATGGGCCGTGGAGAAAGTCCGAGGGTAACCCTGTGCTGACGACGGGCCAGGGGCGCTGGGTAGGACATTCCGGCACAAAGGCCGCGCCCGATGCTGCCTGGGACAGCCACGTGGTTGACGACGCCTGCCTGATTGTTCGGGGCGGAAAGTATTGGCTGTATTACAAAGGTCGGCAAATGGCACTGAGTCCGGCGCAGACAAAGATGGGCCTGGCCATCGCAGATAGCCCAACCGGCCCGTACGTCAAACACAGAGCCAATCCCCTTATCAGGAGCGGGCACGAGGTCCTCGTCTGGCCGTACCGCCAAGGCGTGGTTGCACTGATAGGCCCGACAGGGCCGCGGGGTAATACCATTCAGTATGCCCCCGACGGATTGCATTTTTCTGTCAAATCCAGGATAAAGAATCCGCCGAAGGCCCCGGGAGCATATCGACCGGACGCATTTGCCAATACCACAAACGGTCAGGGCATCACGTGGGGAATCTCGATGGGCACTAAGAACACGCGACCTTACCTCGTTCGTTTTGAGTGTGACCTCAGTGCGAAGCGGGTGAAAGCCGCCGAGCCAAAGAAGAAATAGGCCAAGCCGGACTCTCTCCGGGTACACGCGAACAAGGGTGAGGGTGGCTTGCGAGTATCCCCGTAGGCGGAGCATTTGCTTGTATCGATAGGTGCGGCACTTGTTTATTGCTATGGTAAAGAGCCACGTCTTCAGGCTGCAGTCGCCACGGAAGTTCTTGAGGCCGACGAACGCCGCGAGGAAGATGTCCTGCGTGACGTCGTCGACGTCTCCCGGCCAGCCGAGAAGCCGATTGGCCAGAGCCGAAACGTCGCCGGAATATCTCTCGATGATTGCGGTGAAGGCGGATTGGTCCCCCCCGTTGAACCGCTCAACCAACCGTTCATCATCGGTGCGATCAGCCATGACTACCATATTAGACCGGTGAGCCGGGCAAACCTTACAGAAAATTGCGGACAGGGGTGTAACTTTTGCCCTGTTTGCGCAATTTCAAGTGTGCAGGCGGCTTGGCAGCAAGTTTGGAGGCTGTGCATTGTGACAGTAAGTAGAGACGCTATTGTGATTGCGGCGGTTATATGCGGGGTCTGCGAGCCTCTGCCGGCGATTATGAGCAGATGGACGCCGTTGAAAAAGGCAGCTTACAAAGGCGATGCAGCCGAGGTGATGCGGCTTGTCGAAGAGGGGTCAAGAGCGGGCGGTGAACTCGAATACGGACTTACTCCGCTGCACTGGGCGGCGACCAGAGGGCATAAGGACGTCGCGGCATACCTGATTCACGGGGGTGCCGATGTGAATGCGGATCGTACGGACGCACACTGCTTTGTTGTCGGGACGCCGCTGCACTGCGCGGCGTATATGGGGCATATCGAAGATGCCAAGTTGCTGATAGACCGCGGGGCGCAGGTAAATTTCACGGGCATCGTGGGCTACGGGATGGTAGGCGGGACCGCTCTGCACGAAGCGGCCCGGGGGGGACATAGGGCGATGGCGGAATTGCTGATCGCCGAGGGGGGCGATGTCAACGGCAAGTCCTATAGGGGGCGCATGCCTTTGCACTTTGCGAACAACGTCGAGGTCGCCGGGGCGCTCATCGCAAACGGTGCGGCTGTAAACGCAGGCGACGAGGACGGTTCGCCGCCGGTGAATCATGCCGCCAGGAACGGCAACCGTGAAGTTGCGGCGTTCCTGCTTTCCAACGGTGCCGAGATCGATGCGTGCTACGCCGCTTATACGAAAGACCTGACGTTGATGAAACGACTCGCCGCAGAAGGCGCGAATCTCGATGCCGGGGGCATGCACGGGTACACGGCTTTGCATATTGCGGTGCAGAGAGGCTTTACGGAGATGACAGAGTGGCTGATTGATAATGCTGTGGACGTCAATGCACTTAGGAAACACGGGCTGACCTCGTTGCATTGTGCGGTCGGCTGCGGGCGCATGAATCTTGCCGAGATACTCATCGGCGCCGGGGCGGATGTAGACGCTCGGCCCGAGAATGGGGCCACTGCGCTTCACAGAGCCGCCGAGAGTGGCGACGGCAGGGCGGTTGAGTTTCTGATTGGGCATGGTGCTGACATCAACTCCAGGACAGGAAAAGATGGGCTGACTGCGGTTTACTTGGCCGCAGCGAAGCATTCGGCCGCTGCTGTCGAGCTTCTGGTCGAGGCCGGGGCCGAGGTCAACGTAAGTGACTGGCGCGGTTTTACTGTTCTGCATCACGCGGTCCTGAATGCCGAGCCGAATTTGGTGGAGCTCGTGATTGCGCACGGCGGCGATGTCAATGCCAAGACGATAAACGGCGAGATGCCCTTGCACTTCGCGGCCAGGTACGGCCATGTCCGAATAGCCGAAGCACTGATTGCCGCCGGGGCCGACATCAATGCCAAGGATGGATACGGGCCTGCTGCGTTGCACTATGCGTTGAGGTGTGCCGAAGCAAGGCGAATGGTTGAGTTGTTTATAGCAAGCGGGGCCGATGTCGATGCGACCGACAGGAGCCTGCGTACACCGCTACACGGGGCTGCGAACAAAGGGAACGCGGATTTGTGCGAGATACTGCTGGCGGCCGGGGCAAATGTGAATGCCCGGGACTCAAGCCGGTGCACGGCCTTGCAGATGGCGCAGAGCAAGAAGATGCAGGAGGCAGCGGATCTGTTGCGTAAACACGGCGGACAATAACATCGTCAAGAGAAAACGCCGGCTCGAGTCCGGGGTTCGATTCGATACAAATGTAATTGTCGAAGATTTTGCTGCACGTGGTAGTGCTTGCAGCAAAGGCGTGTATGCGCTATTTGCGTTTTGGTTTTAGTCCTGCGGCTTTTCGTAGTTTGTTTGCCATGTCGGTTCTTTCCCAGGTGAAGTCCGGAAGGTTTCTTCCGAAGTGTCCGCCGTAAGATGTTTGGGCGAAGATCGGGCGGGCGAGCTTGAGGCGGGCGATCATTTTCTTCGGTGTCAGCGGAAAGAGGTCCCTGATAATACGGCTGAGTTTGCCCTCGCTGATCTTGCCGGTGCCTTCGGTATCGACCAGGACAGAGATGGGCTCAGCGACACCGATAGCGTATGACAACTGCACTTCGCAGGTGTCGGCCAGGCCGGCAGCGACGACGTTCTTGGCGATGTACCGGGCCATATAGCTTGCGGTCCTGTCAACCTTTGTGGGGTCTTTCCCGCTGAAGGCCCCGCCGCCGTGGCTGCCTCTTCCACCGTAGGTATCGACGATAATTTTTCTCCCTGTCAGTCCGCAGTCGCCCTTGGGACCGCCCACAACGAATCGGCCGGTTGGGTTGATGTGATATATTGTCTTCTTATCGACCAGACGCTTGGGCAGTACGGGTAGAACAACGTGCTCGATAATCTGCTTGCGCAATTGCCGGTAGGCAACTGTCGGCGCGTGTTGCGTGGAGACCACGACCGTGTGAATACGCGTGGGTTTGCCGTTGTCGTATTCGACGGTGACCTGGCTTTTGCCATCGGGCCTCAGCCAGCGCAGCTTTCTGGTCCGGCGCATCTTTTCCAGTCGAGTGGTTAGGGCATGGGCCAGTTGAATCGGCATCGGCATAAGGGCCGACGTTTCTTTGCAGGCGAAGCCGAACATCAGGCCCTGGTCGCCGGCGCCCTGCTCTTTGTGCAGGCCGGTACCTTCGGTTACGCCCCGCGAGATGTCAGGGCTTTGATTGTCAATTGAAACAAGTACGGCGCAGTCATCACCATCGAAACCCATTGCCGGGTCGTCGTAGCCGATTTTTTTGATTGT
>CAYWOD010000207.1:0-6105 GCA_964459805.1 uncultured Pirellulales bacterium
AGGATGCAAAGTTGGCCGCCTTGAAGAGCTTGCGGGCCTTTTCGGAAATCGCTTTATTGCCCTCGCTGACGGCGGCCTTGATGAAATATACTCTCGAAGCCATAGGGCATTCCAAATGCAATCAAAAGGATGTTGCTGCCTTCGAGGGCGATTATATCGTTTCGCATCTTCAGTGCAAGGGGCGCGATTGATATTGGTGATTGGTTACCGAGGGGGCGGGATGGCAAAAATGGGGGGCAGGTTTAGAGGGTGTGCTGTAGGAGGATTTTAAGGGCGATGGCAATTAGGGTGAGGCCGCCGAGGGTCTCTATTTTCGATTCGAAGAAGTGCCCGACTTTTTTTCCGATGAAGACGCCGAGGTATGACAGGGCGAACGTGACCAGGCCAATGACTGTTACGGCGAGGGCGATTGAGGTTGTGATGAGTGAGAGGGTGATGCCGACGGCGAGGGCGTCTATACTGGTAGCAACAGCCAGGACGAGCAAGGTCAGGATATTGGACGGGTCGAAATTTCCCCGGGCGGCTTTGATTTTGAATGACTCGTAAATCATCTTTCCCCCGACCGCAGTTAGCAGGCCGAAGGCGATCCAATGGTCGTAGTCGGCTATGTAAGCCTTTACGGTCAGGCCGGCCAGAGAGCCTATCAGCGGCATAATGGCCTGGAAACCGCCGAAGAAGAAGGCGATGCGCAGGGCGTGTTTTATCTCCAACCGTTTGTACGCTGAGCCGCTGACGATTGAGACGGCAAAGGCGTCCATTGCCAGGCCGAAGGCTATTACGAATATTGTTACAAATTCGCTCACGCTGCGGGCTCCGCTGACTTACTGCTTTGGTGCGATGTCGAAAACTGTGATTTCGGGTCTGGCGCAGAATCGGACCTGGGGGGCGGGGCGCGGTTCGAGGCCGAGGCCGCGATTGACGTAGAGTATCGTGTCGTCCACATTGTACAATCCGGATTCATACTTCTTGCCAAACTTGGAGAGTGTGATCAATGCGCCGTAGAGAGGCAGCGCGACCTGGCCGCCATGGGTGTGGCCGCATAGGTAGAGATCGACGTTATAATCTTCCAGGGATTCGACCAAGTCGGGGTAGTGATAGAGGAAGACGCTGTAGTTGCCCCTGGGAACGGGGCTAAGGAGAGCCTGAAAACCGGATGGATTGGCGCAGCTTAGGCCGGAGATGTAGATGGTCTCGCCGTTTTTGGCGACGGGGACAGTCTTGGCATCGAGCAGTTCAAAGCCGATGTCGCAGTAGAGGTCGAGTCTTATCCGCCGGCGGGTATCGAAATTGCCGCGGACGGCGAATTTCGCGAGCGAGGCGTTTAGATTCTTCATTGTGCGCTTGAAGAGGGGCAGGGCCGAAGCGGTGTTGAGAGCATCGCCGGTGAAGACGATGACGTCAGGCTTTAGATCATTGATTAACTCGACTGCCCTTTCTTCGTTGAGGGGTTTGTTGTCACAATGGAGGTCGGAGATGTGGACGATGCGGAAGGTCGTTGCTTTTAGCTTATCGGTTTGGATGGGGACGGTTGTGACTTCTATCCAGCAGGGTTCGATGAGGCGGCCGTAAAGGAAACAGAGCACGCCGAACATTGCGAGGGCATGGAGGACGAGGACGGGTCTGCGGGTCAGGAGATGTGCGGTCGGCCTTTTCCGGAGCTTTCGGGCGGTAAAGGCGGCGATGAGGGATGCTTCGGTGGCATAGACGATGGCCACGACGATTACGAAGAGGAGAAGAGTTATTTTTTCGCTGGCTTGCATGTACTATCACTCGGTCTTTATTATTCCATCATTGGTGAGGTCTTCGTCTATTTTCTGGCCGGGCTTGACGACGAGGAACTCATCGTCGCTCCAGTCGCCGTCGAGCATTCGCTGCATCAGGCCGGCGTCGCCTTTTAGCTCGTCGTAGTCCCAGTTGAGGAATTCGGCGCAGTCTTTGGTGTACTGTCTGTACCGGTCGCAGTCGCCGAGTCCCCAATCGATATAGGTTGCCCAGTTGTATTCCTTTATCCAGGTCTGCTCGACTTCCATAAGGTATTCGGCGTTATCTTCGCCGAACTTTTGTTTGTACTCTTCGAGCAATTTTTCGTAGCGTTCCTTGCTGGGCTGTTTGCCGGATTCTATCCAGCCCGGGCTGTACCAATAGACGCCGCGGTGGGAGTCGAAGTATTCCCGGTATTTGTCCTTGGAGCCGAGCAGCAGTGTGACGCAGTCGTGGCCTCGCGGGACGACGATGGTGATTTTCGCGGCCAGGCCGACGATTCCGTTGCTGCACAGGCCGTAGCCGAGGAGCGTGGCGTCGTAAGGTCGGCCTTGGATATCGGCCGTTGTGTTGAGGGCTTTTTGGACCTCGGTGCGGAGCTTGTCCGGCTCATCGTGGAGGCCCTGCTCCATCAGGACGACATCGACGACGTTCTTCGAGCGAGCGGCACAGAAATACGCCTCTCGTTGCATAACCTTACAGACTATAAACTGAAGTCTCATGTGCTGTTTGCTGTTTTTGGTTTTGCCCCCGAGAAACGCTGTGGCGGTTAGTTGGCTAAGAAATCGATTTTGGGCTGTGAGAGGTAGAGGATGGGCAGGCTGCCTTGTTCACTCGTCAGGTAAGGGATGTGGTAGATTCCACAGCCCACGAGGCCTCCTCCCGTAGGATCGACCTGCTGCCACCCGGAGTTCTCGTAAAGAACCTCGGCCCAAATATGGCCGTCTTGTCCGTAGAGCCATCCTGCAACCTG
This sequence comes from uncultured Pirellulales bacterium, assembly GCA_964459805.1. Classification (GTDB taxonomy): domain Bacteria; phylum Planctomycetota; class Phycisphaerae; order Sedimentisphaerales; family Anaerobacaceae; genus DAOVRL01. The sequence continues at coordinate 2,735 of CAYWOD010000207.1, forward strand.
TCTGGAGGGAATTTGCAGCGCCCGGCAGAAGGTGATGAAGCAGTCGGAGAAGTCCCAGCACTGCCCGAAGCGCTGCTTTAGGGTCTTCTTGACTCCATATCTGGAGCCGGTGACAGGGCCGCCAAACTTGATGTTTCTGCCGGGCTGCAGCCATTTCAGGAGAGCGTCTGTTTTATCTTTCTGTGTTTTGCAGCCGGCGGTGATTCTTTTCGCGAAGGCTATGATCTGAGGGTCGTCGCTCGACCAGAATTCGGTTGGCCCGAGGAGGTCTGCGTCGGCCCTTCGTGTTGTCGGGGTGAGTGCGTCTTGTGTTGTAATGACAGTTGCCTGTACTTTGAGAGATGGGACACCGAGTTTGAGCGGGAGGTTTTTGAACGTGTAGGTTGCGACGGCCTTGCCCGGAATCGGGTCTCTCGGCGTTGGTGGAGGAGTGAAGCGGTAGGTGGGGTAAGCGCCGGCTGCACCCGCCGTCCTTAGGACTACCTTATCTGTAAACGTGAAGCTCTTTGCGAGACGGTTTATCCGGTCTCTGGGCGGGTTCGCGGGATCTTGGTCGGCGGCAAGAAAGAGGTTGTAGAGATTGTTCCACTGCATGTAGTCGCCCGTCTTCATCGGGGCTGCATCGAAGGAGATTCTGTACGTTGCGCGTTTTGGCTTCGATTTGAAGCCGAGCTCAAAGGCGGCGACTACGGCGAGGGCAGTATCAGAGCCGACGAATTCGACGACGGTGCTGTCGAGCTTGAGGCAAAAGGCTGGGTGTCCTTTCATCGCGAGAACGGATTTGTGTATCTTTGCAGCTTCGGAGGGCGCGGCACAGTGAAAAATATTCACCTGAAAACGACGCCCGTGGATGGAGACAATGCTGTTGGACAGCTTATTGATGCGACCGCCGACCTTTGTACTTATGGCGGCTACTTGGTCCGGTGAGGCGTTGAATGACTGGAGGACTTTCCAGCCGATAGGGAGCTTGCCAAGGGGGGTTGTCAGAGCCGCGGCCAACCGGTTTGGGAACACCATTACGGCTACTGCCACAATGGCTTTCGCCAGGGCGGGGTATCTGAACATTTGTTGTCTCCTTGCCTTCGGTCCATCAGCCAGCAGCGTCGGCTTTCGGATTGATGATAGCCGAAAAATCTATGAAAGCCAACTGGAAAATCGGGCCTTATGGTTTGCAGATTTTGCAGGGTCTTTTTGCGTCGTTGATTGCGTCCTTTCTGGTTTTGTAGCCTACGAGATTTTTGGGTGAGATTGTGCCGGCGAAACGGCAGTCGGGACTGTGGAACACCTTGCTGTTTTTCGATGCGACGTATTTATACCCGGCGGCCGATGTCTTGGCGGCCGGCTTGGTTTGAGTTTTTTCTGGCACGCCACCCACGGCGTCGAAGGGTTGCTTGCCCGGCGGATTGGCTGCACGCCAGGCCTGGATAAACGCTTCGACCTGCTCAAGGGCCAGCTTTGTCAAGCTCGCAAGCAGATTTTGGGCCGATACCGCTTGCATCGGTGAGCCCTTCTTCCAGAGGTCGGCTTTGATTGTCCAGTTGACCTGGTCCGGGGGTGAGGGGACTTGGGGCGGATGTGCAAGATAGACAGCTCTCGAGAGGGCTGTTCGAATCAGAAAGATATACTGCTGTGAGTCTTCGAGTTTGAATGTACCAATGTAAATTTTGAGCTCCGGGACATGGAGGGACCTCGATTCATACCTTTCGTTGAGCGTTTCGATTGTTCGGATACCAGCGTCTTTAAGCTTGTTTTCGACTTTTGCTTCGAGTTCTTTCCAGAGCGTCTCGTCTTTACCGACCTTTGCGCCGGACGGCACGATGGTGACGTTTAGCGAATCTATCCGGCTCAGTTCGATGTTGGCACGGCCGATTAGCTGAGAGCGCAGGTCCTCCGGCAGGGACGAATTCGTCTGGCCAAAAGCAGTGGTCGAAAGAAGTGTAAAGAAAATGCCCGAAATGAGATAATACTTTGTAGTTCTCATGGTCTCGCTCTCCTTATTCGTATCTCAACTGACGTCTAACGCTTTGTTCACGGCGGCTTTCATTTTTGCCAGGCCGGTCTTGGCTACACTCAGGGGGTCCTGCTTCCAATAGGTTGGGTTGAACAGTTCGAGCGAAAGCACGGCGTGGCTGCCGTTGGCGTGCAGGTCGGCTATTATCTGGTCGAGCGGCGCGACGCCGTCGCCGGGAAAGACACGGTCACTGTCTCTTGCAGCGTCACGGGGCGGGTCGGCGGGATAGTCGTTTAAGTGGAAGACCTGGATTGCGCGGGCGCTGATGGTTTTTAGGCCGTGGAAGTCTGAGCCGCCCTTGTAGATGTGGAAGACGTCGGGCAGCAGGCACGCCTTTGGATGGCCGGATTCGATGACGACGTACATCGACTGGCCCAGCCGGTGGAGGTTCTTTGAGAAACCCCAGACCTCAATTTGCGGGACGACGCCGAACTGGTCGCCGAGCTCCAACAGTGCACGGTAGCGCTCCGCGGCCTTGTCGAGGTCCAGGCCGGGCTCGCGTGTGGCGCCTGCGGGCGGGGCGGCGATGCGCTTGCCGCCTATCTGGGCGAGCATGTCCATCTCGCGTTTGGCCTGCTCGAAGGCCTTCGCGCGGCGGGCATCGTCATCGACAATCCAGTTTGGAAAGGATATGGCGCTTTCGACGGTTATGCCGAGGTCGTTGGTACGCTTTTTGAGGTCCTTTAGGGAGCCGCCGGATTCTTTGTACCTGTTGATGCCACCGAGCCAGGGTTCGATGGAATGGTAGCCAGCCTTGGCGGTGATTTCGATTTCCTTATCGATGGTGAGCTTTTGTCCACGGATAGTGCCGGTGTTGAGACAATAGGTAAAATTTGCAGGGCGTTTCGAGGCGGCCTCAGCGCCATCTGGAACAGCCGCGAGGCCGATTGCGGCTCCGGCAGCGGTCAATAAGCAACGTCGTGAGAGATGGTTGTCAGTTATGGGCGTCTCCTGTTTTATCGAAGGTAGCCGTTTCGGCTACCGCTAAGCAATTCTGCCTTGGTTTACACAAGGTCAGGCGATAAGTGCGAATGCTTCGGTTACGGGCATACCTTCTTCGATGCCAAGGGCCTTTGCCTTTTCGTTTGCCTTTGTGATTATTCGGTCACCGAAACGGTCGAGTGTTCCTATCGGGTTGTCGGGCGTGCTTTCTACGATAGCGGCGGCGGCGCCGTATCCCTGGCAGGCATCGACGTCAACGGCCGGGCAGGCAAGGAAGCCTTTTGAGCCGGTTACGAGGAGAATATTGAAGCCGGGCCATTTGGTCTGGACGCCTTCGACGGGTCCGTTCGGCGTTTGGTAGGTCTTTGTGTGAATTTGTCGAGTAGACATAATATGGTCTCCTCATTTAGGTTTAGTT
>CAYWOD010000208.1:0-6092 GCA_964459805.1 uncultured Pirellulales bacterium
AACCCCTGTCTCCAGGATGAGAACCTGATATCCTAAGCCACTAGACGATGGGGGCCAAAAACCTAAAAAAACAAAATTAAAATAGCGGCGGTTGGATTCGAACCAACGACCCTGGGCTTATGAATCCCATGCTCTAACCAACTGAGCTACGCCGCCAAAAATTCTAAGTCGTTGCAACATAACACCTTCCTGCGTATGTTGTCAACCCTTTTTTAGTCTTAAAAGTCGCCTGCACCAATCTGCACCAATTTTTGACGCATACCCTGGACAGCTGCAGCCCTTGCACGGCGGTTCACGGACGGGATCGATTATACCTTCGGCGCCGCGCCGGGTATTACGATACCTGCGGGCGGATATCTGTTGGTGGTAAAGGACATGACGGCCTATCTGGCTGAGTACGGCCTTCCGCCATCCGGCGTTGTGGTGCTTGGTCCGTACAGCGGCAACCTGAGCAACGCCGGCGAGAAGGTGGAGCTTTCGATGCCCGGGGACGTGGACGACGAGTACGAGAGGCGGTATTATATCCGGCTTGACAGGGTCAACTACAGCGACGGCTTGCATCCGGAGGATTGTCCCGGCGGCGTGGACCTCTGGCCAACGGAGCCGGACGCCGGCGGCAAATCGCTCACCCGCACAACACCGGCCAACTACGGCAACGACCCGAACAACTGGACCGCAGCTATGCCCTCGCCCGGTACCGGCAGCCCGTAGAAGCCTGAGTGGCCGATTACGCACAGCGGGCCTCGATGTCACTGTTACTTCGTTTGCCTGTTGGTCCTATCGAGGATTTCCATCAATTCGTCGTCGGTCAATGCAATCGGATTGCCTTTCATACTGCTCGATTTTTGCGTTTTGGCCACGACTTTCGGGAAATCCTGTTCTTTAAGGCCGAAGTCAGCTAAGCGCGGCACTTTCAACGCTGTGCAGAGGTCCTGCACCCACGCGAGCCCGTCGGCAGCCTGCGTTTCGGCCCTGCCGGTCATAAGCCCCGCTATCTCATCATACCGAGCCAATGCCGCCGAGCCCGCCGCACGCTTCTGCAATGCCTCCACGTTGGCCTGCATAACATAGGGCAGCAGACCTGCGCATATCACCCCGTGCGGAGCGCCAATCATACCGCCCAACGGCCCGGCCAAGCCGTGCACCGCCCCAAGCTTCGCGTTGGCCAGGGCCAATCCGCCGAACAGGCTTGCCAGGGCCATATCCTCACGTGCACTGTGGTTGGCGCCGGCTTCATAAGCTGTCCGCAAAGAGCGCCCGACTTTTTTGAGGCCCTCGCGGCAGATGCCGTCGGTCAGCGGGTTTGCCTTGTTGGAGACATACGCCTCCATCAACTGGGTCAGTGCGTCCAGGCCGGTAGCGGCGGTTACCGCCGGCGGCATCGAATGAGTCAATTCCGGATCGACCACCGCCAGGCGAGGCAGCATCAGGGGACTACGCATGCTTACCTTGACCTGATACTCGGGCACACCGAGCACGGCGTTGCGCGTTACCTCGGCGCCGGTTCCCGCTGTAGTTGGAATCGCTATGTGCGGCACAGGACTGTTGCTTAGCGGCTTGCCGAGGCCGACCACCTCGAGATAATCTTCCAGCTCCCCGGGGTTGGTGAGCATCGCAGCGACCGCTTTGCCTGCGTCGAGGGCGCTTCCTCCGCCGATGCTGACGACCAGATCGCTCTTGGCCCGACGGGCCGACTCGATGCCTTCCTTTACCATCGTAATGGTCGGCTCTCCAGGCACGCTGAACGTAGCATATTCGATTCGGTGCCCTTTCAATTGCTCAAGGAGCGGTTTGGAGCGTTCAGCGCTGCGGCCGGTAATAACGAAAGCCCGGCCGCCCATCTCAACCGCCGACGGGCCCACCTCACGAACCGCTCCCCGGCCGAAAATGATTCGCGTCGCAGTGGCGAATTCAAACCTCATGGTTAGCCCCAGCCCTGCTCATCGGGAAACACGTTGGCATACTTGATGCTGGTGCGCGGCTCGGCCATCATATCCGCCACCATGTCGCGCCATTTCTGATAATGTGCCGTTTCCTTGTGCTTAGCCGGGTCGTCCGAAGTGCGATAGACCTCCACTAACACAAAACGCGTCGGATCATCCTGTTGTGCAATGACGTCGAATCGCGCCACGCCCGGCTCGGCCGCACTGTTGCGAGCGTTCTCAAGCGTCGCATCCCTAAAGGCCTCAACCTGATCGGGTTTAACGTGCACAAAAACGTGGACTATCAACATAATATTCTCCTTGTACATTTCAACTTTCAAGCCGAAGTCTATCAAATAACCTGCGCACCTTCAAAAGATTCTTGTCCGCTGCCAGGAGCCAAAGCATCGGTCAACACCTCAATAGGCCTGAATCGGAGCGCACTTTGACCTTGGCGCGGCTGGGGAGGGTGCATATACTTACCGTGAATGTCTTTCGAAAAAAGATTGAGGTTATTTTGAGATGGAAGAGCGTCTAACCGGTCTGATTGCGGCCCCTCATACACCTATGCACCCGGACGGCAGTCTGAATCTCGACGTGATTGAGAAACAGGCCCGATGCCTGATAGATAACGGTATCAAAGCGGTCTTCGTTTGCGGCTCGACGGGCGAAGGGATATCGCTGAGCACCAATGAGCGTATGCAGGTGGTCGAGAGGTGGAAGGCCGTCGTCGCCGACGCCCTGCCGATATTGGTGCACGCAGGCCACCACAGTCTGGCAGAGGCCAAAGTCCTCGCCGAGCACGCCCAAAGGCAGATCCGCGCCCGCGCAATAGCCTCTCTGGCGCCGAGTTACTTTAAGCCCGAGAGCATCGACGACCTGGTTTCATTCTGCGCAGAAGTCGCATCCGCCGCACCCGAAACACCCTTCTATTATTACCATCAGCCCGGAAACAGCGGCGTATGCTTTCCTATGGTCGAATTCCTGAAAATCGCCGCCGAGCGAATCGGCAACCTCGCAGGATTGAAGTATTCATACGGAGATATGATGGACTTCGGGCGCTGCCTCGACTTCGAGGGCGGCAGATTCGACATACTGTTCGGCGTGGACGAGATGCTGCTTGCCGCGCTGGCGCTCGGCGCCCGCGGCGCCATCGGCAGTACGTATAATTTCGCCGCTCCGCTATATCACAATATTGTCAAGGCGTACCACACCGGCGATATGGCCGCCGCGCAAGCCGAGCAAGCCTGTGCGAGAGAGTTGGTCGCCGTCCTGATGGAGTTCGGCGACCAGCCGGCCATTAAGGCCGCAATGAAGGCCATCGGAATCGACTGCGGCCCCTGCCGACTGCCCGTGCGGACCCTCTCGGACGAGCAGTACGAACAACTCCGCGCCGCCTTAGAACAAATCGGCTTCTTCACGTATTGTTCCAAACTCAACGCTTGATCATCTCTATGAAGGCTGACCAGATACAACAGACATTCGGCAGGAGAAATACTGCCAAGCGTGCCGGTTTAATTGTAATTGGTTGCCTGTTGTCTTTGCAGGTGGCCTTTGGCGCCGCAACAGACAATCCGAATGCGAAGCAGGCTTATCAGTGGCGGGCTCTGCCCGATCTGCCCGAACCGCTCGGCGTCGCCGGGCCTTATGCCGGCTTCAGTAACAGCGCGCTGATTGTGGCCGGCGGCGCCCATTTCCCTGTGCCGCTCTTTGAAGGGGGCAAAAAAGTCTGGATAGATAATATCTATGTGCTGCAAAAGGACCCAAACGATACGTACCTCTGGCACACAGGATATAAGCTCGACAAGCCTCTCGCATACGGCGCCTCCGTCACCACCGACCGGGGCCTGATTTGCATCGGCGGCTGCGATGAACAGAACTTCTATGCCGATGTTTTTTCCCTTCGCTGGGTGGACGGGAGAATCGAGCAGCACCCGTTGCCCGCACTGCCAAAACCCTGCGCATTTACCAGTGCGGCACGACTCGGTAACATCGTTTACGTCGCCGGCGGGCAGGCCTTGCCTTCGGCCACCGCCGCAATGAAAAACTTCTGGGCCCTCGACCTGTCAAATCCTCAACCAAAGTGGCGGCAAATCGAGCCCTGGCCCGGCCCGGCGAGAATATTGCCCGTCGCCGCCGCCCACGACGACTGCTTCTACCTCTTCAGCGGATGCGAGCTTCTGCCTGGCAAAGACGACAAGGTCGCTCGCCGGTACCTCACCGACGCTTACCGCTTCTCCCCAAAAGATGGCTGGCAGCGAATCGCCGACCTGCCGGCGCCCGCCGCTGGCGCACCGACCCCGGCCATGGCGTACGGACAGTCGCATATTATGATATTCGGCGGCGATGACGGTGCCAACAGCAGCCGGGTCTGGGAGCTTAAAGACGAGCACCCGGGTTTTAGCCGCGACATGCTCGCTTATCACACCATCACCGATACCTGGGCGAAAATGGGAACACTGCCCGCGGCCCACGTCACTACCGCCGCGGTCCGCTGGGGCGATTCGGTTATCATACCCAGCGGAGAAATTCGCCCCGGAACGCGAACACCAATAATCTATCAGGGCACCGCAACACAATCAAAACCTCGATTCGGCCTCGTCAACTATTCGGTCCTGACCGCTTACCTGCTGACGCTCGTCGGTATGGGTGTGTACTTTTCCAGGCGCGAAAAGACAACCGATGATTTCTTCCTGGCCGGCCGGAGAATACCCTGGTGGGCCGCCGGAATCAGCATCTTCGGCACTCAGTTAAGCGCAATTACCTTTATGGCCATCCCCGCAAAAACCTATGCCACCGACTGGGTTTATTTCCTCGGCAATATGTGCATCGTCCTGATGGCCCCGTTTGTAATCCTCCTCTATCTTCCTTTCTACCGCAAGCTCAACGTCACCACGGCGTACCAATACCTCGAAAAACGATTCAATATCGCCGTGCGATTGTTCGGCAGCGCCGCCTACATCCTCCTGCAATTGGGCCGAATGGCCATCGTCATATTCCTGCCGGCAATCGCCCTGTCAACGGTAACCGGCATCAGCATCTACTCGTGCATCCTGCTGATGGGCCTTTTGTGCACCTTCTATACGGTCCTCGGCGGGATAGAAGCCGTAATCTGGTCCGATGTATTGCAGGTCGTCGTACTCTTGGGCGGTGCGGTCCTCAGCCTGCTCATAATCGCTCTCAATACCGAAGGCGGCTTTGCGGGAATCATCTCCACCGCCGCCGAAAACAACAAGTTTCATATCGTCAACCGGACCTGGGACTGGACTACAACAGCCCTCTGGGTCGTCCTGCTCGGCAACTTCCTCAACCAGCTTGTCCCCTACACCGCCGACCAGACGGTCGTCCAGCGATACCTCACAACCAGTACCGAAAAGCAGGCGGCAAAGTCCATCTGGACCAACGCAGTACTAACCATCCCGGCCTCGGTCATCTTCTTCGGACTTGGCACCGCCCTGTTCGTTTTTTACAAGGCCAACCCCGACCGCCTTGAACCGGCCTTGAAAACCGATGCCATCTTTCCCCTGTTCATCGTCCAGCAACTCCCGGTCGGGATTTCCGGACTCCTGATTGCGGGTGTCTTCGCCGCTGCAATGTCCAGCCTCGACAGCTCTATGAACTCCGTCGCCACCGCCATAGTGACGGACTTCTACCGCAGATTCAAGCCGGGTTCGCCGGATAGCACCCGTCTCAGGCTGGCACGCTGGCTCACCGTGATTCTTGGCGCAACGGCAACCATAGCAGGACTCCTAATGGCTACCTACGAAATCAAATCGCTCTGGGACCTGTTTACAAAGATCCTCGGCCTGTTCGGCGGAAGTCTCGCCGGGCTCTTTGCCCTGGGGATTTTCACCCGGCGCTCACACGGCTATGGCGCCCTGGTCGGAGCGGCAACCAGCGCCGCTGTACTGTTCCTCGTCGTTTGGTTCACTCGCGTCCATTTGTTTCTGTACGGTGCGATAGGCATTACCGTCTGCTTTGTCGCCGGCTATCTCGCCAGCCTGCTGATACCCACCAAGCCAAAAGACACACAAGGCCTCACAATCCACACCATCGCTCGCGAAGGCGCGTAGACGCCCACAACCCCCGCATTTCGACGCGGTCTTACTTGCCACTGTCATTGCGAGCGAAGCGAAGCAATCTCTGTCATTCGCAAACGGGAGATTGCCA
>CAYWOD010000209.1:0-6080 GCA_964459805.1 uncultured Pirellulales bacterium
ACAAGTCTAAGGCCCTGACCTGCAACGGCCACCTACTCATTAACCGGATGAACCCTTTCTTCCTTGGTTTGTTCACAAACCGATTGCCGATTCGAACAGGTAGTAACAGCAACTATCCATCTAAGTTCGATTGGGAGTTATGTTAACCCGGCAAATGAAATTTGGCAATAGAATTGTCCTTGATTGAAGCAGTATCCGTGTTATAATTGCCCGGTTCTATTGAGGGCTGGAAAAATGGCAGTATTGAATGTTAATATCGACCACGTTGCGACGGTTCGTCAGGCCCGGCGGACTGATGAGCCTGACCCGGTCTGGGCGGCGGCGCAGTGCGAGCTGGCCGGGGCAAATGGAATCACGGTCCATCTGCGGCAGGACAGACGCCATATAAACGACCGGGACGTCAGGCTGCTCCAAGAGACCGTCGCCTGTAAGCTGAACCTTGAGATGTGTATGGCTGAGCCGATAGTCAAGATCGCCGAGCAGATTAGGCCGGAGCAGGTGACATTAGTGCCTGAGAAAAGGGCCGAGCTGACTACCGAAGGCGGGCTGGATTGTGCCAAGTACAAGAGGCGGCTTGCCCAGGTTGTCAAAAGGATGCACAAGAAAGGCATCCTGGTCAGCACGTTTATCGCACCGGAGCCAGAGCAGATACTCGCCTCGGCCGAGACCGGGTGTGACGCTGTTGAATTGCATACCGGCATGTATGCGAACGCGAGGACGCCGCGGGCCGTCAAGAAAAGACTAAGCGAGCTCGAACGAGGCAAAGACCTGGCGGTCGAGAACAAGCTGATTGTCCACGCCGGCCACGGTCTGACGTATCGAAACATCGGGCCTGTCGCCGCTATCGAGGACCTCTGCGAGTTCAATATTGGCCACAGCATCGTATCGAGGGCCGTCTTCGTCGGCATAGAAGAGGCGACAGCTCAAATGATAGAGTTGATAGACAAATTCAGCGCGCAAGATATTTAGCCACGCAGGCACTAAGTCACAAAGGAAATAATAATTGAGAGAATAGATGGAGCTAACCCTTAGCGTCTTCGAGCTTATTGTAATGTTGGTGGCTTAGTGGCTTAGTGGCAAAGAGAATTCAGGGAGGTTACGATGTTTACAGGGGCAATGGTCGCATTGGTGACGCCTTTTCAGGATGGGGACATCGATTTTCAAACGCTCGATGAGCTGATTGATTTCGAATTGGAGAACAGCATAGATGCGATAGTGCCGGTTGGGACGACGGGTGAATCGCCGACGCTCAGCCACGATGAGCACAAGCAGGTTATCGAGAGGGTGGTCAAGGCGGTGGGCGGGCAGGTTCCTGTGATTGCGGGGGCCGGCTCAAACAGCACCGCTGAGGCAATCGAGTTGACGGCGTTTTCAAAAGATGTCGGCGCCGACGCCACGCTGCAGGTCGGGCCATACTACAATAAGCCGACGCAGGAAGGCTTCTATCAGCACTTCAAGGCGATAGCCGAAGAGGTTGACCTGCCGATAGTCCTGTACAACATACCGGGGCGATGCGGGGCGGGTATGACGCCGGAGACTATCGCCCGCTTAGCTGAAGTTGAGAATATAGTCGCGGTCAAAGAGGCCACGGGCAGCCTGGACCAGGCCAGCGAAATTGCGATGCGCTGTGATATTACCATCGTCTCAGGCGATGACTCGCTCACGTTGCCGTTAGCTTCGGTCGGCGGCAAGGGCGTTATCAGCGTAGTGGCGAACATCGTGCCCACAGACGTCAAGGCGATGACGGATTTGATTTTAGAAGGGGATTTGGCGTCGGCACGGCAGTGGCATAAGAAGCTCTTTGCGCTGAGCAAGAATATACTGACGCTGGCAACCAACCCGATACCGATCAAGGCGGCGATGGCGATGCTCGATCTATGTTCGGCCGAGCTGCGCCTGCCAATGACGCCGTTAGAACAAGACAAGCTGGCCGTCTTAGAACAGACGCTCAAGGACTACGGGCTACTGACTTAGACAAGCCCGCGATTGGTTTAGATACCGTCTATCAGCCATTTTCCGTCGGACCGGACTGCCGTTCCATGCAGTTGCATTTGCTCACCGGCGTGGATTCTGGTTGGGGTCCCGACTGTTTAACGTTTTGCTAAAAGCCGAAAATTGGGTGCAACTCTTCTCCAGTCGGCAAATGGTCGAAATACGTGCCTCTCGGATCGACATAACCGACACCGCGCTTCTGGAGTTTTACCATGCTGATGGAGCCATTACTGTTTTTCACCTCGACAGTAACTGTGTTCATTTCTTGCTGCTGGCTGTTTATTTTCTCGTCGGCTTCCTCCACCCCGCCTGGTACGTAGCCATCCGTGGAAGCTTCGGTGACGGACTCCTCAGAGCGGGACGCCGTGGGAACGGGTTTGGCGGGACGTGCGACGGACGTATCCTCGGCGAATATCTGCTCCCACATCTGCCTGTCCCACTGTGACCAATCGATTTCCTGCGTCGTTGGGGTTTTGTGCGTAACTGGGGCCGCCACCACAGGGCTTGCCGGGCTGCGAGACGAACTCGGAGTGGATTGCCGGGCCGCAACCGGGGTCGTAGGCTGCTTCGGTGCAGACGGTTCGGTCACGTGGTTATATGTAACTACAGAGCCGACTCCGACAACCGTTATCGCCGCGGCCGTTACGACCTTCGCTTTTACACCGGCGAGCACACCGGCCGCTACTTTGGCGCCTGATGCCGATGCAGCGGTGCCTGCACCCGCAGCCGACGCGGCTCCAGTGCCCACGGTCGTTGCGGCCGCGACCTCGCTCCCTACGAGGGCTATCTTTCCCAACTCCTGCAAGACAGCCGCCGGCGCTGCCTGGGCGGCGTTTGCCGTCAGCAGGGAACCGAGTACAATAGCCGCTACAGCAACGCCGGATTTGCGAAGTTCACCGCGGAGTCTGTTGACCGCCGCTTTGATGTGTCTCGACACGGTCGGATGCGAGAGGCCTTTGTCGGCGGCGATATCGGTAAGGGACCGGCCTTTGAAGAAATACTCTATCAGAAGCTCACGCGAAGAAACATCAAGGGTTTCCAATGCCTGGTCCACGCGAGGCGACAAATCCTCCCACTTTTCGCTCTGACGGCATTTAACGTCAGCATATTGACCCTCTGCACGTTTGCGAGCCGATTCAGCGCGAATTCTATCGACAGCTTTGCCGGTCGCCACCCTGTGAAGCCAGGCGGGGATTGAGCCGGTGATGGTATTGGCCTTTTTCAAGAGCTGGAAGAAGGTCTCCTGTGTAGCATCGGCAGCGGTCTCTCTATCGGCCAGGATACGCATGCACGCACTATAGACCAAAGACGCGTACCGACGGACAATTTCTGAAAACGCGCCGGCGTCGCCCGATGCCACGAAACGCTGCAATAAGACTGCTTCATCTTGGGCCATTTTCTTATTCTCCTTAGCATACATTGTAACATATTCGTGCGCTCATATATAAGCCGTTTCCCGTCCGAGAATTGTTCAAGAAAAGCCGCATTTCTCCGCAAAAAGCAGATCTCCAGCCGGGTCAGTTTCCTCGATTGCGCCTGGGGGGAGAAGCTTGCTTGAGTTGAGTCTGGAAGAAGGCAAGATTCGGCAGTTGGTCTTGGAGGCGGCGTTTGGCTGCGGCGCTGATCCGGTGTCTTGAAGTGATATTCAGGTATGTGAGTGCTTTGAGGCGTTCGAGGTGGCGCAGCCCCTGCTCGGTTATGTTTCCATCGCTGATGGTTAGCTGGTTGAGCTTGGTCATATTGGCAAGGTGCCGGAGGGCATCATCGGTCAACTCGGGACCGCCTATTCCCAGGCGCTCCATCTCGGTCAGGCTGGATAAGTGGGCTATACCTGTATCACTAAACTCGTGAGGGTATATATCTAACGACTTGAGATGCCTTAGTTTTGCCAGGCAAGCGAGGTCCGCATCACCAAACGCATCTGCTGGACGTCTTGATAGACTCAAATCCAAGTTTCTAAGCTTGGTTAATCCGGAAATGTCCAAAACAAAGTTGCCTCGCCGTATCTGCTTTACCTCCAGATTAGTCAGCTCCGGCAGGCGGCTGAGTTGCGTCAGGTCTGAGAGGACCATGTGTGTTTGATGTAGGAAAAGTGTTTGCAGTGACTTTAATGCAGTCAGGCTCGCCAGGCCGGCACCGGTCAATTGCCCTTTGTTAAGCGGGCCGGTCGTCAGAGCAAGCTCCTTGAGGCTGCTGAGCCTGGCAATGTGAACTATCCCGGCATCGGTTATCCCTTGTCCCCCGATGGAGAGGTGCTCGAGAGATTTAAGATTTGCGATGTGTTCGAGCCCGGCGTTCGTGATCGGACTGCCAGTGGTCGTGCCAACACTTAGGAACCTTAATCTTTGTAGAGTACGCAACTTAGCCAGTCCTTGGTCGGTTATACCTCTGAAGGGCAGGCTCAGATATTCAAGCGACTTGATTCCAGACAGATGAATGACACCTTTGTCCGTGACCTGGGAATGCGTGATATCCAATTTCTTCAGCAAGTGCAGTTTCTTTAGATGAGCGATGCCAGTGTCGGTGATATTCTCGTTCCAGTGAAGGTTCAGGCTTTCAAGGTTGCTGACATACGACAAGTGCAGTAGCCCTGTGTCTGTAACTTGACCAAGACCACCGATGTCCAGAATCCTCAGGGAACGGATGCCTCTTAGATGGGCCAGGCCGGCGTCGGTGAAGTTCTTGCCTGCAAGCATAAGATATCGCAGCGAAGGCAACTTGGCCAGATGTGCCGGGCCAGCATCCCCGATGCGACCTCCGACGAGTTGCAATTCTTCAAGTGACGTCAACCTTCCAAGATGAGCCAAACCCGCGTTGGTGACGTGGTTTTCGTAGAACTGTAGCGCCTTGAGTGATTGTAACTGGGCGACCTGTGCCAAACCCTTGTTGGTAATTGCCTGAGGCAGGAACAAACGCTCGAGTGATTTGAAGTCTTTGGTGAATTTGATACCGCTGTCGGAGATGTTTGTGGCGCCCAGGTTCAGGGACTTCAGGCCCGTCAAGTGGGCGATATGGGGCATGCATCTGTCGTCGGGCAACTGGCCGCCGGTATATTGGCCGTAGATGGTCAGCATATAGAGGTCGTCGGGCTTGAGGTTTGAAAGCGGGGAAAGGTCTCGCCAGCCGTCTTGACTTACATAGAGGGCAAGCCGTTTGCCGGCCGGGATGGTGACCTTGCCGGTCGCCTGGCCGAGGTAGTCCCAGTCGGTATCCTCTCTTGTGCCCCAGTAGTGAAATGTCTCGATGATTCTCTCGGTGCTTTGGTCCTGAATCATAAGCCTGCCGAGAGAGCGGTCTGTAGGGAAGTAAACAACGCGTTCTTTGCTCCGAGGCCCAGTAACTTCCGCCTGTTGTGTTGCATATTTGCGAAGCAATTCCCACGCGCTCGGACGCTTTCGGACAGCAGATTTGGGCTTGGACTCAGCAGAACCGCTTGCTTTCTTTGGCCTGCAATCTATGATTACCTGCCCTTTTTCGTCCACGACCTGGCCGTCTTGCCAGGTGTATCGCGTCGGTAGGAAGTTTATTTCCACAAGCGTTCCATTCCTGAGTTCCGGGTCGTTGTCCGGATTCTCCAGTATAGGATCGTCAAATGACCCAAGCTGATCATGATCGGGATTCAATATAATCTGCGTGCGCTTGTAATGTTTATCCTCACCCATATAGTATTTTGGACTCCCTATCGTCCGGTGATAACCTGCATTGACTTCCAGAGGAACCCAGATATCATCGACTTTTTCAAATTGAAGAACTTCTAAATAGCCTGTTGCAATGGAACCCCTGGGTATTATGTGACGATGTGTGTATTCACCTTCCCTGGCTTTGCGCCTCACCTTAGCCGGGTGATAGCCATGTTCCGGATCCAGCCAGACTGTATATTGTCCATACTTTGTATGAGCATCAATCACAAAACACTCAGAACCTCTGACATTTTCGGTTGTCTCACGTACCGAAATACGATTTGCTTTGCGAAGTACTTCATCCAAGCGTTCATCACTGTCGATGTAACCTAACAAATGCGAAATGCCAACATAACTAGTACTACTACGCTACAAAGGCTCAAGAAAAGTTAGGCAACCAGCCGATGA
>CAYWOD010000210.1:0-6046 GCA_964459805.1 uncultured Pirellulales bacterium
TCCAGGAGGCGGACCTGCGGCGAGAGCGAGTCTTTGAAGCAGATGCGCAGGTCGTGGAAGAATTGAAACGTGCGAAGAATGAACTTTCCGACCTTCTTTTGTCAAAGGTCGGGAAGTGAGAATAGACAAAGGTAATGAATCTCTCTAAAAAGTAGGCGTTAAAAGAGTGAGGAAGTTTTATGGAAGCAAAGGAACGTAGTTCTGACAAGGCCGCACAGGAAATGATAGAGCAAATGGCCAAGGCCGGGCAGCAAAACGCCTGGGACAGGTTCGAAGCGCAATCACCGCAGTGCGGTTTCGGCAAACAGGGTATATGCTGCCGGAACTGTGCTATGGGCCCGTGTCGAATCGACCCGTTTGGGGACGGTGCGCAAGCAGGGGTATGTGGTGCAACTGCTGATACCATAGCGGCCAGAAACCTTATACGAATGATTGCCGGCGGTGCTGCCTTCGACTGGGGGGATAATGATTGTCAACAGAGAGTACCCCGAGATGACTCCGGTGGGAATGAAGTTCTCAACCCTGGCTGGGACGGTCCGCGGCGGCCAGCAGACGCCGGGTTTCATCGGACATTCGAAGCACTACATCTTCTCACGAAAGTTCATCGCTGCCGAAGGTAGGATTAAGAGGATCGTGTGGATGCCGACAATGCTCAAAGAGGAGATCAAGAATGCCTTTATCAAAAGAGCAGAGGAGCTTGAGCTTGGTGGAGAACAGTTCCTCGCTATGGCTATGTCGTGCGGCCTGGATTCGGCGATTGCTGATGTCTTTGACACCGACCTGGTCAATGTTGTGGCGACTACCGAGATGCTGATGAACAAACAGATATACTCAGATTCCTTCCTCAAGATCTATACTGCTGCAAAGAGGTAGGAGGCTGAGTGCGAATAACCGAATCAATATTATTAGATAAGGAAACACCTATGAAACTCGATCCGACAAAAATGAAGGACTGGGAGGTTGCCGAAGCGGCCGAAGAACAAATGAAACCTGTCAAGCAATTGGCCCAAGAGATGGGCTTGCATGGCGATGAGTTGATTCCAATGGGGCACAAGTTAGCCAAGGTCGATTATCTCAAAGCACTGGCCCGGCTCAAGGGTGCGCCGGAAGCAAAGTACATCGATGTGACGGCCATTACGCCGACGCCGTTGGGCGAAGGGAAAACGACCACGGCTGTCGGCCTGATTCAAGGGCTCGGCAAGATAGACAAACGTGTTGTCGGTGCAATCCGGCAGCCCAGCGGGGGCCCTACATTTAATATCAAAGGCTCGGCTGCGGGCGGAGGCCTGGCGCAGTGCATTCCGCTGACGCCCTTTTCGATCCGGCTTACAGGCGATATTGATTCTATCACAAATGCACACAATTTGGCGATGGTCGCCCTAACTTCACGAATGCAGCACGAGAGGAACTATGACGACGCCCGCCTCGCCAAAAGCAAGCTGACGCGAATAGACATCGACCCGGAAAGCGTTCAAATGAAATGGGCGATGGATTTCTGCGCCCAGGCGCTGCGAAATATCAGGATCGGCCAGGGTGGCAAGATGGACGGCTACGAAATGGATTCGGGATTCCAGATTACCGTCTCGAGCGAGGTGATGGCGATCCTCGCAGTAGCTAAGGATCTAAAAGACCTGCGGGAGCGTATAAGCAAGATCGTTGTTGCCTACGATAAGAAGGGCAATGAAGTGACGACTGCCGATCTTGAAGTGGACGGTGCAATGACCGCGTGGATGGCCGACGCCATAAATCCCAATTTGCTGCAGACCATTGAGGGCCAGCCGGTGTTTGTACATGCAGGGCCATTTGCAAATATCGCTATCGGGCAGAGTTCCATTATTGCTGATATGATCGGGACGAAACTCGGTGATTACCACGTCACTGAGAGCGGCTTCGGAGCCGACATCGGATTCGAGAAGTTCTGGAATTTGAAGTGTCGAATGTCCGGGCTCACACCGAACGCCGTAGTGATTGTTGCTACCATCCGAGCATTGAAGATGCACGGCGGAGGCCCGACTGTCAAGCCCGGCATACCTTTGGCCGAAGAGTACACGACTGAGAACCTCGAATTGATAGAAAAAGGCAGTGAGAACCTTGTGGCCAATATCGAAACCGTTAAGAAAAGCGGTGTGCGGCCGGTGGTCTGCGTAAACAGCTTCTATACGGACACTAAAGCCGAGATAGAGCTTGTCCGCAAGGTCGCCGAGCAAAACGGGGCATTGGCTGCGGTTTCCGAGCACTGGCTAAAGGGCGGCGACGGTGCGATCGAGCTGGCCGAAGCCGTGGTCCAGGCCTGCGACGAAAAGGACGACTTTAAGTTTCTCTACGAGCTGGAGACGCCGCTGCGGGAGCGCATTGAATTGATTGCCAAGGAGGTTTACGGCGCCGATGGTGTCACCTACAGCGACGAGGCCCTTGAGAAAGCCAAGGCTATGGAGGCCGACCCGATCAGCAAGACGTTGGGGACGTGTATGGTCAAGACGCACCTGAGCCTCTCGCACGATCCCGACCTCAAAGGCAGGCCCAGAGGCTGGGAGCTTCCCATTCGGGATATTCTAGTCTATAAGGGTGCGGGCTTCATCGTTCCGGTGGCCGGGGCGATTAAGCTTATGCCAGGCACCGCTTCAAATCCTGCGTTCCGCCGTATTGATGTGGACGTCGAAACCGGAAAAGTGCAGGGCCTGTTTTAACCACTAATACTAACCGCAGAGAGCATCCAGCACGCAGAGAAGGATTTAGGATTAAACTCAGAGGTCTCAGCGGTAAAATTGGATTTTTATGGAGTGAGCAATGACAGCACAAATTATTGATGGCAAGCAAGTGGCCGCCGATATGCGGGCCGAACTCAAGGACAAAGTAGCCAGGCTGAAAGAGCAGGGTATCGTACCAGGACTGGGAGTTGTCCTGGTAGGCGAAGACCCGGCTTCACAGTCATACGTTAGGGCGAAGGAGCGGGCCTGCGAGGATATAGGGATTTATTCCGACGATAATCGCCTGCCGGCTGATACCTCGCAAGAGGATTTGATGGCGTTGGTCGAGAAAATGAACAACGATCCCAAGATCAACGGCATTTTGGTTCAACTGCCTTTGCCCAAGGGTCTGAACGAGGCCGAGGTTCTCTTGGCCATCGATCCGGCCAAGGATGTTGACGGTTTTCATCCGATGAACGTGGGCAAAATGGTGCTGGGCGAAAAGGCGTTCCTGCCCTGCACCCCGCATGGAGTGATTCAACTGCTCGTGCGCAGCGGCGTCAAGCTCGAGGGAGCAGAGGTTGCAATCGTCGGACGCAGCAACATCGTGGGCAAGCCGCTGGCTAATATGCTTATTCAAAAGAATGCAACCGGGAACGCTACGGTCACCGTCTGCCACACGCGCACCAAGGACCTGGCGGCTCACACGCGCCGAGCCGACATCGTGATCGCGGCTGCGGGACGGCCCAACACAGTGACGGCCGACATGGTCAAAGACGGTGTCGTCGTCATCGACGTGGGTGTGAACCGGGTTGGCCAAAGGCCGAGCAAAAAGGACCCCAACAGGATGGTGGCCATTCTCAAAGGCGACGTGGATTTCGAGGCGGTGAAAGAAAAGGCCTCGTTTATCACCCCGGTTCCCGGCGGAGTAGGCCCGATGACTATCACCATGCTGCTTTACAATACGGTCGAATCAGCCAAAAGAGCCGCCGGTCTTCTCGAATAAGCCAGCGGTGGTGCGGCAGACTGTTCATAACATAACAAAAGGAGATACGATATGAAGATTAGAAACCGACTAATTCTGCTCATCTGTGTTCTGTCAGCCTATGTGTTCATCTCCGGCTGCTCATCCCAATCACGACCTTCAATGGTAGGGAAATGGAAGGGTCGCATTCTACCGGATGCTGATAATAATGTTCAGTCTCTTGAAGTCTTTGACAACGGAACACTTGTAGCACAAACAGACAGCGGTTACCACACAGCTCGCTATGAAAACAAAGATGGGGCTATTATCATCTTTGCAGACGAAGACGAAGATCCGGCAGCGACCGTAACCGTATTAACGAAGTCCATGATGGTCTGGACCCTGTCAGATAATAATGCCTACGTGTTCGACCGCGTAGATGAATAGTGTGTGGAATCACGTGGAGTACGCTGTCCGCAGCGGATTCAAAAAGCCCTCCATCGCCAGAAGGCTGCGATTACCGGCACAGCTTTCGACAAGCCTCCACGAATTCCTTCGCCCGCTCAAGCACCTTGCCGCCCTGTTGTTCTGTCACTTCGACCAACGGCTGGTAGTCACTCTCCTGCCGGAGATCAAAGGCCTCAGTAATATACTTATGATACTTTGGCTCGACCTGACCCTGTTTGACAAGAAATTGCCCGAACGCAGAAACAAGCCCTTGATGAGAATGGCGCTTAATGTCCGTTCTCAGCAGGGCCGCCGTCGCCGCGTGGAACATCGCATAATAACTCCTGCCTACCGCACCCGAAGGCCGATGAGCACTCAGCAGCAACTCAGCGTCCTTTATGCAATCCTCCGCTCTTTCGAGGTGCAAACGTACCTCTTCGTTCACGTGAGAATCCCTTCTTCATTAATGGTTCTGTGTACCGCAAATCGACCTCTTTGATAATCGGCTTGGCTCACAAACAAAAAGCTCACGAGTGTATCGTACTCCAGACTCACATCGGAGCCCAATTGGCTTGTGCGCTCGTGCTCGGCAAAGCGGTCGGGAATCTCATCTAAAACGATTGCTATGTCGATATCGCTGTCTTCATCCAGTTTGTCCTGTGCCGCTGAGCCGAAGAGAATCACCCCCCGCAGCCGCTTGCCGTACAATTTCTCAAGCTCGCCGCGGACTTTTGCAGCTATCTCAAGTGCCTGTTGTTTTGTAATTACCATATCGCTTTCATTATACAGCCTTTTTGAGTC
Source organism: uncultured Pirellulales bacterium (assembly GCA_964459805.1). GTDB lineage: Bacteria > Planctomycetota > Phycisphaerae > Sedimentisphaerales > Anaerobacaceae > DAOVRL01. The sequence goes on from CAYWOD010000210.1 coordinate 4,900, forward strand.
CTGTTCAACAGCAAAAGCCCTGCAGTTTTCCACAGTGGTTATCAAGTCAAGACAGTTGCGCCGACCGGCACCTATCGCTTCAGAACTTGTACTTCATACTCAACACAGCATACACTACATCCCGCTTGCAGACCGAGTCATCCATTGACTCCTGGTAGTAAAGTCCCGGAACAAACGACAGACGGTCGTTGAGCTTGAGTTTTGTGGAGATGCCGAAAGTTGCGTGTGACCAGTCGTGATCCTTGGCCGTTCCGCCAAGCCCGTCCCTGTAGGCAATCTCCGCGGACAGATGCAGCGGATTGGCCAACTCGACTACGTCCAGGTCGTAGCCAAGTCCGAAACGATGTACCCAGCCGGTAACATCGTGATGGACGTAGTTGCTTCCGGCCGGATATTCATAATGGGCGGTGTAGCTCGGAACAAGCCCACCTTTCAGGATATTCGGCCAGGAAAACGCATATATCCACTCCCACGTAGTATTGCTGACGTTTCGGGCAAGCCCAGGATAGTGCTCGTACCCGGCGCTGATATTATAATTCGTGGCCCAGACCGTACCCTTGAACATCTGGTTCTTATAATATGGCCTGTAATCAAACCTCTGCTTATCAACATAACCGCTCGCGATCGCATTGCGGTGCTTAACATTCACTCCAAAGCCCGTACCAAACCAATCAATGTCGATAGTTTTAAACAATGCGCCCTGCTGGCCGTAAGCCTCGACTCCCTTGCTCATCCACTTACTCGTATAAGTCAGATCGAAGGTAACCCCGAGCTCCTTCTCCTCGGCGCCGGCCAGGCACGCGGTTGACAACAAGATTACCACACTCAAAAGAATTGCATTTCTCATGCTCTCTGTCCTGAACAATAATCGTCAATTATTCTTAAGGGGCACATGCAAGCTATCACCTGCAATGGAACACCCGCCAAAAAGTCAACAGAATCGCGGAAAGAGGGATGCAAGTCAAACAAAAAGAGGCCGGGAATTTTGTTTCCGGGGGGCTGTAGGTTGCTTGTTAGGCTCATCTTATGACTCCCTGTTTTGAGTGGCCTTTCTGTTGTTCGATAAGGGAACGGGACTGGTTTTGTATTTCGTATATCGTATGTCGTATGTGGTATGTCGTCCCTTCGACTTGGTTCGACCTTGCTC
>CAYWOD010000211.1:0-6040 GCA_964459805.1 uncultured Pirellulales bacterium
GTGCTGTCTTCAACTTCGCTGGGGTGATCGGGGTGGTGAGCGTGGGTGCGTTCTATCTTATCTCGCGTGCGGGTGCGCGGCCTCCTGGGTGAGGCGCGCGCGAGTTGAATTCGGAGATTGTAATCCTTATATTAAATTATAGGTTTCACTGAGGTGGGAGGGGGTCGGGGGGTTGAGCTTCGTGAGGGTCGCTGAGGCATCCGAGATCGGGCCGGGGGAGATGAGGAAGGTGGACCTGGGGGGCGAGGAGGTCCTCGTGGCCAACGTGGGTGGGGTGTTCCACGCGATCGGGAACAGGTGCACCCACCGTGGGGGGGACCTCTCCGCGGGGAGGCTGGAGGGGAGGGTGGTGACCTGCCCGAGGCACGGCTCGAGGTTCGACGTGACGACGGGGGAGGCGCTCTCGGGCCCCAAGGTGCTCCTCCTCAGGCTGGGCACGGGTGACGAGCCGACGTACGAGTTGAAGGTTGAGGGGGGGAGCATCCTCCTCGCCCGAAGGGGAGACAGGTGAAGGGCGAGGGCGGAATGTAGTTCAACTTCTATAGCGGAGAGGGTGTTCCCTCGATTTGTGGGCGTTCTTTATGGTGTATGATAGGCTGTAGATGACTGTCGGTAGCGGGTGCAGCCGCTGAGGCAGCCCATGTGGCTTATCCAGGCGGGGCTGTAGGTGAGGCCGTCCAGCTTCTTCATGGTTTTAGGCTGTGTGGGTTTACGTATTAATTTTATTCGGGGCTGTGGCAGGGGGTAAGGTGGGCGGAGAGGTCCTCGGCCGGGAGGTGTTGGAGGTTACTCAGCAGGAAGAGCCAGTCAATACGTCTCTCAACGCTCATGAAGTTAATGGAAATATGGAGGAATGTAAATATTATATTGCGTCTGTGAAGGAGATGAATCATTCTCCTGTGGAGTCAGCGGTCCACCTCCCTGGGGGAATTAGTGAGATCCTCCCAAATGATGAAGTGGTTAAAATTCGAAACCTTAGCTATTAATAGATATACCTATCTGAATTTTCGTCGATGTAAGGATTGTACGCGTATCTATACATAGATTAAAACCATATCGAAACTCGCATGTCGATAAGTTTGTACACCATTACGCCTAGTATGTTTACTGTGATTTCACTAAAAAGGATGCTAGGTAATGTGATCATTATTGGTAATAAAAAAAGTTGATTTAACATCAAACTTATACTCAGAGCAATAATGATTGCAATTATTATGCTGACTACAACATAGCTATTGTCATAGTTTTTTGCTATCTCATAAGATACTATTCCAGATATCAATGCCATTATGGGCATAAACACAAGTTCATGGAATCCTGCGAATGGACTGAAAAAGTTACTTATGAAAACACCAATCCCATAACCAACAACAAGTATCCTTTTTTTAGCTATTCCAGGTCTTAATATTCCAGCTAATCTGAATTGTATCGCATAAAAAGAAAAAGGAGCAAATATGATTACTAGGACCACATATAGCGCAGCAAATAATGTGATATAAGTAATATCTTTTGTTTGAAGTTTCAAAATATCGCCTGGGTTCTTCTATCATATTTCAAGGTACTACGGGCCTTCGATCAATATTTTTTTCCATGTATTCTAAAAGTTCTTTTTGTCTGTCATCATTATTCTTTGTTGTAGACCAAAAATGGCAAGATATCATTTTTGTATCGAAAGGTAGTTTTGTACATTTTTTCGCCATCAGAATGAATTTCTTCTTTTGCCCAAGAGCATATCCAAATTCTATGCAGCAATTAGATCGTATTCCGGTTAAATCTACTATAGCTAATGCACTATAGTGTAAATTTTGAAATATTTCTTCATTCAAGAAAGCTTCATGAGACGGATCAAGACCAGATTCAAATCTTTGGTATCCAGAAGTTTCCACGACTTCATCAACCACGTTTCTAAAAAAATCCTCAACTTCCAGAAAATCTGAGCTTTCCGTATTCATTAGCCTTACATAGAAAGCCGTTGGCTTCTTCAAAGCTGATAATAATTCAATAACACGATCAGCATTTTCATCAGTGGATTTTTTAGAATCGAAAGAAAGTCTTGAAAACAGTCTGGTTGTATCATATTTAGATTCACATTCGAAAAAAATAGTTGGATCTTCAAATACCTTTCGATGCAATTCTTCTGAAGCACTAAGTTTCCCTTTTTTTAAGGGGAGATCTAATGGGATCACTGGTTTTTTCATGTTCATATACAAATCAGCTAAATGATTAACTCCAGGACCACCTCCCAAAGTTACCAGAATATTGCCATATTGCGATTGTACTTCTCTAAGAATCCCACCCACCCCTAATTCGGATTGTACTTGTTTTATAGTCAGTATAGGTTGCGATAATAATCGAGACCAAAGACGTTTCCTAACTACTGGTATTTTATTTTTCCATTTTGGTAATCCCACAACTATAACGGGAACTCCTTGAGATTCAGGCCATGTAATTTTGTTTTCCTTATGACAGGTATCCAATGCTTCTAATACGGTCCAGTCGAAAATGAGGGGTATTGTAGGATCATCTTCATGACGAGGATCATCCCCAATTTGTACAACTAGACCTCCACCTTGAGAGAGAATGTTGATGGCTAATTTACGTATTAGTTGATGAGCAGTTTTCAAAGTTGAAGGATCTATATCCTTGTCTGCACTTCCAGAAAAATGGATTCTTTTCCCTTTAATACGTTCGATAATTAATCACCAATTATATTTTTCCAATCGTCTAGTGAATAATCTTCGTCTGCTTTTGTCATTTTGGAATGTAAGCGTTTTAATTCTCTACTTGCTTTATCTCTTTCAATACTACCAAAATTCCCAAGATAGTCACACACATGAAGTGACTGACCCGTCCTATCAGAAATTGGGAATTGAACAGCGTTTGATGAATATTTGGTCAAGTGGGTTAACATTTCTTTATAGTTTAATTTTCCTTGATAATTTTGAAAAGCTTGTATTGCCATTGATTCAATGTGATAGCCTGATAACTGAGCTTCTTTTGGTAATTGCGTGTTTATTGCCTTGAATATTTTTATTACAGGTATGACTCTGCCATTTTTTGATTGGTTAACTTCTGTTAGTTTTTTAGCAAATCTATCAGGTCGTATTACACTACTCCAACGATCACCACTTGGATGTGCAATACGTATCCCATCTCTTGTTCTTATAGAGGGTAGAACTTGTATTTTATGTCCGTCTGAAAATTCAATAGTAACAGCAAGGTTTCCAGTACTGATGGTCGTATTTGAGAGACGTTGCTTCAATCTCTCTGAAAAAGTAACCAAGACTTCATCAGGGGTCATATCATGATATGCAGCATCATCTAATATGGCTAAGACGTCGACATCACTAAATCCATTAATATACGTGTGTTTTTGAATTGAACCACCATAGAGGAGACTTATAATATCCATTTCTGTTTTCAGAGCGGTAATAATCGTCTCTAAATGTTTTCTTATACCTTCAACATCTCTATCGTTAACATCCTTTAAAATATCTTGAAAGTAGTTGTTTAATTCTACTTCATATTCTGAATAATCAACAAGAAGTGTGGCTTTTTGCTCTAGATCATCAATAGTTGTAGTTTCGCCGTATCCGCCTCCACCACCGCCTCCACCATTTGCACCCATATCATACCCTCATATCAATTCCTGCATAATTTATTAAAAGTTTTAATTGATTTATAATGTCTTCACGTAAGTTGAAGACACCGAAGTCGTATGCACTCGAGAATTCTTTTAGTGATTTAGTTAAAGTCTCTAGATAGGACAGATTTCTCAAGTATGCAATATTATGGATATCCCCCATATTTTCTCCCCATAAACCCTCTATCAACGCATAATTGTTAATGTAGATTGATGTTTTTTCATATAACCCATATCTTAGCCATGATAAGCCATCAAAAATATCTGCGCCGCAACAATAAAAAGACAGAACGCTCAGAAAATCCAAGCAACCAAAAACATGGATAGGTTTTACCGAATCTATCGAGTTCAAGGCTATTCTTATTTTGAGTAGATTTTCACATCGCTTTAATGGGGACGGCCCCAATTCTTTTTCAGCAATCCCCAATATGTCAAACTTTTCAATATCATTGACATTTTTAACAAGTTCATCTATGTCAATAAATCGATCTTTTTTTCTAGGTTTATAAAGAAAATTTCTAATGCAATCAGGATATTCATTAAAAAAATTATCGGCTTCTGCTAATTGGTCTTTTATCTTATTTTCTCTATCATAGTTTACTAAGACACATAATGACGTGGGTTTTACACGGTTAAGAGCTTCAAGATATTTTTCATAGGACCATTTTACTCTTCTACCCGCCTTTGTATAACAATCTTTTTCATATATTCCACTATCTAAAAATAGAATTTTTGTATTCTGTATCTCATTTATATCTATATAATTATAATAAATATCAAACGCGCTAAGAAGTGATGCGTTTTTTAATCTCTTTTTATAGAATTTATAAATATCACCTATAACATGCATCCTTTTTTTATCACATATTCCGAAAACTGCACTTGAAAAAGCGGGTACAAGTATAGGAGTCTCTATATCCGTATGTGGAATAGTACGGCTTACACATATTTCATTAAGATTCATTTAGCATCAACCTATCTAGACAAGAGGGGCATGTTCCACAAGGAGGAAAATTTTGTCGATAGCAACTATATGTTAAGTTTAATGGAACGTCATATTTCTTACAGTATTCGATAACATCTCTTTTAGTAAAATCAATAAATGGAGCTTCTACTTTAACTAAACCTGCGTAATAACCATCTAACACTCTCTGACAATCATGTAGAAAATCTTTCGAGCAGTCATAGTATATTGAATCTGAATGAATACCAATGGAGATTCTTGAAGGGGATACACCAAGACTCCCAGCTGCAAGAACGAAGAAAACATTTCTACCTATTAATTCATCTTTACGCTGTGCCATCGGAATCTTAAGTTCCAATATCCTTTTTTTTACTTGAAAGTGCTCAGTAATATTCTCGTATGATTTTCTTTCACTTTGAGCATTCGGTTGTCCGTATTGGAAATGAATGCATTCTAGGTCGCTATTCTTACGCAAGTAGAAATCTAATAAGGCTGTAGAGTCAATTCCTCCACTCGCCAGTAATATCACCTTAACATCGTCAACCATGATGATTCTGCTCCGTTAATTTCAAATATTATTAACATGTCTATCCATTTATATATAAAAAATTATGTGATTTATAATGGATTTTAAAGCTTTGAACAGTTATATACCGAAAGGGAAGGTAGCTAAAACAATGAATAATAATCACAAATCAATGGCTTTCTTAAATCAAATTGCAGACTTATCAAAAAATAATAATGAAACTAGTGAAATGATGGATTACTATCGAAATATTGCTCTAAATGATATGACTAATTCAGATATTTATGCAGAGATCTGCTGGATTGCATATTCTAGTGGTTTTCGCTATGATATAATAAAGAAATATTGGACTTCAATTAGAAAAGAACTATATTTCTTTGACATACATAAAGTGGCATCTTTTATTGATGATATTGACTATTACTCACAAAGAATTTGTAAGAATAGTGGCTTTAAAAACGTTAGAAAAGCGCAATGGTGTATAAAAAACGCTGTACGAATGATTGAACTAGATTCTGAAAAATGTAATTATGGTGGTTTTAAGGGATATTTATTGGAACTCTCACAAAAAGGACCTGATGAACTTGTTGAAATGACTCCGCGTTTACTTGAAGACTTTAAATTTAATGGGATTGGAAAAGTAACTATTTTCCATTTCTTAAAAAATATTGGAATTAATATTTTCAAACCAGATATTCATGTCAGACGGATCCTCACAAACTTGGGATTTATTGAAAAAGAAAAATCATCCATGAGAGATATTTACAACGTAATGAAAGATATTTCCGAAAAAATGGATATTGAAGTAGTTGAATTAGACACGTTATTATTTTCTTACGGAAAAGTATTTGGTGATGAAATTATAATTTAAAGATTAAAGGAGGATTATTTTCGACACCACCCCCAT
>CAYWOD010000212.1:0-6011 GCA_964459805.1 uncultured Pirellulales bacterium
TGAAGATCAACGCCGTCAACGCGGATTGGCAGGCCATCGTCACCAAGGGCGACTCGGCATGGAGACTCTCCACCGCTGAGGACGAAATGAGATTCCACTTCGCCGTCACCGGCGGGCCCCCCTGGAACTATGTCAACGGAGATATTGAGGTGGCGGCGAACGAATGGCATCACGTCTGCGGGACCTACGACGGGGCGAATATGCGCTTGTACGTGGACGGAATCGAGGATTCTGCGAGCCCCGTAGCCGAGAGCAATGGTGTGACGACAAACGAGTACAATGTTTACATCGGGGCAAACGAAGAAAGGCCCGGTCGGCATTGGGACGGTCTGATCGATGATGTACGGCTATATAATTGTCCCCTGACTGCGGCGGAGGTATATGAACTCTTTATGCAAGCACCGCTTTACGTCTATGCCGGCGCGGGGGGACTAAATGACGGTTCAACCTGGGCAGACGCCTTCAACCACCTTCAGGATGCTCTGGCGGCGGCCTCAAGTGGCAACCGGATTCACGTGGCGCAGGGCATCTACAAGCCCGACCGGGGAGCAGGCGTAACACCAAGCAATCGAACGGCGACATTCCAGTTGATCGATGGCGTGGCAATAAAGGGCGCCTTCGCGGGTCTCGGCGGGCCAAATCCCGGAATGCGCAACGTCAACAAATACCAAACCGTACTTAGCGGCGACCTTGCCGGCAACGACGGAGCGGGATTCGCCAACAACCGCGACAATAGTTACCACGTTGTGACGGGCAGCCGAACCAATGCCACAGCCGTGCTGGACGGCTTTACCATCACCGCCGGCAACGCCGACCGCCTCGGCGGCGGCGGCATGTGCAACCTCTCCGGAAGTCCGACTGTGGCAAACTGTACGTTCGGCGACAACGTCGCAGGTCAGGGCGGAGGGATGTACAATATGCTGGCCAGTCCGAATCTCAAAAACACAACATTCAGTGGGAACCGGGCATTTTTGGAAGATGCAAAGGATGACCCAAGGGGCGGAGGAATGTACAACTACAAAAGCAGTCCCATGCTGACCGGCTGCTTGTTCGCCGGCAATTCGGTGGGCACCTCTCACGGAGAGGCCGGCGATGGGGGAGGAATCTTCTGTGGTCAGAGCAGCCCAACTCTGGTCAACTGCGTGATCAGGGCCAACACCGCCGGCAGATTCGGCGGCGGGATGGCAAGCTGGTGGGGCGGCAGTCCATTGCTCGTCAACTGTATATTCAATAGTAACTCGGCCGGCCAGGAAGGCGGCGCACTCGATAACTGCCAAGACAGCCTCACGATAACCAACTGCACCTTTAGCGGCAACTCGGCCCAGAGCACCGGGGGAATGTACAACGAAGACGGTAATCCGACACTGGTCAACTGTATTTTATGGGGCAATACGGACGACAGACTCGATACGGAGTCCGCGCAGATTCGGGACGTCAATGGAACATTAGTCATAGAGTATAGTTGTCTCGAGGGCTGGAGCGGCACGCTCGGCGGAACCGCGAATATCGGTGCCGACCCGTTGTTTTCGGATGCAGATGGAGCTGACAACGCGGTCGGCACCGAAGATGACGACCTTCGCCTCACCTTCGGCTCACCGTGCATTGATGCGGGTGACAACGCGGCGCTTCTGCCGTTTGTGATTACCGATCTCGATGGGAGCCCGCGCATCTTTCAAGGTGTTGTGGATATGGGAGCTTATGAATTTCAGAGCTTGCCGAACTGGTGCGTCGATGCGGCCAATGGAGACGACAACAACAACGGGTTGAGCCCCGAAACGGCTTTTGCAACTATTCAAAAAGGTATAGATTTCGCCAGAGAGGGCCATACAGTAGTGGTGTATCCCGGTGTTTATGAAGAGGAGATATTTTTCGACGGCAAGGCAATAACGGTTGCCGGTCAGGGCAGCGACGCGGTTGTCTTGACGTGGCCAACGAGCTACGCAGTCTCGTTCATGGGTGAAGACTCCAACAGCGTGCTGAAGAATGTCGTGATAAGGAATTGTGGTATTGCGGGCATCCTTATCTCCGGTGCTTCGCCTACGATTACGAACATAACGGTGATAGACAATAAGAAAGGGATTGAGAAATACTTCTGGGGCGAGCCTGATATAAGCAACAGTATTTTCTGGAACAATACCGACGCCGATTTGGTAGGCTGCGAGGCGAGGTACAGTTGTATCCAAAAGGGAGGTGCCGGTGAAGGTAACATCACTGCTGACCCGCTCTTTGCAGATGCGGCCAATGGCGACTATCATCTGCGTTCCCAGCGCGGGCGATATAGGGCAACGACCAAGGAATGGATTCTTGATGACCTGACCAGCCCGTGCGTCGATGGCGGCGACCCCAAGGTGGATCCGTCAGAAGAACGCATGCCCAACGGCGGGAGGCTCAATATGGGCGCCTTCGGCGGGACGTACTATGCCAGTATGAGCGAGTGGAAGATAGCCGGAGATGTAAACCGGGACGGAGTGGTTAATATGATGGATTTTGCCATTGTGGCCGAGAATTGGCTCTCTGTCGCCGAGTGGGCCTGGTAACGTAGCGTGCCATCGTATCGCACCTCTCGCGATGCGTTTGTAGCCGTTTATACGGCAAGAATCAAGAATCAGGCCCCAAATGCGGGCCGGATGCTTGCTGCCTTGGCCCTGCACCGTGAAAAACGGATAATGGTCGGCAAGCCGGTTTTTTTTCGGGCTTTTGTTGACAAGCACCCGGCAAAGTGGTACAATAACCCAAGTTTTGCTGTGAGAACTGGGTATGTGTACAGGAACGGGAGAAAAACCTGGTGTTCGCCAGCGCGAGTTCGCTGTGAAGTTGGGGGTGCACGGAGGGTTTACGCTCATTGAGCTTCTGGTCGTAATGGCCATAATTGCCCTTCTGATGAGTATTTTGGTGCCTGTGCTGGGTAAAGTTCGGCGTCATGCACGCTCGGTGCTGGGGATAAGTGACCAGCATCATATCGTAAAGACGCTCCTGTGTTATGCACTGGACAACGATGGACTTTTCCCGGAATCGGTGGCGACGATCGGCAAAGACGATTCTTGGAACTGGCAGGAGCCGACCATGATGACAGGGGTTCAAGAGCGGAGCCCCAGGCTGTATCGTTCGATGAGCGCTTATCTGCGCAGCTATATCGCGGACGCGTCTGTCATGTCCTGCCGCAACGCACCAAAAGAGCACGAGTACATCCAGGAGGCGTGGGATGCAGGCGAAGAGTGGGACAATCCGGACGCTCTCTATGATAAGGAGCCTATGGTGGGGGCGTATTGCTTTTACTGGAACTATGTCGGGTGTTTGACGGGCCGTCGCAAGCTGTTCAAGGGACCGTCGGGCGCCGCCGGCGGGCCGGGAGAAAGCAAGTTGTTGGTGAGCTGTTACCTTGGCTACGATCATCATCGCAGTCGCAGAGGGTACAGCAGTTGCGAGAAATTCAGAGGCGCCGGCATCGTGGCCGAGACCCCGCTTGCTTCTGCCTGGTGGTCCGGCCCGGACTCCGGAATGGACTTGAGTGCACTCGGAATCAAACTTCACGCCGGCTACTCGGATGGCCACGTTGCGGATTATTCGACATCGGACGTGGTGCCGATGGAAGTGATTATGAACCGCGCCACCGCCGAGCCTTATCCCCCCGGAGTCGGGCCTGGAGTCTTCTATCTGCCCGGCGACGCTCTGTATTAAAAGCCCGTCTCACTTCTCCGACATCCGCGCAAAGACAATCCACAACCCAACAGCAAGCTTCTACAGTGACAGGACAAACTGCACCAGATCGTTAATCTGCTCATCCGTCAGGTTGGATGTGCGCCCGTGTTTATCATCGTGGTTGTCTTTGGTGAGCACATCTTTCATAGTCACGGCGCGGCCGTCGTGCAGGTATGGAGCGCTTCGCCACAGTTCAATCAGCGTCGGCGTGTCGAATTCCAGGTTCTTTTCCCTGTCTCTGCCCGTTCCCACATCGTATTTTTTCAAATTCGTGTACAATCGCGCCGGATGGCACTTGGCGCAGTTTGCCTGTTTAAAGACTTTCCGGCCTCGCTTGGCCGATCTGCTTAGCTTGCCATTTACGAGATACGGACTCGGGGTAGGCTTGAGCGACTTGAGGTATCGGTCGATAGCGACGGCGTCGGCTTCGGGGCGAACGGCAAACTGGATGTGCCTTATTCCGGCTCTCACCGCAGCTTCTCCGTTATCGCGGACGCCCAGTGCCATGGCCGGCGGCGTCTTGTGCGCCACCAGCATGCTCTTGGTGTTTTTGGGATTGCCGAGCCCGTCATTGAGAAGGTCCCAGTTGAGCGCATCCGGTCGTCCCTGGGCAGGATGGCAGCTCGAGCAGCTCTGCCACTTTTGAAAGCACAGGGTTGCATCGTGGAAGAACCTCTCGCCTTTGCGGCGGGCGGTCAGGCGCTTTTTCGGGCCGAGCGCCAATGATTGGGCCGCGGGCCGGACCTCCGGATTGATGTCCGCAATACCCAGGGTGTCGGTGAAATACTCGGCTGCATAGACTTTCGTGCCGATGACGGCCAGTCCCCGCGGGCCGTTGCCGGTGAGTTTGAGCCGTCTTCGCAGGCCCACTAAGAAGGACAGGTCGTTGGGAACGTCGTCGTAGGAGGATGTTGCATCGGAGACCTTTTCGCCGGCGGCGGCCTTGGCGAGCTTCTCGTGCAGTTTAGCCTTGTCGATAACGCTGAGCTGATGGGTGCCGGCATGCGTAACGCAGATGTACTTGCCGTCGGCCGTGCACGCGACCCCCCACGGATTGGCGGCACCCAAATCGACGTCGTCAAGCAGCACCGTATTGACAAGTTTTTTGCTCGACACGTCTATGATGCTCAGGGCATTCGTGTTCATCCAGCCTCGCTCGAGCTGCGTCGTTGGGAGCTGGTAGCGGGCGAGGACATGGGTGACGTATGCGAATTTGCCGTCGGGTGAGACGCAGACGCCCCGCAGGCCCGTGCTGCCGTTGGGAAGCTGGATGGCGGCTTCAGCTTTTTTTGCGACCGTATCGATAACAGAGACCTCGGCTGCCACATAATCGCGGTCTGCGGCGCCGGCGGGCACCAGGTTTGCCACGAACAGCAGCTTTCCATCGGGTGTGACAGCCGCTGCTACCGGCTCTCGCGTGACTGCAACGGCCCCGATGACCTCGCCCGAGGCGAGGTCGTAGATCCCGACGTTGTTATTAAAGCGGTTGCAGACGTAGAGCGTTTTGCCGTCGGGGCTGACCACGGGTGCGGTTGGCGTGTGCTCCGCGGCCAGAGTCTTACCAACCTTGCCGCTTTTGAGATTGACGACATGAATCCGGCCGTCCGGCACGGCGCCGGCAACGTAGAGGCTCTGGCCGTCCGGCGACAGGGCCAGCCCGCTCGGCGGGTCCGGCAGCCGGATGCTTTTCTTGACCTCGCCGGCGGCAATGTCAAAAACCGCGATTTGCCTGGCCGTCGCCTCAGCGATATACAGGGTTTTGCCCTGACTATCGGCTGCCAAGGCCAGCGGCGAGAGGTATTCCTGCCGGGCGCCGCCGGCGCTTCGGCCAACAGACGTGAGGGCGCAAAGCACGCCCGCGAACAGTATCAGATTCGGTGCCATTGACATCATTCGTCATTCTCCAGTAAAGGCTCCTAATCTCCATATATTCTTATGCAAGCCAACTATCCACAGCGAACACCTGATTGTACCACACTTTCTTCCCTTTTCCATATTCCTGGTAATTCAATTAAACTGGCCGAAACTGGCGGGCTGATGCCGCCGTCGGGCAGGTAGGTCGGCTCGATGTCGGTGTAGGGGCCGCCGGTGAGCTGCTTGAGACCGCTGCCGTTAATCTCCATAAGTCTTGAACCTTCGTTGGAGCATCTTAGAATTCTTCAGAGCTTATTAGTGTACTATTACAACGAAATTCGGCTGCGATTGCCAGAGGGGCCGGGTCTGGTTTTGCGGGGCGGGGTGGCCGGGTCTTCTGACAACTGATTGCCGCCCTTGTCAATACTCGATCACGAGTCGCAGCACAGCCGCTATCG
>CAYWOD010000213.1:0-5939 GCA_964459805.1 uncultured Pirellulales bacterium
GTTGCGTATGGTCTTGTCAAAGCTGTCGTCCGCTGGGGACAGCATCTTTGAAGCGGCCGTACAGAGTACCGATATACCCTTGAAGGGTAGTAAATTCGCGCGAGTAAAATCATAGACTATTATTGTAAGGGCTTAGAGAGGTGTGGCGTCAAAGACCAGGACCTGAAATGGCTTTAGTTCAAATGTGTGCTCTCTTGTCGCAATTAGCACGATGGCGGGTTTGTTTAGGTCTTTCTTCCAGGGACTCTTGAGAGAGTACTTTTCTACAGCACCTTTCGGCAGTTCGAAGGCTTTTGCGATATCCAGGGTGATACTGCCGGGCTTGTCGTGAGGGTTGCGGAGCGACAGGATGCCCTTTCGCTTGGACCACGATGCCCAGCCGTAGATTTCACCCCTGGCGGGGTCACCGCCTACCCAGTGCGTATCCACCAAAACATCCGCATTGCTGCGTGACCATTTTGCGGCCTCGGCCAAAGCGTCCCAGTGGTGCCGTCGCATCAGGGAGGGGGTGATGTACAATTCCTGGCAATCGGTACCGCCTGCGAAGAATGCTCGTATGTCATCGGCCAGATCCCCAGTCTCACCGGGGAGTCCGTGATTGGCGAACATAATACCCTGGGTCATAAGCGAATTAAGCGGGTGAAGGGGTGCGCGAAGGACGACATTATGATAAGTTTCCTTGTCACGGTAGGTGATTTGCTGCTGGCGTTTGGAGCCCCAGCCGTGGGTGCTCCAGTCGGCTCCCGACCGCCAGATCGAGTCACCATACCACAACCAGAATGGTGACGGCCAGGTGCCGGTTGTAATGTTGACGAAGACATCGGGCCTGACCCGGCGAAGGTCGCTGATAAGCCGCAGTAGAGCATTCATATCCCGGGCGAATTCGCTACCGGTCCCCGCCGGTCTGCCGCCGACGCCGATGCCGTCGAACTTGAAGTAATTCAGCCCGTACTCGCGAAGCATTTTCGCACACACATCGCGAAACCTCGCATAATAGACGGGGCCGGCGAGTGAAAATCCGCTCTTGTTTGTCTCGAAGCCCTGCTGTTGGCCGTATTTTAGCCTTTCGCGCTTCGCCTGGCCATAGCCGCCAAAAGGAGAAAGCCAGGCCCCCAAAGCGGAGTCATATTTCTCGGCCATTTTCTCCAGCGAGGTGAATCCGTTGGGAAAACCCTTGTGAAACTGCCACAAGGAGGCGGGGTCGTCCCACCCGTCATCCAACGCGAACGAATCCATTCGTACCTTTCGCTGTTTGATGAGCTCATTTGCGAACAGCTCGATCACCTCCAGAAATTCCGCTTCCTGTATTTTCTCGGCGCCGTAGCCGATGTCATACCAACTATTGTAATGGAGGAACGGTCTGTATGGGTGCGCCCTCTCACGTTCGACATAATACAGAAAGCCGCGGCGCAACTGGCCCTGCGGAACAACGCCCATGACCAAGCTTTGCACAATTGGCTCACCCGGCTTGAGCAAAATAGCGTGAGGCAAACTGCACCGCAAAGGCTTTGAGCTCGCCTGCAATATGTGACTCTTTGATAGGGGGTGCTCGTAAGCGAAAAACATGTTGCCCACCACCACAGGCGATCCATCCACCGTGCCCATGACCTTCGCGTTCGATTCGCGCAGCTCGATCAGCACGATTTCTTCGATGTTGATTGATTTATTTGCTGCGGTTAGTGTCAGCTCTTGCCGGACATAATTCGAGCCGTGGCGCAAAATCGCGTGCCATTCGACATTCAGGTTATTGTCCGAAGAGGCCAGCTTGACGGAGATTTGCTTGCCGCCAAAGCATTCGGCCAGTCGGCATGACTCGCTGTTCGGCTCCAAATTCTTTAGGTCAGGCCCGCGAACGACCTTCAAATCGGAAGCCTTTGTCACCTGCCCACCCTCCAAAACCAATAGAAAGCATTGAGCCTCTGCTAATTGCAGCGTGCTTGCGGCGAGCTTATTGCTGACGTATCCGGGTTTGAGTCGTCCTTCGGAAGTATCCCAGGTACACGAGATCAGCGTGTTTTGTAAAATAAGCTCATCGTTGAGCACGCTGCCTTTAGCATCACCCGGTGCGGGGCCCGGAAACTCAAGTCTTGATTCCGCTCGTGCGGGAGTGGTAAGGAGCGAGGCTGCCAATATCGCTGCGCCTATAAACGAGAGTTTTTTTTCAGCCATCTTTTATCCTTTAGTAATAATCTGATTTGCTGATAAACAACCATTGTGATAATGCGTACCCGAATAGCTCAGGGATTTTGGGCATTCGGTAAACTTCTTACAAATTCAGTTAGTGCGTAAATAGTATTGAGATTATAACCGGGTTCGAGGTGATAAACGTATTCGAGGTTGCCGCCGTCGTTCTCTTCGAGAATGCGTTCGGCCCAGCGTAATAGCGGATCCGGGCTTTCTGCGGACATATCGTGCGGCAAGGGGGCCACACTTATCGGCATTTCTTTTCCGAATACTTCCCGTGCTTTACTGATTGATGTATCGCCGCCGAGGTCGAGAGACCGGAGATTTTCGATTTTTGAAAATGCTTCGAGATGATTTGTGCTGCGGCCACACGAATGCAGGCGGATGGGCCCAAGTTTCTCGCCGATCTCCGAGGTTGCCGGCGCCACAAAACGTTCAATCAATTCCGGGCCGACCATGCAGGATGCGCATTCGCCTACATGCACCTCGGTTATGGACAAACGGGCGATTTGCGAAAAGTGCCGAGACAGGACAACGAAGGCCTCCGCGATCCAGCGCATGATTTCCAGGCAGCGCTGTGGTCCGGTCATCATATCTACGAAGATAGTCTCACCGGTCAACTTCTGGGCGGAGGTCATGGCTCCGTGTACTGCGGCCCGGCCGGATAGATCCCAGAAAAACGGCGGTATAGGGCGTAGCTGCTTGTGCGAGTCACTCTGCACACGGCGAATCTGCTGGTCGAAAAGCCTGATTAGCGGGTGATCAAGCAGACTCCCCGGTTCGGGCAAGTCACCGGGGTCTCTGCCCGCGAGACATCCGGGTGTGATGTCGGCGTCTTTGTCGTCCTGAGGGACGAAATCAGCACCCAGCAGCGTTCCGAGAATCATATTGGGCTGGATGCCGCCGATCTGAATCTGGCTCTTGTCCCAGTAGTCTATTTGTCCCAGGTTGGACTCCGAATAGAAAAGTCGCATGCCGGGGAATTGCTCTGCTGCGTATTCATTGCACCGGCAGTCAATGGCATAGCGTTTGGCGGGGTCAAAATAGTAGTCGCGGTCAAACGCCACGCCCAGGCTTTTGGCCATCCATGCTTTTGAAAGAGTTCCCGAGATACTGATCATTTTCACTCAAGCCTGTTACTATCGAGTGTTGCAGGTCCGCTCGCCGGCGGTGCCGTCAGACTACCGGAGGCGGCTACGCAGTCATATCGAGGGCGAAGCGAGGTTCTCTCGTCTGCCACTTTCCTCGCGTGAAGTCGGGGACCTTGACCGGAACACTACCCTTGGCAATTGATATTTCCGAGAGTGGTCCGTGCACACACATAATCACGGAGTCATAGACGTCAATCGGTGTTTGCACTCTATTCTTAACGGCCCGAACAAACAGCCTCAACTCAAGCATGTCGGTGCCGCCGTGGCCACCTTCAGCGGCGCTTCCTTTGGTCCAGGCGTGTCGGAATTTCTCATGATAGGGAGGAAATGGCTCCCACTGGTGATATTTTGGGCTCTTGCCCTTTATGTAAACGGCGTCTCGCTGTTCGTTGTAAAGACCACGAGTGCCCTGAATAAGCCAACGATTGTCATAGGGTCGCGGCAACTGCATGTCGTAGTTAATGACGATTGATTTGCCTTTCTTGGTCCGGACAGTAGTGGTTACAATGTCGCCCTGGGCAAACTTGCGTTCGGCGTTGGGGTGGTCCGGTCCGAATCTCTCGGCGAAATGCTCATTGATGCCCACGGCGTCGGTGGCCGTGGAGGTCACATAGTCGAAGTAATCGCCGCAGTTGATGTCCATCCAGCTAATGACCGGTCCCAATTGGTGAGTCGGGTATTGGTCACGGTTGTGCTCGACGAGGTATTTGGCGGGCCAACGGTCCGCTCCGGTTCCGCTTTCAAAGAACCAATGGTCAATGCAGTCGTGCGAATGAGCGCAATGACAGTGCATAATCTTACCAAGCAAACCCTTCCGAATCATGTTGAGCAGGGCCAGGTTGTCACTGCGAAAGCTCCAGTTCTCGAGCATCATACACGGGATGCCGGTCTGCTCAGATGTATCGACCAGTTCCCAGCATTCATCAAGGGTGTAGGCGGCCGGCACCTCCACGCCGGCATACTTGCCCGCTTTCATCGCATAGACCGCCATCGGCGTATGCCACTGCCAGTACGTGGTTATGATGAGCGCGTCTATGTCGTCACGTTCGGCAAGCTTCTTCCAAATGTGCTCACTGCCGGAGTAAGCCTGCGGTTTCGGCTGACCCGCTCTGATGACCCGCTGCTGGGCTGCCTCGGCTCGCTTCGGATGGATGTCGCAGACCGCGCGGATCTGGACATCTTCCTTCATCTGCAGCAGGTTGCCCATAAGGCTGTTGCCGCGTCCGCCCATGCCAATAATGCCTATTCGGACTTTTTCGATGGCCGGCAGATTAACCTCTTTTGGTGAAGATACGTCCGGCTTCGCATCTGGAGCCGCTAACTGGACGCCACCAAAGGAGATTCCGACGCCGACAGCCGTGCCGGCTTTCAAGAATCGTCTGCGGTTGACTTCATAGGTCATAGCGCTTTCTCCAAGACAGTAGGTACCGTGCCCACGTGGTTGCCCTCAATGGCAAAGGACGTGCATGCCCAAAAAGAGACAAGAGTATTTCATGATCTATTGCTCATTTAACCGACCATGACCGGCTCGCCCGATTCAGCGGAGAGGTCCGCCGCAAAGCAGACCGCTTGAGTTTGGGCTGCGTCGTCGAGGTCGGGGAAGGGTTGCTTATCGTCAATAATGCAATCAAGAAAGTGGGAAACTTCACCCTCAAAAGGATGATGGGTAACATCGCCGCTATCCGGAAGGACACAGGGGATTTTCAGGAAATTGTCCTGCCCTGGAAAAAGCTTGGGCGCAAAAAGCTCATCATTACGCAGGCTGGCCCGGGTCCCGTAGATCCCGATGTTGAACCTGTAAGGCATCTGTGCGTCGAAGGTCGTTGTACTGCGCCCGATCTTACCGTCTTTGAATTTAACATTGACTGAAATTGTGCCCGGGTATTCTATGGGGTTTTCGGTTTTCGCCTGGTAAGCGCAAACCTGCTCGACTTCGCTCCGGGCAAACCAGCGCAGCGCATCTATCGCGTGGCAGCCTCCTGTTAGGATTGCGGTTCCACTTTGTTCTCTGCTGGCGTACCATTTCTCTTCGGGAGTCATCCATATCCGGTGCATATAATCGACCTCGACCATAAAGATATCGCCGAAGACCCCCTGCTCAATCAGGTCGTCGATAGTCATCAACAGCGGATTCCAGTGCAGTACGAAGCCGACCAAAGTCTTAACCTTGTTCTTTTTGACGGCATCCTGCTGCTTTAGTACATCTTGCATCGTTATTGCCGGCGGCTTTTCGATTATAACATGCTTGCCGGCCTCCGCCGCCGCAACGACATATTTTGTGTGCAGGTTATGCGGCGTGCAGACAACGACAATATCAATGTCGTTCTGCTCAAGCATAACATTGGCGTCTGTCTCGATGCCGCATTGCAAATCGTACTGATCGCGGTATCTTTGTGCGTTTGTGCGATGGCGACTAACCAGTGTTCGCACCTCTGATCGCTCATCATTTTGAAAGGCCTTTATGTATTCTCCCGCCACCCAGCCGCAGCCGATAATTCCAATACCCAATTTTTTCATAAGTTGTTTCCTTTTCAGTAAATATCTGTGATCGGATGCTTGTCGAGTGGACGGTAATTCACATCCGCTGCGTCGAGCCGCTTGAGA
>CAYWOD010000214.1:0-5878 GCA_964459805.1 uncultured Pirellulales bacterium
CGAACCACCAAGCCCCATATATCGCCTCGGCCCGACAGAAAGATCGGGAACACCCTGGGGCCATATACTAAATACGATACCTTGTTCGTCCAGCGACTCGTCCGTCCTGAGCGTAAGACCCCAATACATCCTGTGATAACGCCTTATAAGAGTGATCTCGCTGGCCACCGTTGCCCCGTAGTCAAAATCAATCTGCTGCGAGAAAACCACCGTATATCGCGGGTCCAGAACGTAAGTAATCGCGAAAACAAACGCATTAGAGCCTCTCTGGAGGACCCCACGGGTCACCGGATCGAGAACCGTAATCCGCCTCAAATACCTGCTGCCAAGATAGTAGCTCAAATTGGGCCAGCGCATCCGCGAAAAGCCAACGTTAAACTGCTGCACCACCCCGCTTTGCATATCGAAATTCATGTCCGATAATACCGCGGTGGTATCGCTCAGCCGCCAGCTATAATCGGCGCCGAAGTAATTACGCCTCGGCCCATATATAGCAGTCCCGCGCCTGTCCTGCTGCAGGACCCCCGGAGCCGCCGAACCGTACGTATTTATCGTCGGGATAAACGGCTTGTTCCAGATGAATCGGTCCGCCCCGGCCGACGCACTGCCCGAATCATTGACCCACGTAACGTCCGTATTCAAACGCATCCAGTCAACCGTTCGCCGCCTGTTACCTGTGCCGCGCTTGGTTTGCAGCCGCTGAGAGATACCTACGTTTAATACATCTCGTTGTTCAATCACCGATTCGCTTTGGGTATAGCTCACGGCGGTCAAATACGGCCCTACAATATGACGCAACTGGTCCACATCCCAAAGCCGCGATTTTGCGTCCGGAAAAACCCTCCAGGACGGTTGCGGTGATACACGAACGCCCGTCTCGCCATACCAAACATCGTCCTGCCTGCTCCCGGTCCCGCCGTCAAGCTCGCTGACGAAGCCAAATCTGTCCTCATAAGCCAGCGTCCCGGCCACAAAGGGCACCACCTTGGCCTTGCCGAGAGTCAGCGGCATATCAACCTCGTTCCGTGTCGTCGCAAACGAAAAGAACTGCTGCGGATCCGGCGTTTTATTGGAAGAAGCATAGCGCTGGCGGAATCGGCTGACCTGAGTATCGCTGTAGAACGTCAGCCGGTCGTTAAAGAACGACTGGCCTGTCCAGTGAAACTCAGCCGTAGGCAATTCCTCTAATTTATTGACGAAATCGTTTATCCGAATCTTGGTCAAAAACGAAAGGCCCCAGTTGTCCTCGATACGCTTGAGATGAAGCAGCGTCTCCTGTTCCTTGCCAACATTGAACTCGTTGCGGTAGTAACTCTCTATGAAATTCAGATCGGAGGCATAGCTGACCTCACCGGTAAGCTGCCAGTTGTAAGGCAGAAACTGCCTGTGCCGCCACTGGAACCGCCCGCGCAATTCTCGCTCAGGCTCAAGGTTTTTACGGCTTGTGTGTCTGCCAAGTCTGTCCTTGCCGTTGTCGTCAATTACATAGCCCAACATCCTGCCGAAATAGTTCTCGCGCGCGTACTCAATATCTACCCCGATCCCGATACCGCGCTTGCCGTAATAATCCACGGCAAGAGTGCTGTCCGTACCTTCCGGCTCCGCCAATCCCAGAAGCCTGGCAAGGTACCATCGCGTCTCAGTCATCCACCCCCACCTGCTGCTTTTACCGATATGGGCGCTCTTGAGCGGAATATCCGGCCTTTCCAGATTGCTGCGCACGCGAGGCCAATAGAAAATCGTTCTACCATACACGTCGAAACGCACGTCACGCATCTGGGCGTCGTAGCTGCTCTTGGTGGCCCCATCCTGCCGCTCATCGGCACTTGTCGTATCCGTAATACTTATGCTCGATGCGCTGAGTGAAATCTGAGGCCGATAAAATTCATCCGTCGTCAAGGTGACATTCTCGGCCGAAAACTTGTTCTCCGCCTCCTGCCGCAGCTCCGCCGCCCGGACGTAAATCGGAATCCCCTCGGAGACGCCGAAAGTCCTCATCTCGGCGTTCTTAATAATCGCCTTTTTTCGCTCGAAATCGTAGTAAAGCTCATCGGCCCGAATCGTGCGCTGCCCATTTGTCATCAAGACATCGCCCGACAGATAAATACCCTTCACGGCCCCTCTGGCCAGAACGTCCTCGGGCCTGGACTGCTTTTGCTCCGACTCGAGCGCTTCGCTGGAATAAAATATAACCGCGTTGTTCGCCTGCAGCTCTAACAGACCACCCTCCTCATCCTGTTTCTGCCACAGATAGAACCTCCCTATCACCGTCGCAATGCCCCTCTCATTCGGATCCTCGGTCCCCCGGAGTTTCGGTCTGACCTCACCGGCCGGCGCCAAATTGATCGGATACCTGAACTGAGGCTCTCCGTCCTCGACCTTCGCAGCTTCCTCACCCGGCTTCTGGGGCCTTGGCTTCTCTACCGCCGATTCGACGATTCTTTCCCCAATCCCCGCCGCCCGCAGACCTCCAAGCGCCTTTTTGTAAAGCTCCAATCCGCCGGGATCGGCAACCTCCCTCTTGTCCGCCGTGACAAGAACTTCGCCGCTGACAACGAACCACACCACCATCGCCCCGCCGTCCTCGATCGCCGCCTGGCTCAAATCGGTCGTCCTGGCCCCCACGGCCTTTTCCTGCGATACCTTGCCCCGCAGATATACGGTTGCTCTGTAACCGGCAGGACCCCTGCCGACGAATTCAGCCGATAGACTCTCCAGCCACACCACCGCAGTGCCGCTGGAAAACTCATTGGCGCCAATCGACATCGAGAATCCGTCGGTGAATACGAGGGCATATCCTCCGGTATCGAGTTGATGGCTTATAAGCTCCCGCCCCCGCAAGTGCAGATCCTGGCCCACAAACAGCTCGGCCTTCTCAGCCTCTATTGCCCACGAAGCCGGCACCCACAGCACAGCCCAAAAAACCAGAATATACAGCGTTCTGTTTCGCATAATAACTCTCACACCTGGCTTCCCGCTCCAACCTGACGAGATACGCCCTGCACAGCAGCCCGGCTCATCGCCGCAACTTCCCGCAGATTATAGTGGCTCATCCCGCCAAAGCCAACAAAAACCATCCCAATAATAGCGATAACTTGATTTATCTGAGGCTTTTCTGTAAAACCTCATTGGAAGTTTCTCCTTTTTCCACAGTATTGTCGCCTTTGCAGCAGAACTGTGAACCACACGGAAAGGGCCTTGGCAAAACAGCCCGGAAATACAGGATACAGGATATGACTAAGAATGACTATTCAGAATACCAGAAGACCGTAATATCAGGCTATTACAACAACCTCGATACTATATTGCTCCAGAAACTGGGCGAGCTGGTCACCGAGCTCTACCTGGCCGAAACGCCGGCAAGAAAAAAACAGCTCTGGCAAAGGGCACATAAGGCTATGCTCAAGCTCAAAATCCCACCCGCAATCATCGCCCACATTATGGGAAAAAAGGATGTGGAAATCCTGGCCAAGAACCTCCAAGACTGGCTGAGCCCCAAAAAGAGAAAATAGGAGCAAGTCACCACCGGCCAACGTCTATCTGCGAACCTTTGATTTGCCACAAAATTCAGACAAAGCCTCAAGCTTTGCCCTGGCCGACAGTGAGGAAATTTCGTTTTTCCCTTTCTCCGCTTGTGCCGATATACTATTGTGCCGATATATACAAAACCAAAACTCAACGGATAAATCGCATTCTCACGCTGATTTTCGGTGGAGACGAATATGAACGAGCAATACTCCGCTTCGGCAAAAGTCTATTCCGCTGCGGGGCTCGGGGACTTCAGCATACTTGATATGCTGCATTACTTCGAGGAGCACGGCGCGATGCGCGTTTCAGACTTGCACATCAAAGTCGGCGCGCCGCCAACCTATCGTATCGACGGCAGCCTCGTAAAGCTCAAAGGCCCGCCCGTAACCGCACCGGTCGCAAAGCAGCTCATCTATCCCTTTCTAAGCGAAGAAAACGTCAAGAAACTCGATATTCAGCACAGCGTTGACTGCTCCTATCGACTCCCCACATTGCAATTTCGATTAAACATCTTCAAGGACAATGACGGGCTCGCCGTGGCAATCCGGGCACTGTCAATGGAAATTCCAAAGCTCGAGCAAGTCGGCTTTCCCAACAGCATTTGGGAAGACATTGTTAATCGCAAGCACGGACTTGTCCTTCTGACCGGCATTACAGGGGCCGGAAAATCCACCACCATCGCCTCTCTCATCGACCGAATCTGCGAGAAAACCGCCTGCCGAATCATAACCATCGAAGATCCAATAGAGTACATCCTCCCGCAGAAGCAGTCGATCGTCTCGCAGCGAGAGGTCGGAAGAGACGTCAAGTCCTTCCGCCAGGGACTGTGAGAAATGCTCCGCGAGGACCCCGACATTATATTCGTCGGAGAAATGCGCGACCCGGAGACAATAGCTATGACACTTATGGCCGCCGAAACGGGACACCTGGTCTTCTCCACGCTCCACACGAGGGACGCCACCGGAACTATAACGCGAATCCTCGACTACTTCCCCGCAGGCAGACAGGCAGAGGTGCGAAACCAGCTATCACTCGGACTCGCCTACGTCGTCAGCCAAAAGCTCATCCCGAGAAAAGATGGCCGAGGCCGGCTCATTGCAATGGAGATACTAAACAACAACTATGCCTGCGCAAACCTCATACGAACCGGAAAAATCGAGCAGATGTACACGCAATTACAAACAAAAACACGCAACAGACCCGATGAAAAAATGATAACACTCGAAAAGCACCTTGCTACGCTCGTAAAACAGGACAAGGTCGACCTGCTCGAAGCCAGAAAATGGGCCAACAATATCAAAACATTCACCGACGCAATGCAGCAGACCTAAACAGAACCAATCCCTCTCGCGGCTTATTCCATTCCAACGTGCTTCTTGATTGCAGCTATTTCGGCTTTAAGCGTTTCGTTTTCTTGCGTCAATTCAAAAACGCACTGCCTTAGCCAGGCAACTTCCGCCCCTAAACTGGTTCCTAACTCTTGATGTGTTTGATAAGTTCGTACAGGCTCATATTCTTGTAATTGTTCATTCCAGACTTTCTTGTCTGTATATTTATCATAATCTTTGACAGTAACCCAATCTTGCAGGAATGCAGCACCTGCTTCGTCGTTGTATTCTTTTTGCCCTTTAGCATTTTTTGTAAGGATTCGTCTACTCAAAGGCGATAGCCTCATCTTTAGTAACTTCTTCCATCGTAATGACACGATTGAGCTCGTCAAAGCCTCGCTTGTAAAACTTCCCTGTTTCACTATCAAACTTATATTCTTCCTTTACTGTCCATCTCCTCGCATCGACCCTCTGCACTTCCCTGACCTCCCCTGTTATCCTATCTAAGCGGTATCTTGTCTTGAATGTAGTCGCAACATCAGGTTCGAGCAGAGAGAAAATTAGATTGCCTTGCAAATCATAGAATTTTCCTTCGCTTGGGACATAAATTTCTAATCTCTTTGTGTCTTTGTTGAAGAATAACGCAGCACCATCTTGTTTATTTGGAGGTATTGTGCCTTTTGCCAGTTCTATTATTCCCTGCCTTGCCTCTCGGTCGTATAAGACAAAAGACGGGTCAACAGGATTTCCTGTTATTTTTCCATCAGCTTCAATATCTCCGGAGCAAAAAATATCCTGCTCCACCTGGATATTGCCAGCGTACAGGTCTTTAAAATACCCACGTCTTTTATTGCCCTTTTCGTAAAGTTGCCGAATCTCCCATGGCGCCAAAGCCCTTTTGAATACCATCACCTCATCAACCAGGCCATCAAAAAAATGCCCCCCTTGTGGGGGAAAGCAACCTATCAGGAAGCTTTCAGCGGTTTCCAATGTTGCGCTTGTGGTGTCGGCAACTTCTGTTG
>CAYWOD010000215.1:0-5876 GCA_964459805.1 uncultured Pirellulales bacterium
AAAGGCCTCGCAATGACACAGAAACTCAGTTTATACCCCCTGAACGGTTACGAAATCTGCGCATGGTTCAGAACAGGGTAGCGCCTTTCTGAGTTCGGCGAATTGGCATATTCTCCGTAACTCTTGTCTTGACAAGTTGTTATGAGTATTTCTGCTCATTCGACTGTCTTGGATAGTGTTACCCTGGGGGGTATTAGATTGAACCATGCCGAAATCTGAAATCCAAGCGACCCCCGCCCCCCTGGACTTAGAGCCTGGGTAATTAGTTCCTCTTGCGCAAACAGCACTTGTCATTCCTGCGAAAGCAGGAATCCAGGTTTTTCGAGATGGACCCCTGCTTTCGCAGGGGTGACATCGTCGGTTTTGGCTTTCCGCAACGGATACTAATTAGAATAGGCCCTTATCTCGCCCTCGTCTGCGGTGACCTGCTCGGCGGTGTCTGTATCTTGGCGCCGCTCTTGGATCGGTTCGGATCCTTCTTCGATTCATCCGCGGCTTCCTCACGCTTAGCATCGGCCAAGAGCTTCTTCATCATCTCCATAGCTTTGGCTTCTTCTTTGGCCTCTTCTTCCCTGATCTTTGCCGAACTGATCTTGCCGGACTGCGAGGAGTCCTGAATCGCTTTGAGCCTGTCGCCGAGCGCCGCCAGTTTCGCACTTTCCGTCTGGCCGAGCCGAGGGCTTACAGACGGCCTTCTTGCACTACTTGTACGCCCTGGAATGCCGGTCCGAGGCGCAATGCCCGCACGGATCCCGCTCGTAACCGGGGGTCTCGATATCCCCGGCCGGCCCGGAGCCGCAGAAGTACGCGGTGAACCTCCCACAACGCTTGTTGCTATCGGCTCCTCTTCGGGCTGCATTTCAAACGTCGTTTGCCCGTCTCGAACAACTACAAGCCCGTCTTTTACCTCCTCAATAACCAAGTGCCCTACCGAACTGGCCTGTCGGACCCAGTGCAGGCCCTTGCCAGGCTCGTCAATAAAAGCAAGAGACATCTTCGGATCGGGCTCACAAAAACTCACCCCAATAAGCTTGAACTTCGCCGCGACTTGGTCGGGTCTGGGCAGCTCATTCGGAACCTGAGTCACTACCGTCTTACGTATCGGCGGCGCCTTCGGTTTAGGCGCCAGGTACGATGCAAACAGCCCAGCCTGCTGCACAAGCGGGGAAATCTTGGTCGTACTGCGATTGGCCTGACTACCCTTGGCCTCCTCGGCGAACCTGTCAACCACGCTCGGTGAATTCAGAAACGCCTCGATCTCATCATCCTTGTGGACCCCGAAAACCACCGAAGAAATGAGCAAGCCCACTGCCAAAATCGCCGCCAAAATGCTGGTTATCTGCAATGTCTTAATCATAAGTCGTTCGAATCTCCTATTTTACTATCTTTGACACCGCTGGCAGCGTTTGGTTCCCCCCAATGGACAGTTTTCTCAAAATATTCCGCCTCGTTCCTATAATAGTTGGGGCTATTATCGGGCGTATGGCAGTCCTCACACCGCGATTTCGGCTCACCCATCGGCTTCCGGCCCTCAGTCTCGACGTGCTCCGAGCCGGGACCGTGGCAGTTCTCACACCCCACGTCTTTGAAGCCAGCCGTCCTCTCAGGTGTTACAAAGCCGCTTTCATACCGCATTCCAACTACGTGACAGACCACACACTCCGGATCATACGCCGAACCAGCCGCCTCGAGAGTCGCGTAAGCATCCGCGTGGGCCTGACCCCTCCACTTCTGATATTCGTTTTTATGACAGGACTTGCAGGATTCCGAACCCATATATCTCAAACCGCCCGACACCGAAAGACGCCCCTGGTTCGCCAGAAGCCCACTGTCTCTGACAATCGTTTGGTATTCCTCATACAACTGAACAAGCCCCTCTTCCTCTGTCAAATCTTCGGTTACAGGAACAGCAGAGAAACTGAATTTCAGCCGGCCCTTCGTCTTCGCGGCTCCTATCTCCAATTTGCACACATACTTGCCCAATCGGCCCACCGAAAAGACCAAAGGCCTCCTGTCGGGACTTCCGATCACCGCAGGCCTGTCCGAATCATCAGGGCAGACTACGCAATCCACGAATCGAATCTTTTTTACAACAGAATCCACCCCGGCCGGATCGCAGCCACTCAAGATAAGAATGTTGACAGCCTGCCCTTCGGACGCCGGGCCGAAAAGCCTCTCAACCTGCTCTATCCGACCTGACCGCACGTCAAAGGACCCAATCGTCACCGCCACGGTCTTGCCCTTTAGCGACATCCGCTTCGTAAACGTCCCCGGCACATTGACATCCACCGCCTCCGCTGCACTTACAACGTGCAATTTCGGGCCGATGGTCTCCAACAAGCCGAGGTTCCGGGCTATCTCCAGGTCTCTTTCAGTCAGATTGACCAAATCATAACCTAACAGTCCGAACGCCCGGATTATTACACTGAACTTGAGCAGGTCCTGCTCCCCGTCGCTTTCCACAAGCGAGCCCGTATCCACAACCAGCCTGTTTTTCCACGGCACAGTGTTGAGAACCGCTGGCCGTCGGCTAAGCCCACCAAGCTGCCCGCCGGAACAGCCGCAAGGCTTTATGCTGCCCAGCTCGTTACCTGTCAGAAAAACCGTCAGCACATCCGCTTTGCGGACCAGCTTCGCCGACCCCTTCTTCGCCGGACCCATCGCCATAGACAGCACACACCAGCCCACGATTACGAAAACGCCCGTGTACGCAGCTAATCGCATAATGACAGAAGCTCTGAGTTCTTCCCGCACCAACTGACCTTCCTGAAAAAACGCAGCCCCGCCCCCGGGCTCACTTGAGCACCCACGGTGCAGCAGGGCTTACCCTGACTAATATCCGCCGGTCCCGCTGTTTTACCGGACCTTGTAAACTCCTTTACCGTGTTGTCGCCTTCTTCCTCGAATAGAACCCTTGACAGGTAGTCTTCAGCAGCTCCCCGCCTTTTACCTGCACCAAAAACTCATCCATAAATTTCATTTTACCCCCGCGCTCCGGCGGCGTTATCTCCACCACAAACTTATAGCCGCTGCCTATCTTCTCCTGACTCAGAACCTTCATAATGCCTTGACTTGACTTGGCCGATGTAACCTCAAACTGCTCACCGTAGTTGTTCAGGACCCAAACGTTCCTCTCGATCTTCTTGCCGGGCTCGGCATCGAACGCGATAATCACCGCCGGATTCACCTTGAACCGCACCAGCGCACTAAACGTTATGCTGACCTTCTTGCATTCCGGATGCGTCAACCGGACTTCGATTACCCCGCTGCTTACCCTTCGCAGCTTAGCCGTATCAACCTCGAGCTGAAGAACAAACTTCGTCGCTGCCACAGCAGAGTCGAAATCGGCCGTTACCGCGTTGGCCGTTGAGATAATGCTTGTTATGGAAAACGCCTTGGCGTCAAGACTGCTAAGCGTAATCTTAGGCAGAGACTCCTGATCGTCCTTGAGCAAAAGATTCAGCCTCTTCGGCTCAAAACCGACTCGCGGCACAATCTTCGCCCTTATCGTCAGCGTAACCTGCGGCTTCGCCTTATCGTTGGTGGTAACTTTAATATATTTGGCTGTCGTGATCGCCCGCGCGCCCGCATAATACTTAATCTTCAACTTTCCGCCCTCACCGGGCGCGTATTCTTTCTTCTTCAAGGTAAATACAAGACATCCGCAGTCACCCTTGACGTCGATTATTCTCAACACTGCATCCCCGACGTTTGAAAACCCAAACTCACAGATGTTGTTGGTCTCCGGACCCACTTCGCCGAAATTGTGAACCACCTTATCAAATCTGATCCTCGGCGCCGGTGCACTGGGATCCGGCTTAGGTTTGCCATGTGCCGGCCTGGTTCTATCAGGCGCCGGCTTCGGTTTGTTGCGTGCGGGCCTGGTTCTATCAGGCACCGGCTTCGGTTTGTCGGGTGCGGGCCTGGTTCTATCACGCACCGGCTTCGGTTTGTCAGGTGCGGGCCTGGTTCTATCACGCACCGGCTTCGGTTCCACGGGCTCCGGGGCCTTCTGTTCAGTAACAGCGGCCGGCTTGTCGGACGCCGACACCACCCGCTGAGGCTCTTGGACAGGCCTTGCTGCTTCCTCGCAGCCGGCCTGTGACAGCAAAACGCAAGCGATACCTAAAAAGACCAAAATCACCCAAGTACGTCTCATATCGTAGTCTCCGAATCAGTTCTCAAAAAACATCTCGTATCTATTCTACTCGAAATGCCGCCCTAATGCAAGCAATTTCCGACTCTAATTGTAACGCTGAACCAGCCCCGAAGTTCGCGCACCAAACAAAAAACCGCCCCGACAAAGCTTGTGCTCGCAAAGCCGGGTATTGCGGTCTCCTCTTCGTTTAGCTGGAGGTCGTCATTGCGAGCGAAGCGAAGCAATCTCAAACCCTCATGGCCTGGAGATTGCCACGAGAAATTCCGTTCACGAAACGCTCATACTACATAGGATCGAGAGCAAAACCACCGCTGCTCCGCCGGGTACACGAGAGTAGTCAACGAGAAAGATTAGATGATAGAGCCGACCTACTTGAAAAGTAGGCAACGATCAGCGTGGCACGCGGTTCAGCACGGGGCCTTAATCCGCAAAGTTGAGACTCGCCAACTGGCCGTGGTATTTTCTGGCGGCGCGGTCGTAAGCCCTGGCCGCCTCGATTCCGTCCGCAAAGTAGCCCAGATATATTCTTTTACGGTCAACACGTATCCGTCCCTGCTTGCAGGCGGTCGCTGAATTTAAGGCCAGGAGAAAGCACGAACTGTCGGCCATCCTGACATGGCATAATTCAGATAAGCAGCTAATCTTCAGCGGCTGGTTGGGGAGATTCATTTGTGTGAAGCATTTTTGTCTGGTTCGTCTTGGAAGCGAAGGACGCCAACGTTATCCTCGATAACGATTTCGGTTCGGTAAGGCTGAGAGATCTGCTGTAACCGCTCGAGGATATTGCGGCCGACAGTCGGCGAGGCATGCACTTTACTTTGAACATCAGATTTACTATACTTCATCAAAGGCCTCTTTCGTTTTGTGTTTTATCGATTTGAAAAACATATTATATACAAGGAGGCCTATATCCTGAACGAAATATAAATTACTCCTTGACCAAGTCGAGTAAATGCAGTAGAAACTTAAAGCAAAAATAAGGAAGTTTTAAGCTTCATCCGGTTAATGAGTAGGTGGCCGTTGCAGGTCAGGGCCTTGGAGTTGTCTGGAGAGAAAAATCGTTTGGGCAGAGGGCCAAATTAGGGCAACCAGGGGGGTAATTTGGACCTCTGGGGCCCCAAACGATTTTTCTCGGTCTTCCGAGTCGCGAAATACACCTATCCATTATTCGGAAGAACCAGTTTTAACCGAGCATGTCAGTTAGAAGCGTTCAAAAAATTGGGAGGAAATTGTTATGAAGAGTTTTAGGAACTCTCACATGTTGGTAATTGTCATTGGTGCATTATTGCTTTGTTCATTTGCTCCAGTGGCCGGTGCCAAGAATGTGGCACCGAAGAAAAACATCTTTGCGGAAAGACCCTTAATCCACGTTCTTGGTCCCAGTCCGGCTATTGTCCCAAGCGCCAAGAAATCTGCTGTTGACAGCAGTGTTCTCGAGTCCTGTGACGTCCTCAAGGACACCGACGGTACCTGGTACTGGTATTATCATGCAACAAGCAAGGATAAGGAGCGCTGGTCCGACGGATATCGGATTTGCGTAGCAACGGCTAAGAATCCTCTGGGGCCCTGGGAAAAATACGAGAACAACCCGGTACTGGAACAAGGTAAAGAAGGAGAGTGGGACCATGAAGTGGTGGCCTGTGCCTGTCTTATGAAAGAGGGTGCCTACAACATTCATTCAAATAATGCAACTTACTATATGTGGTATTGGTCTGAG
>CAYWOD010000216.1:0-5864 GCA_964459805.1 uncultured Pirellulales bacterium
AAAACAAGAGTTACGGATAATATGCCAATTCGCCGAACTCAGAAAGGCGATCCCCTGTTCTGAACCATGCCTATTTTTTCTTTTCTAAGTAGGCTAAACTTCCAATTTTCAAAACTCTTGTTTTTGAATTAAAGGTAATTGCCAAAAAACACCGCCCCGCTTTACTGGCAGACCGCCCACAGATCGCTCACAAACCACACGGATGACACCGCACGTAGCAAAACCGCAATAGAGCAACTGGCCCTACAGCCCAGGAACGCTGCTTACTGAGAAATGTGCCTTTTTCGGATATGCAGGCTCCAAACTTATATGTCGAGGTTCTGCACCTCCAAAGCGTGGTCACGGATGAAATTCCGCCGTTTCTCAACGTCGCCCCCCATCAATATACTAAACAGCCTGTCAGCCTCGCCCGCATCGTCCAGCTTAACGCTCAGCAGCGTCCGCGTCTCCGGGTTCATCGTAGTTTCCCACAACTGATCGGCGTTCATCTCGCCCAGACCCTTGAAACGTTTTATTTCGATCCCTTTGCCCCCAATCTGCCGGATAGCAGAGCATACATCCCCTAACGAGGCCACCTCGTACTCGTCCTCACCGTGGATAAGCTGGAACTTCGTCGGAAGCGCCTCGCCGGAAACAGCCTGGCTGCCCTTCAGCAGAAAATCCCTCAAATCCAGACCGAACTGCTTCTTGAGCTGCTTGCTTATCTCATTGATTCGCTCAACCTCGTGAAGCTCCTCGGCCGCAACACCTTCGTCCTCTTCGCCTTCAGCCGAGGCCTTGATCCGGTCTTTCAGCTTGTCAACGCGCTTCTCGTATTTGTCAACGTCGTAAAAAAAATCGTCCTCTTTACCTTCGACTAAGATGCGAAACTGCGGAAGCCCGCCTTTCGACGGATCATAATGGGTCTCAACAAAATCGGCAAAGTTGATCCCACGCCGGCTCAATACCCCGATAATCCGCTCCGCCTCGGCCAACATCTTCACGAGCTCCCCCAGATCCTTGTCCGAAACATCCTTTGGCTTGCTCCTCTTTGTCTCTTTCGCTTTCTTTGTTTTTTTGGCTTTCTTGCCGTTCCTGATGACCAGTTCCGTCCCTGCCAGCCCACGCGTAATCATACGCTTGCGCATTTGATTCTCGCTCAGGACATATTCGGATTTTTTCTGCCCCTTCACCCTTATCTCGTACAGGGGCGGCTGGGCGATATAGATCATCTCGCTGTTAAACAACTGCGGCATCTGCCTGAAGAAAAACGTCAGCAGCAGCGTACGAATATGGGCGCCGTCAACGTCGGCGTCCGTCATCAATATCACCTTGCCGTACCGGCATCTGCCTAAATCGAACTCGTCTATCCCGATGCCGGTCCCAAGTGCGCTGATAATAGTCCGGATCTCGTCATGCGCCAGCATCTTCTCCAGTCGCGCCTTCTCAACGTTCAGAATCTTACCCTTAAGAGGCAAAATCGCCTGGATATTCCTGTCCCGACCCGCCTTGGCTGAGCCGCCCGCCGAATCACCCTCAACAATGAAAATCTCCGTGCTCGCCTTCTCCTTGCTTGCGCAGTCCCACAACTTACCCGGAAGGTTCGTCGAGCTAAGCGCCCCCTTGCGCCTGGTCAGCTCGCGTGCCTTCCTCGCCGCTTCCCTTGCCGCTGCCGCCTGAATAGCCTTGTTCAATATCCGCTTGGCGTCCGCCGGATGCTCCTCCAAAAAATGACCGAGCTGCTCATTCACCGTCGTCTCAACAAAACTGCCCACCTCCGGATTCGTCAGCCGAACCTTTGTCTGGGCCTCGAAATGCGGATCCGCAAGCTTCACCGCCACCACCGCCGTCAAGCCCTCACGCAAATCATCACCGGTCGTCCCCTGCCCGTTCTTCAGCAGCTTGTTATTCTTCGCGTAATAGTTCATCGTGCGTGTAAGAGCAGTCCTAAAGCCCGACAGATGCGTCCCTCCGTCGATATTCCGGATATTGTTCGCAAACACCAGCACGTTCTCGGTGTACCCGTCGTTGTACTGCATCGCAACCTCGCAGCTCAGCATCGCCTGTTGGTCTTCACGGGCCAGATAGATCGCGTCTCTATGCAGTTTCTCTTTGCCCTCGTTGAGGTGCTTGACAAACGCCTTAATGCCGTCCTCAAATTCGAAAACCCCTCTTTTTTTGACCGTATCGTCCCTAAAACTAATCTTGATACCCGCGTTCAGATATGCCATCTCACGTATTCGTTTGAGGAGCGTATCGTATTGAAACTCCGCATCGCCGAAAATTTCCACGTCGGGCTTAAACGTGATCTTCGTGCCACGTTTCGTCGTGGTCCCGATCTGCTTGACCGGCGCTTTTGCGATGCCTCTTAGGCACTCGAAATGATAGTGTTTTCCCTCCCGATAAACATCCGCTTCGAGCCATTCACTAAGGGCATTGACCACGCTGACGCCCACACCGTGTAGCCCGCCGGCCACCTTATAACTATCGCTGTCAAACTTACCCCCCGCGTGCAGTTTCGTCAGAACCACCTCCAGAGCGCTGGTCTTTGCCTCCTTGTGCTCCTCGATCGGAATTCCCCGCCCGTCATCCTCCACCGTACAGCTTCCATCGGCATGAATCCGCACGCTGACATTCTCGCAGAACCCCGCCATCGCTTCGTCTATCGAGTTGTCCAGCACCTCATAAACCAGATGGTGCAGACCGCCGGCGCCGCGGTCCCCGATGTACATATCAGGCCGTTTGCGAACCGCCTGAATACCTCCCAGTATCTTTATCTTGCTTGCATCGTACTTGTGTTCCTTCATATCTGCTCTCTGTCTGCTACTGATCTGGCACAACTAATTGCAAATCTCTGTCCGTTTTTCCTTCTGCTTGCTCACTAACGAAACCTTGTTCAGCCCACAACGAACTTGACGCTCTTTAGCCGAGCTTGTGGGCATTGCCGCTGCATCTCTTCCAGAAGCTCCGAACTGCACAATTGCAATTCGTACTTATACGAAGGCGAATCCACCCGCACCTTCAACTGCCCCCCCGATATATCGACAACCTCACAGTGCCGGCAAAGCTCACCCGGCAGAATCTCGCTCCATATCTGGGCTACCGCGCCGAACCTGGACTGCCGCGGCGAAATCTGCTCGGCCATAACCCGCTGCACTACCTCGCCCAGTCGTACCGCCCCATTTGCTCGCCGTCCTCTACGCCCACCGCGCACACGATCTAATTGTCCGCCTCTATTCATAACCTATCTCATACCTCGTCTATCGGACGAGATGCAATTGGCGATTCAAAAAATTCGAGCTACCCCAAGTTGATCGGCATCAGCACATACAGAAAATTCGTTCCGCTCTTTATCACCCCCGGCCTGTCCGCCTGACCGAGTTCAAGTTCGAATTCCGGGGTCCTTATAACCCGCAGAACATCCATCAAAAACTGTGGATTAAACCCGATTTCAATCGGCTCGCCTCTATAGTCAATCGCCATATCGACTTGCGCATCGCCCATCTCGGGCGCCCTGCACGAGAACACAAGCTTGTCTTTTTCCACCGCTAACTTGATCCCTCTCGATTCCTCGCTCGTCAGCAGCGCAGAACGCCGAACCGCGCTCAGCGTCGCCTCCGTCGATAAGGTCAGCTTCTTGTCGTGATCGCTCGGGATAATGTCTTCATACTTCGGGAAGTTCCCTTCCACCAGATTCGAGCTTATGACCACGTTCGCGCAGCTTATCAGAATCTGGTTATCGACCAGCTTAACCGCCACCGTGTCTTTCTCGCTGCTGCCGACCTTATCAAAAAGCCCCATCGTCTTGGCCGGTACTATTATACCCTCAGCCTTGTCCTTTCCCGGCGCCGAGGCGACTTTGACCCTGCACCGCGCCAGCCTCCTGCCGTCGGTGGCAACCATCATCAGCTTCTTGTCCTTGATCTCCCACAAAATACCGTTGATCGCATATCGGCTGCTCTCTCTCGCAGTAGCGAACAAACACTGCTCAATCCCACCCTGAAGCTCGCCAAGAGCAATCTCAATATCAGCCTCGCCCTCAAAACCAGGCACGGTGGGGAACTGGCCCGGCTCATGACCGTAAATCGTAAAGTGGCTGTCGGCGCCTCTTATCTCGCACGTGCCCTCGGCCGCCTCCAACAGCAAGACCTCATCAACGCTCTCGCGCACTATCCCCGCCAGCCGGTCCGCCGGGACTATTACCTCGCCAGGCTCCTCGACCTGGACCTCCGAGGCCACATAGCTGATCCCGACCTCCAGGTCAGTCGCGCATATCCTGGCCTCTTTCTCATCCGCCGTGATTTGAACGCACTGCAATATCGGCTTGGGAGTCCGGCTCGGCACAACCGACGTCAGCAGCCCCAAAGCCTCCGCAAGCGCCGCCCTGTTAAAGTTCACCTTCATAATCTACCCCTGCGTTACAATGTCAAAACACTAAAACTACCACACCTTCACCCCCCGAACCCACCTGCACAGTGTACACCTAAACCTCCACCCCCACAATCTTTTTTCCGAAAAAACCACCCCAGCCCCCCACTGACTTTTCTGGCACGACGTAATCTTTTCGATGACAAGGTGTTACACTCGTTTGTCATTCTGAGCGATAGCGAAGAATCTGGGTTACAGCGGTAGCGTGTGCACCGCGCACCACTTCTCAAGAACGTAGGATGGGCTTCAGCCCATCTAATTCCAATCAGAAGAATCTCTGCGTGCTCCGCGTCCTCCCTGTCATCCCGAGCGAAGCGAGGGATCTAGCCTGTCATGCGAGACAACGCTTCATGCTCCATTGGTGCGTTCGCGGAATGCCCGAATCATCTCCCGCTCAGCCACTCTTCGCAGAAGATCATCAAATCGCCAAATCCGATCCCGTCTTCATCGTCCAGATTCACAGCCCCGCCCTCGGCCGTCCCCCAGAAACCCCCAAAATGGCCAAAATCCTCCAGCCCCACGCCATCGGGACAAACCCAGTCCGCCGAAGGAATCTGCCAGACAAAACGCGGATAATTCGTAACCTCACAGATGTCCCATACGTATAGAAAATCCCATCCCGCTGAAGTGAAGGTGCTTTGAGTCTTCATTTCTGCCGTGTCTTTTGGCGTCCCGCCGTCGCTCGTTGTCCACCCGGAGGTGTTCACATCCCAGAAACTGTCGTCGATACTACCATAATTATTCCCCACTAAGCCGCCGCCGTAATCACCCAAGAAGTTCACCACCAAGCCTGTCGAATAGCAGGCAGTGATAGTGGCGTTGTTTTCTCCGACCAGGCCGCCAACGCAATCACCATGGAAGGCCCCCGCTGAGCCTATCGAATAACAACTCGCGATATTGCCTTCATTATATCCCACCAGCCCCCCGACGTAATTACCCCACAAGCTCCTCACCAAGCCTGTCGAATAGCAGGCAGTGATAACGCCGCGGTTTATCCCCGCCAGGCCGCCGCCATAAGAATCCCCGGTTACGGACGCGGTCGAACAACAGTTGCTGAGAGCCCCGTAGTAGTTGACTCCAACCAGACCACCCACTTGGCTACCTCCAGTCACAAAACCTGTCGCATAGCAGTCACTGATAATGGCAGTAGCGGGATGGTTGAACCCCACTAGGCCGCCGACTTCATTATTTCCGTCCACCCAGCCGGTTGAATAGCAGTTGCTAATAGCGTCGTCGTTCCATCCCACCAAGCCGCCAACATCACGATCTGCATTCACCGACCCAGTCGAATAGCAGTTGCTAATGGCTCCGTGGTTCCATCCCACCAAGCCGCCAACATCAAAATCTCCATTCACCGACCCGGACGAACAGCAGTTAGTGATAACGCCGTCGTTAAATCCCGCTAGCCCAACTTTCGCAGTTGGGCGGTGAAACCACGATTTTCAAAAATTTTTTCC
>CAYWOD010000217.1:0-5847 GCA_964459805.1 uncultured Pirellulales bacterium
ACCGCCGCCGTATTGACCGCCGCCGTATTGACCGCCGCCGTATTGACCGCCGCCGCCGTATTGACCGCCACCGCCGCCGCCCGGGTAAATAGTTATCGTGCCTTCACCGGTCTCACTGGTCTCGAACCAGCTATCCGGCTCGATCGTCTCCATGATAAGACGCACAAGATCATAAGCCTGTTGACCACCGCCGCCGCCATAACCGCCCCCGCCGTAGCCGCCCATGCCACCGCCGTACCCGCCCACGCCGCCGCCACCGCCGCCCATGCCACCGCCATAGCCGCCCATGCCACCGCCGTAGCCGCCCATGCCACCGCCGTAGCCGCCCATCATGCCGCCACCCATCATGCCACCACCGTAACCCCCCATCATGCCCCCGCCCATCATGCCGCCACCCATCATGCCACCGCCCATCATGCCGCCGCCCATGCCGCCGCCCATGCCGCGGAAATTCGCCTGCTGGCCAACAAGGTCGCTGACATCATAAACCCGGGTCTCTAACTTGCTCGGAAGCGATCCTACTGTCGCTACCGTAATCACTCCGTTCTCTACCACGTAACCGATCTCGTCTCCAAAGCCACCCGAAACCGCCTTCAACAAATTCTCAAGGCCCGTGCCGAGTCCAACTGCCGGCAGACCGTCCATATTTATTTCCGTAGTCGGCTCAACTTCCGCATTGTCGTACAAGTCACGCCAGAGAACCACCATGGTCAGAGGCGGGGAAACCGCATTCTTTATCCCATCTATCGCTTCGCTGAGAGGCATTGTCGGCGTCAACTGAGAAAGATCAACAACCTCATCCAATTGCCTGTACACAGCCATGTCTTCCGGATCCAGCCCGATTGGCTCATCCGGTTTGCGAGTCGGCTTCTCGATAAGCTCAAGCCAGTTCTTAGGATACGTTACCTCCTCGACATACGGGGTTCCGGCCTCATCCGTCTCCAGAAGAGTTTCCGCCGTTTCTTTACTGATCTCTTTCTCCAGCTCCCGCTGCTTACGGAAGTAAACCATATCCTCAAGAGCCTCTTTCAATGTCAAGGCATTGTCATTGTATGGGTCCAGCACAAGCAGACCTTCCAACTGGCCCAGGGCCGCATCGTAGCGATACTGTCGCGCAAAAGCGTTCGCACTGGCCATCAGCTCGACTATTCTCTCCTGCCTGTCAGTCTCCATTTGGCTTCTGAGCCTTCGTTCCGCCTTTATCGCATCCCGACGCTTTTCCTCCGCAAGCTCACGATTTCGCTCATCCTCTTTCCTTAATATCTCACCGGCTTTTTCCTTCAGCCTGCTGTTGTATTCTTTGTAAAGCGCGTCCCCGAG
Organism: uncultured Pirellulales bacterium; assembly: GCA_964459805.1. Taxonomy (GTDB): domain Bacteria; phylum Planctomycetota; class Phycisphaerae; order Sedimentisphaerales; family Anaerobacaceae; genus DAOVRL01. The sequence continues at coordinate 1,321 of CAYWOD010000217.1, forward strand.
GTGAACCTGGTTCTCGTTTACCGTAAAATCGCCTGTCTCGATAGCTCTCTTTGCTTTCTCGAATTCCCCCTGTTCCAGATAACTCTGCGCTTTATTCAGTGCATCTTCGACAACTGCCTTAGTGTGGCTTCGAAGGATCCGCCTCCTGCGCAAAATCAATTCGATGTAGCCGCCCTTGCTCGTTGACGCCACGACGCGACCCCCCTCAACCGCCTCCGCGCCAACGCCGTTAGGCTCAACAGCTTCTTCCTTGCCGGGCTCCTGCCTGACAACCTTTGCCTCAACATCTGCCAAAGCAGGAATCTGCGGCTCAGCTATAGCCACCATTTTCGCATCATCTTTGCTCGTTCCGGGAACCGCCTTTGATTCGACGCTTGCGCCTAAACGCGCATCGATTGTCACCAGATAACCTTCGATGATCGTCTGCACCATCCGCGCCGGAATGAAACCGCTTGCTATTACCTCAATAAAACCTTCGCGCGCCTTCCTCAGCTCACCGATCTTGTAATAGCCCAGGCTGCGGTAATAAAGCTCGGCAATTTCGTTCTTACGCTTGTCCAGCTCACTTTGCGCTTTGCGCGCAATTCGAGCTGTTCTCTTCGGCTCGGCTCGCGGCGGCGCTCTCTTCACTGCCGCCTGCTCTTGACCTGCCTTGCTCTGCTTTATGTGAGAGTCCAGCTGCTTGAGCACCTCCACGATCTGCTTACGCTCATCATCCGTCAACGACTGATTGTTTCTTATCTTATCGAGTCGATCCTTCGCCTGCTCCAATTGGTCCCGCAAAATCAGTTCATTGACCGCCCGAAACGTCTCATCCGCACGCTCTCGGTTAACGGCCAATATATGCGCCTTATCCACCATATCCTGCAGCTGCTCACGCTGGTCCGGACGCAAAAGCTCCTGGAAGTTCTGCGCCATAAGGAGCGTCTTCTCAGCCTCTGAATAGGCCCCACCATCAAGCTGGTCCGCTGCCTTCTCAATGTAGGTCCGGACCAACTGACGAATCGACTCCTTCTCACCGGCGCCACCGTCTTGGGAAGGCGCCACCCCCGCCACGCCTACTATCAGCAGCAAAGTCGATGCTAATACAACCAGCAGAGACCTTCTGCCAAATAACTTGAAAAAAAAGCTCGGCCTGTTCAAAACTAACCTCCTGCCTCTAATAGAACCACCCTCAGTTAAAGAACCCTTCTCGAAAGGATCACCCTTGTGAGGAAGCTTCTAACAATCTTCTGTTACTTCGACCTCCAGTTTAGAGGTTGGTACAACTTACCATACTTCAGTTTATAAGAATTCGGCATTTTTTGCAAGCGAAAAATTTGCCTTGCAGACATTTAGCCGATAATATCCCCTATTGGCCCTTTACTCAACAAAAAAGTTAAGGAAAACTTTGAAAAATGACCGCAAAAAAACGCCCTTTTGGGGCCCGAAACTGAGCTTTTGCACCAACACTGGGGACCACGCAGATTTAGAGCCAAGAATATGACAAATGACCCTCTCGTATTGGCACTTGAAACATCCGGCAGAATAGGCTCCGTAGCACTGGCCACTGGCAAAAATCTGCTCGCCGAATCCAGCTTTTCCGGCCCGATGAAACACAGCGCCGAGATATTCCCCGCCATTGCCCGCTTGATGGACCGCTTCGGCCGAAACCCACAACAGATCGACCACGTCTATATCTCCGCTGGACCCGGCAGCTTCACCGGACTGAGAATCGCCGTTACAATCGCCAAGACTATGCACCTCGCAAACGCCGCAAAGATCGTCGCTATCGACACCCTTGATGTCATCGCTGCCAACGTAACCGAAATCATATCAACCGCCCACGCAAACACCCAGGAACTCCTTGAATCTAACTCCGCTGTCTCCGAAACCTCTCCGCCAACACCACTACCCATAAATAGAATCGCCGCCGTCCTCGACGCAAAACGCAACCAGTTCTTCATCGCCGTTTACAACCATTCACCCAAAGCCGACAACACACCACAACATTCCAAACACGCAATACGAGATACAAAATACCGACTCTGGAAAAAGATTATGCCGGATTCCTTAATGACCGCAGCCCGGTTCCTCGATGAGTTCGCACAACCAGGCCATCCTATCTATCTGCTCGGTGACGGCCTCCTCTACCACAACGACAAATTCAAAGCCGACGGCACTCGATTCCTCGACCAAAAATACTGGAGCCCGCGCGCATCAAACGTTCATCTGCTCGGCTGGCAAATGGCAATCGCTCACCAATTCGCCGACCCGCTAACAATCACCCCCAAATACATCCGCCTACCCGAAGCCCAAGAAAAATGGCAGCAGCGCTAACAAACAACCGCCCCCGCAAATCTATCAAAAATACCACTGCCGCTTAGCCCGCCCACCGGCCAATTCGACCCCATTGCGACATTACGCATTCAAATTTACCAACGCCTTTTCCTTTGACCCCCTCACCTCTATATGTTACCTTTATATAAAAATAGAATGAGTTCTGCCAAATTGGAGGTTAGGCCTACTTAGAAAAGAAAAAATCGTTGTTTGATTTTTTCTTTCTAACAGTAATGTATTCTGCCATAAACGGTTACCTGATTGTTATAGAAATTAGGGACTACCTATTATGCACGCTGAACATAGAAACACCGGAACCGTACTCGTCGCCGTAATCATCCTCTTTGTCGTCGCCACGGTCATCTTATCCATCGCCAGATACTTCTGGCTCGATTCCGCAAACGAGCAATTTGACCAGCTCATCTCGGCCTACATCGCCGAAAAGCAGGACCTCACCGCTGACGACCACAACGAGCTAAAAGCCCGCCTTCTCGAACACTCCATCTTCATCAAAATGCACAGGTGGCAAAAGGACAGCTTCATCAAAGACAAAAAACTTCACAAAGAAATGATAGTAACCCGCGACCAGGCGCTGATGCGAAAAGAAAAAGAGAACAAATCCACAATGGAAATTATGATAAACCTCTAACTCCGCCCGCCCCTCTAAGCACGCAAATCTCGCCCAACCACGCCCCCACCTCTAATAATCGATCATCAATTCATTCCCCTAACAGGATCGACCCGCTCGTAAAGAACGTCCCCGCCACGCAAGCCGTCATCAGGCACGCCAATGTCGCCGCAGCCAGCGCACGAAACGCAACCCGCCCTATATCACGCGCCCTCTCCGGCGCCAGCCCGCAAACCCCGCCCACAAAAATCGCCATCGACGCAAGATGTGCAAACCCGCACAGCGCGTATGTCGCAATCACCGCCGACCGCTCGTGCTGCAATACTCCGGCCTCCATTGCACTCGCCAGATCACGATAGGACACAACCTCCGTCACAATCACACGCTCCCCGATAATCCTCGAAATCACACCCGCATCCCCCGGCGGAACACCCAAAACCAACGTCACCGGATAAAACACATAACCGAAAATTGCCCTCAGCGACCATTCAACTTCAAGGCCGAAAAGCGAATTGATCCCGCCACCCAGAGCAGACACCACCAAATCAACCAGCGCCACTAACCCCAATACCGCAATCAGCAGCGCCACAATCCCCACTATCATCTTCACCCCCGCGTTCGCGCCATTGATGATCGCCTCGAAAAGACTGTTCTCCTTCTCATAAAACGGCTTAACGTGCACCCCCAACGTCACCGGCTCACCCCCCTCAGGCAAAATAACCTTCGACATAACCAGCGCCGCCGGTGCGGAAAGCAATGACGCCGAAACCAAATGCCCCGCTATCGTCTCAAACTCCGACTGCAGGCTAAACACATACAACGCCAAAACATTCGACGCCACCGTCGCCATCCCCGCCGTCAAAATCGTGCACAGCTCCGACCGAGTCATCCGCCCTAAATAAGGCTTGACCGTCAGCATCGACTCGATCCCCACGAAAATATTACTCGCCGCAACCAAAGACTCCGCACCCGATATCCGCATCAGCTTCGTAAATACGTATGCAAACCCCCGGATTATCAGCGGCATAATCTTGAAGTAGTACAGAATCGCAATCAGCGCCGAAAAGAAGATGATCGTCGGAAACGCCTGAAACGCCAATATAAACCCGATCGACTCGGCCCCATCCTCGCCCACTTGCCCGGGCCCAAGCGCCAGCCGACCAAAAACAAACCTCGCACCCGCACTCGCCGAATCCACCACCTTCACCACAACGTCATTAACAACAAGAAAAACGTCCGCCCCCGCCGGTACGACAAAAATAAATACCCCAATCAGTATTTGCAGCCCAATCCCCCACCCGATCACCCGCCGGTTCATCCTCCGCTTATCCGCAGAAAAAACCCACCCCACCCCAACTAAAACAAAAAGCCCCAAAAAACTAACAAGATTATAAATATCCATTTACCTCACCATTTTAGTTAGCCCCCTGCACCGCAGGGGGTTTTAATCTCTACTCTGCACCGCAGGGGGTTTTAATCTCTACCCTGCACCGCAGGGGGTTTTAATCTCTACCCTGCACCGCAGGGGGGTTTTAATCTCTACCCTGCACCGCAGGGGGTTTTAATCTCTACCCTGCACC
>CAYWOD010000218.1:0-5815 GCA_964459805.1 uncultured Pirellulales bacterium
TCAACGCCCTCGCACTGCCCGGCGGATTCATCTTCATCACCAAAGGCATGCTTGAGAAACTGCAATCCGAGGCTCAATTGGCCGGGATATTGGGCCACGAGATTACCCACGTCGTCGCCAGGGATGTCGCCAACACTATGAGCAAGCAAATCGGAATGGAACTCTTGCTCTCCGCAGTTACTCCCGAGAATGCCCCACGCGGCGCGTTGACCGTAGCCGACCTGACCACGCAGATTATTGGCCTGCGATTCAGCAGACAGGACGAACGCGACGCTGATTTGGGTGGCCTCGACTATATGGCAGCAGCAGGATATGATCCCTACGCAATGGTTGAGACTATGCAGATGCTCAGCGAGCAGAATAAGACCAGATCCGTCGAATTCCTCTCAACACACCCATCACCTGAAAACCGCTCGGCTTATCTGAGACAAAGAATTCACGCCAAGTATTTCAACTTCACCACCGCAAAAGTCGGAAAACAACAATACCGCGCCGCCGTCCTCGACCGACTAAACAACCCAAATTGAACTCTAACATGCCTCAATATTTAGCCCACAATTCATTGGGGGGGGGGCTTATCCCAATAATACTCACCGCCGCCGATACTCCGGTGAGTGAAGCACCCCATAAATATAATCAAACACATCCTCCGACCCAAACGTACCAACCTTGTCATTCCCGCGAAAGCGGGAATCCACTCCTCCATATTTAGCCCCAGGTTTCACGTGGGCTCCCCTCTTGTTTATCCGTCACCCCCGCCCCATTGTCCACGCGCACTCCACTACGAGAACATCGACGAATCTGCCTTCTGTCCCCTGCTTCTTTAGCCGCCCAATTCCCTCTTCCTCTGCTCTCGGCTCTCTTCCATTGCGCTGTACTTGCACTTGGGACAGCGGTCTGAAAAATCGCCCGGACCCGACGCACCCTTGAAGAAGATTATCCCGCAAGATGGATTTGCGCATTTCACCGCCTCGTAAACGCTTGGCTTGCCGCACTCTTTGCAAATCACTGCCGGCACCGTTTCCGCCGAAGGGTCGAAGCGTTTCGATCTCTCCTCGAAGAATGCCCTTTTCCCGGTCTGATATTCAGCCTTGCAGGCCGGGTTGTTGCACTTGACCCAAACCATCTCGTCACTCGCTATCTCGCCAATCCCGCCGCCACCGCCCCGTCTGCTGAGAGTTATTGCAACTGCCGCAACCACACACACCACGATAACGCCGATCATAATCGGTTTCTTCCGGCTGTCTTCCATCTTAGAACCTCCAAAACAAAAGGAACACAATCTGCTCAGCAACAACACATCTAACTTATTACTTCTCTCGCAACCTGTCAAACAGCCATATTTGCGCTATTTGAAGTCAGCCTCAACATCCGTCGGCTCAAATTGTCCCATCTGCAGAATCCTCCCCGGCTCCTCCGGCATCCCCGTGCGCGCCGAAAGATACGCTGATTCGATAACGGCCATATTCTTCAGGTTCTCCCGCCCACTGCTGTAAACCTCGTGCTCATCAGGCAACAACACGCCCGCAGAAAAGTTCTCGAGCACCTCTTTCATACAGCCAAGGGGATCATTGTCGTATTCAAATTCCTCGCTGACCTGCCCCCGGGCATCGCAGAGCGTCAGACGAGTATCATTAACCACTAATATCTTATCTTTCCCGTAAACCTTCACGAACTCTTGGCTCGGCGAAAAACCGACTCGGCTGGACGCCAGAAGGTTGCCGACAAGAGTATCCGAAAACTTCACCGCCACAACTGCCGTATCCTCGGTCAAACTAAGCCGCTGCTGTTTGTCAAGAGCTTGGTTCGTCGTCAGAGAATAAACCTGTTGAGGTATCGGAAAATTCCACATTATCTGGTCAATCACCTTGTAACAGTTGTGCAGCAGCACGCCGCCGCCGGCCAGCTTCGGATCGCTTTGCCACTTCCCAAGAGATTCACCTGCAAAACTGCAAGAAGCCGTTATCAGGAAAACCTGCTCCACCCGACCCTGCTCCAGGAACGCACGCAGCCCGGCATAGCTGCCGGCAAACCGGCCTGGATTCGCCACCGCGAACCTAACGTCTTCTTCTTCGGCAAGCCGCACCAATTCCGCCGCTTCTTCAAAATCCCGCGCCGCAGGAGCACACTTGAGCACGTTGAACCCCTTCTTCATTGCCATCCGAACGTATTCAGCGCAACTGTGTATCTGGGCCCCTACCAGAAGGCAGCGCTGCTCATCCTCCCCCAACCGAGCATCCACCGCCGTTATCAGTTGTCTGTAATCATCGTAGGCCGCGCACTCATATTCGGCGGCTAATTTCTCCGCAACCCCCGCATTCTTATCTGCAATCGCTTGAATGCGAATTGCCCCAATCTGCGACGCCGCCTTCAGCAGAAGCTGACCGTCGTCATTCAGACCAAGCACCACGGTTTCTAACTTATGTTCGCCCATCTTCCCGTCAATTGTAGATACGTTCTACGGCGCGGTGTGCGTCGGCATTATTCGGTATAATAAAGTGCTCCGGGACCGTAAATTGCGAGCACAGCAGCAGTGCCTCTTTTGCGACCTGCTCGATGGCCGACTCATTGTCGATTTTCTCGACGACCCTGTTTATGAAAGTGGCAATCTGCTCGGCCTCCGGCTCTTTCATCCCGCGGGTGGTAATCGCCGGGGTGCCGATGCGCAGCCCGCTGGGGTTCGACGGCGGGGCCGGGTCGCCCGGCACGGTATTGTAATTCGTCACGATTCTCGCCCTATCCAGGGCCTTGGCCAACTTCCTGCCGGGCACCTTCTTATTTCGCAAATCGATTAGAATCAGATGGTTGTCCGTCCCGCCCGATACGAGATTGAAGCCGTGCTCCAGTAGCTTTGCCGCCAGGGCCTTGGCGTTCTTGACTACCTGTTTGGCATAAGCGACAAACTCCGGCGTATCGGCCTCGGCCATCGCCACCGCTATCGCCGTCAGCGTGTGCATGTGCGGCCCGCCCTGCAAGCCGGGAAAAACCGCCTTATCGACCCGCTCGGCATGCTCGGCCTTGCAGAGCAGCATCCCCCCACGAGGCCCACGCAGCGTCTTATGGGTCGTGCTTGAGACCACATCTGCATAAGGCACAGGACTCTTGTGAATGCCGGCCACCACAAGACCCGCTATGTGGGCTATATCGCTGACGTGATACGCCCCGACCTCCTCGGCTATCTGGCCGAATATCTCAAAGTCAATCTCCCTCGGATACGCCGTAGCCCCGGAGATTATCAGCTTAGGCCGGTTTTTCTTCGCAAGGTCCCTGATATGGTCGAAATCCAGCCTGCCCGTCTCGGGGCTCACCGGATACTGAGCCGACTTGTAGAACTTGCTCGTGACCGAAACCTTCCAGCCGTGCGTCAAATGACCACCATCGATAAGGGACATCCCCATAATCGTATCGCCCGGCTCGATCAGTGCCACGTACGCGCCCAAATTCGCAACCGAGCCGGAATACGGCTGAACATTCGCATGGTCGGCCTTAAACAGCTTTTTGGCACGCTCCTGGGCCACTTTCTCGATAAGGTCGGTCACGTGCTGACCTTCATAATACCGGTGCCCTGGATAGCCTTCGGCGTATTTGTTGGTCAGGCAGCTCCCACTGGCCTGCATCACCGCCTTGGATACATAGTTCTCCGAGGGAATAAGCCGGATAGACCCGCTCTGACGTGCTGCTTCCTGACGTGTAAGTTCGTAAATCTGAGGGTCATACTGCTCAAGGGCCGTTTCCATATCACTTTCTCCACTAATATAGTGTTCTAAGGCTTCTGCAAAATTGCAGAACTCATATAGTGTTCTCTTTCAAGCCTTATGCAGAATTGAGATTAGCGATAGCTTATAGCACGACGCCGCTTTTTATACAAGTATTTATTTGTTGACAGATTTCAGCCGAATAGTACCATAAGCACAATTAAACGAATTCATCAGGGAAAGGATTCGATTGGACAATATGCCCGAACAAGCTGACGACCAGACGGCGGCCAAGGCAAAGGCCTTTTTTGATAGGGCCCGGAAGGCGGGTGAGACTAAAAACTTTGACTACGCCGTCCAGATGTACCTGGACGGTCTGCGCTTCGAGCCCGATGCACTCCAGCAGGGGCATTTACCGCTGTGTGAGCTGGCTCTGCGGCGGGAGGGAAAAGGCGGTAAAAAACCTTCAATAGTCGAAAAAATGAAGCACATGAGAGGTAAGACACCGCTTGACCAAATGCTCAACGCCGAATACCTGTTCGCCAAGGACCCGGAGCACCTCCCTTATGCCGAGGCGATGCTAAAGGCAGCGGTCACAGGCGGTTACAAGAAGACGGCTGGCTGGCTGGCCAACCTCATCTTCCAGACGAACAACGCCTCCGAAAGGCCCTCGGCGCAGACTTACATCCTCCTGAAAGATTCTTACGCCGGACTCGGCCAGTTTGACAAGGCCCTGGTCGCTTGCCAGAAGGCCTCCACGCTGAGACCAAACGATGCGGAGCTGGCCGACGAATTCAAGAACCTCTCAGCGGAGCTGACGATGGTAAGGGGCAAGTACGATACAGAGGGGGACTTTAGAGATTCAATCAAGAACCGTCGGGAGCAGGAAAAGCTGCACCAACAGGCAAGTGTCGTAAAGACCAAGGACTATCGGATCAAGGCGGTTGACGACGCTCGAGAAAGACTCGCGCGGCAGCCGGACCTTCCAAAAAACATCTTTGACCTTGCCGATGCGCTCTCGGACCTGCAGACCGAAGAATCCGAGAATGACGCAATCGAGCTGCTCGATAATAGCTACAGAGCCAAAAGCGATTTCAGCTTTAAGCAGCGGGCGGGCCTGTTAAGGATGAAACAGCTCAGAAGAAAGATTAGACAGGCAAAGAGTTCGCTGGAAGCCAATCCGAGAGACGCATCTGCAAAGGGGAAACTGACAGAATTGAGCTCGAAATTGAAGAAGACCGAACTGGAGCATTACCGGCTCACGATGCAAAACTATCCGACTGACCTGCAGGCAAAATACGAATACGGAGTCCGGTTGGTGCGGAACAAACAATACAACGAGGCCATACCGCTGTTCCAGGAGGCGCAGAAGGATCCCAGAAGGAAGATCGCCTCGATGAATCAGATCGGCTGCTGCTTCTTCCTGAAGGGCTGGTTTGCCGACGCGATTGAGGTCTTTAATAGGGCCATTGAGTCCTACCAGATAAAGGATGACGCGACCGCTAAGGAATTGCGTTATAATCTCGCGCGCGCCCACGAAGAAAAAGGCGACAGCGAAAAGGCGCTGGAAGTCTACCGGAGAATCGCCCAAACCGACTTCGCCTACAAAGACGTCAGCCGCCGAGTCGATAGATTTAGAGGAACACAAAACGAAAAATGACCTGAACTGACCGATTTGGTTCTTAGATAAGGCACAAAAAGCACAAAAGAAGAATTAGACACTGATTTACACTGTTTTTGGGCGACCGGCAGAAAGAAGAGCAAGCAACCTCTCAGTGAGTATTTGTAGATAGAGCAGTATAAGTTATCAGGAGAATACAGTGGCACATTCGTTATCAGCGAAGAAGAGAATTAAACAGAACGCCAAGAGAAAGACTATCAACCGGGCGCGGAAGAGCCAGGTTAAGACGCAGATAAAGCATTTTGAAGCGGCCGTGGAAAAAGGTGATGTCGAGGCGGTGAGTGAGCAATATCGCCTCCTTGCCAAGAAGTTGGATAAAACCGCTGCGATGAGCACGATGCACAAAAGAACGGCCGGGCGGAAGAAATCGCGGCTCGCAAAGCGGCTTAACGCACTCACAGCGAGAAAGAGTTAGATTCTTCGTATCTCGTATTGCGTA
>CAYWOD010000219.1:0-5753 GCA_964459805.1 uncultured Pirellulales bacterium
AATTGAAAAACATAACCAAATGTCACTGGAATCGCTTGTAGCGTAGTAGTACTAACACCCGGTCATATATCTTCTTTGGCGCAGGCATGACCATGAATCGGGGGGAGCTAATCATTATGCTCACTGTTCTTGCGGTGGGAACCGCTGTCATCATACTGTTGGTGATCTGCGGATTCTGATGCTTGCAAGGACACTCTTCTCCAGCAAAGCCGCACCCGGCGTCGATCCGCTGCCCCGGAACATCCTTGTAAAAATGACATATCCGAATAATAATAGAGTCGATTCGACAAATGGTGTTGTGCGCCGAAATCACCAAAAGCCCGGACAAAAGTATGAACGTCAGGGAAGACACATTTACGGTTAAGACCTACCAGTGCCAACCTGATGGGAGCATTAAGGTAGCTTCGCTGATGCACTGTCTTCAGGAAGTCGCCGCCGTCCACGCAGAACAGCTTGGCTTCGGCCTTGACAGATTGAATGAAATAAACAGCTATTGGGTGCTCTCAAACCTCGAAATACAATTTGCCAAATTCCCGAAATGGAACGACCAGGTCACCATCAGAACCTGGCCGAGCGGGCATACTCGCTCGGCAGCTACAAGAGAGTTTGTCGGCAAAGATCAGGATGACCGCGAGCTGTTCAGGGTCGGCAGCGAATGGATGGTATTGAACAAACGCAGCAGCCGGCCGAGGAATCTGTTCCGTCTCGGCCTGAACCTGCCCCAGACCGGACCAAAAGCCATATCGGCAAAGCTCAAAAGACTGGAGCCGCAAAACAGTTACAGTCAGACCGAACCAGTGCGCGTGCCCTATAGTTCAATTGATCTAAACGGCCATGTGAACAACACCGAATACGTGCGATGGAGCATTGACGCCTTGAGACGAGCATTCGAATTCAAGGGGCCCATCCGCTACATACAAGCCACCTATTTCTCCGAAGTCTTTGAGGGCGATGAGCTTGACCTGCTTCTTTCTTCCGCCCCAACCGGGCGGTTCTGTGTTCTGGGAAGAAAACCGGATGACCAAAGCAATGTCTTCGCTGCGCAAATCTCCTGTTGAGTGCCGTACTTGCACCCTCGCAGCCGAACACGATATCATCCACGAGCTTGCCCTCAAACGGAGCCTGTGGAAAAACGGTATCACGGTAATCTCACTGTCGGGCGGGTTAGGCAGACCGTCCGGCGAAATTGACAATTGATTGTTGCCTGTTGTTGATTTAGATGATATTCTACCGATGTTTCAATTTAAGGGCTAAATCGTGGAATTATCGTTGTCAGTGAAGCTGCGAATAGCTGCGGCGGCGGCCGTTGGGGTGGTCTTGATCGGCATACTGGCGTGGCCGTCGGCCGAACCGTTTGAGCCGTTCGGGCCTGTGCGTCCCGGCAACTTAGCGTTAGCCGGGACCGCAGTTCTGGCGGTCCTGGCCTTTGTGTCCGGCTTGATCGGCTATTTTGTCTCCTGGCCCCACGGTCGGGAAATCGGCATTCTGGCGGTCCCGTCAGGCCTGGCTGTCTTGGCCGTTCGATCGGGCAACATAGCCTCTCTCGTGCAGTTAGAACCGGCCATCGAGCAGCGCCGGGCATTGTTGGCGGCCCTTAGGTGGGAACCGCTTTTCTGGCTGGCTATTGTGGCTATCGGATTCGCCGGGGTGCTTTGCGGTCAGAGAATCCGCTGCAAAGCCGGCGCGGCCGGGGCAGAGAATAAACCTAAATCCAAGTCAAACATATACTTAAATTCGGCTATCGCCCTTGTGGCTTCGGTGTTGATAGCTCAGGTGTCTCTGGGAAGACTCGTTCAGGATGTCCAATTCTCGGATAACAGGTTGGGTTCTGTTGTGGGCCAGCCGGCCATCGGACAGATCGTTTTCGGGGTCGTGGTCGCCTTCGGGCTCGCGGCTTTTGTCGTCAAGAGCTTGCTCAATGCGGGCTATCTGTGGCCTATAATCGCCAGCGTCTTGGTAACTCCTTTTAGTATAATGAGTTACGTAAAGCAAGATACTCTAATCCACCTTGTTCGATATTGGCCCGCCGTGTTCTTTTCAAATCCGATCATTTCAATATCACCTGTGCAAATGGTGGCTCTGGGGACCCTTGGCTCGATTGCAGGCTACTGGATGGGCGTGCGGTACGATTTCTGGCGAAAACACGAGATATAGCGGCACAACAGCGGGTATCCGCAAATTTGGAACGTCTTTTTTCAGAACTCCCGCCTTTTGTAAATTCCTGTAATCCAGATATTTACAGCTGGCAGGTCTTATAATCACGCCCAGTCATCCAAACAAAAACAAATTTGGTGGTTTTTGGCCCCAAAATTAGCCGAAAGTATAGTTGGTTAAAGTTTTGCAGGCATTGAGTCGTTCTATAAATGGTAAGTTGTTCAATGCCGGCAGAAATGAGCCCTTGAGAAGCAGCAGGGATGAACAGGTGGCCGGAGCTATTCGTATTGATATAGAGTAACACCAGCCGACAAAAGGAGTTAGCAATGTTGGTTCTAAGCAGACAAAGAGACGAATCAATCATGATCGGCGATGATGTCGAGATCACCATCGTGGACGTCCGGGGGGACAAGGTTCGTCTGGGTATAACAGCGCCGAAACAAATACCGGTTCATCGCAGGGAAATATACGACGCTATTCAACGTGAAAAGGCCGCGAAGAAGGCTTCTGCGGAGCAGCCGGAGAAAACGGCCCAGGCCGAGCCTGACAAAGCAGCCCAGAAAGAGCCTCAGAAGGAACCGCAGGCACATCAATAAGGACAAGTATCCCGCAGCAGCTTTCTACGAGCACCCGGTTACCGTCCTATTCAACAAACCACGTGAGTCAGGGCGGGTTTTATGCGCCCGCGTTTTACATTCATAAGCCCGTCGGCCAAAAAGTTGCATTTATCACTTGCCTTGAGTTGGGTAATAATGTTTAATAGTGGTTTTGACACCCAGAAGGGTAAATATTATGAGATTTTAGCTTACATTATTGAGGTGAGTTGAGATGGCAGATTTGAAAGCATTAGCAGACGCGGTTATCAAAGGGGATCAGAGCACGGCGGTGGAAGTTACCAAGGCGGCCCTAAGTGAGGGTACGGCAGCCAAGAGTGTGCTGGACGAGGGGCTAATCGCGGGTATGGACGTCGTTGGCGCCCGGTTCAAGAAGAACGAAATCTACATACCCGAAGTGCTTATCGCTGCGCGGGCGATGAAAATGGCCATGGGGATACTCGAGCCGGAGCTTACCAAGGCCGGTGTCCAGCCCGTTGGCAGACTTCTGATAGGAACGGTGCAAGGCGATTTGCACGATATCGGCAAGAATCTGGTCGCAATGATGCTTAAAGGAGCAGGGTTTGAGGTCATTGACCTGGGTGTTGACGTGGGGCCCGAAAAGTTCGTCGAGCAAGCCAAGGCCGCGGGCGCTCAGTTGATTGGTATGAGCGCGCTTTTGACCACGACTATGCCCGGAATGGAGAAGTCGATAAACGCCTTGAAGGAAGCCGGAATTTCAGCCAAGATTATGATAGGCGGCGCCCCCGTAACTCAGGGCTATGCCGACAGAGTCGGCGCCCACGGTTACGCACCCGATGCGGCCTCGGCGGTTGATATAGCAAAAAGCCTCGTAGCCTGAGAGAACATCGGCAAAATCATAATATCCACGGCGAATCTTCTTTGGCCCGGCAATCCAGTCAGCCGCTTTTTGTGCTCAGAAAACCGATACACAGCCGTTTTACACGGCTGTTTTTTTGCGCGCGGTTTGGTAAAATAAACCCTGGTGATAGTGGGAAGATTTGAAACGCCGACCAGCGGCCAGAACAGTCGAACTCGTACACTGGGGACGGTTCGGTGACTATGCAAAAGATTCAGAACCAAGACTTGGCACAGTTGTTGTTGCAGCTTCGATTCACACCCCAAGAGAAGCGACGAAAGCAGCTCGACGCGGCCGAGAAGCTATTTGCGATTGTCGAGAGGGACAAGAATTATCCGTTCGAGTTTGTGTTCTTTCGCATCACGGGCTTTCACCACAAAGACCCGACCGAGCAACATCTCATAAAAGGCGATCAACTGCTGGAGGACCTGCAGGTCTTCATTGCCAAGCTGAGCTTCCAAGTTGCTCGGTTGGTGACCGGACAATCCCAAAAGGTTTATTCCGCGCAGGAACTCGCCAAAACTTTAGGCATCTCAACAAGAACTGTGCAGCGATGGCGAAAACGGGGCCTCATCGCGCGCAACTTCATATTCGAAGATGGTGTCAAACGTTTCGGTTTTTTCAAATCCACGGTGGACAAATTCCTGGCGGCCAATCGCGATCTTGCCGCCAATGCAAAGACCTTTACGCGCCTGACGGCCAAGCAAAAAGGCAAGCTCGTAAGGTGGGCCGCAGCACTTACCGCCAAGACAAACCTCTCTCGTCACCACATCATAAGTAAGATAGCCGCAGAAATCGGCAGGTCTCACGAAACAGTCAGACATGCGCTGGTGAGCTACGAAAAGGCGAATCCCGACAAGCCCCTTTTCAAAAGACCACCGGGCGTAACGGACCCTGCCCGCGCCGCCGAAATCTACGAGCTGTTCAAACAAGGCTACGACGTAAGAGATCTGATGAAACGCTTCAATCGCAGCAAGAGCTCCATATACCGCATAATAAACATACGAAGGGCAAAGGCACTTCTGCTCAGGAAGATTGAATTCATCGCAAGCGACGAATTCCTCGATGCCGATGCCAAAGCTAAGATTCTTGGAACACGGCCGGCGGGCGTAAAGCCTGCCGCCGCTAAGAGCATAGAGCCGTTCGGATTGACCGGGCGCTCGCTGCCGGACTACCTGAGGATACTCAAGAAGACACCCGCCCTCAACAGAGAACGCGAGCTCGAATTGTTCCGCAGATACAACTACCTCAAATACTTGGCCTGCATAACCAGGGCCGGTATGAAAGCCACGCTCACTTCCAGCACCCATCTCGAGCAAATAGAAGGCTATCTCGCCGAGGCTGAGGATATACACAGAGCCATAATTGAAGCCAACCTTCGACTTGTCGTGAGCATCGCCCGCAAACACGCCGGCGGCGGAGCGAATCTGTCCGATTTGATCAGCGAAGGTAATCTCGCACTCCTGCGCGCCGTCGAGAAATTCGACTATTCAAGGGGCTTTCGCTTCGCCACCTTCGCCTCCTGGACCATAGCCAAGGATTTCGCGCGCGGGATGCCTGCCCGGACGGCACGTCGTGACAGGAAAGCCGCAGAGTCCCTGGCGAGGATGCAGGAGGATTCGAGAGAAGAGGAGGCCACTGACCTCGCCGCAATCGAACGCGCACACCAGAGCCTCGCCCAGGTTATCGCCGACGAGCTCGATCCGCGGGAGCAATACATTATCCTGAACCGCTTCGGCCCGATCGGACAGCCCATAAAGAAAAAGACAAAGACCCTAAGACAAATAGGCGACGACCTCGGCCTGACCGGCGAAAGGGTCCGACAGCTCGAACTGATCGCCCTGCAAAAGCTAAGACAATCCCTCAGCCCCAAAGAATTCGAGCTGCTCACCCGATAACTAAAAGTCGGACGAACTGCGAGAAACGTTCCATTTTTCACGTCATGCGGCATCGGAATTCTGTTTTACCGCTTTGGGGGTAGGTGAAATTGGGTTTGAATTGGGTTTGTATTTCGTATCGCGTCCCTTCGACTTCGCTCAGGGCAAGATTGCGTATATCGTATTTCGTATGTCGTCCCTTCGACTTTGCTCAGGGCAAGATTTCGTATCGCGGGGGGTGGGTAATTG
>CAYWOD010000220.1:0-5736 GCA_964459805.1 uncultured Pirellulales bacterium
GTTAACGGCTGAACATCATTCATTATCGAAGAAACTGACAACATCGCGGAATTATCTAATTGTCCGTCAATATATATAGCCGCAGCCCCGTGCGAAAACGTCCCAACAATATGATGCCAGGCATTCAGCGAAGGAACTGCGTTACTGATAATCATATCCCCATCAAATGCCGCAGCGAGTATGACAAGTTCCACCTTCTCCGTGTTGGGATGTATATTCAGTCGATAAGCTCTTGAATTTCCCGGAGAGGCCGACTCATTGGGACAATTGGCACATTTGGATATCCCAGCCCCAGTACCCGCTCTCTTATTAATCCAATACGAAATAGTAATCTCGCTTGCGGGAGTCAAAGAATCGTCGTCCGGGATCTCAACGTAATGGCCTTGGCCAGCGAACTCCAATGCACCGCCGACTTGGCCGGTCGTCCATTGGGCGCCGTGGATTACTCCATCATTGTTGCCGGCCGAATCGTGTGCTATCATTCCGCTGCCCTCGTCGAACTTCCAGTGAGCAACAAGTCCGTTGAGGCTGCCCTCGTAAAGCTGGATACATTCTTCTGCCGAGAGCGTTTTGTCGAAGATCATCACCTCGTCCATCTTGCCCATGAAGTAACAGCACTGATAGGCAGGACTTCTGTTGAGGTTGCCGATGGAGGCGTTCTCCGCGCGGGCCGAGACGTCCGGGATGCCATAAACTCGGGGGCAGTCTGAGCCGGGATGGCGCGTGAAGACCTCGGGTACGCCGTTGATGTATCCGACGACGTCACTGTCGGTGACAGCTACGGCTACGTGATACCACCGACCGGACTCCAGGGGCGTTGGGCCGAAGTAGTAGCATTCATCGCGCGAGCTCGACCTTCTGACCTTGTAGGAGAGTCTGTTCTCAGAGTCTATCATCAGATAGAAGAAATTGTTGTAGCCGTCTTCATCGGCGTAGCCAACTATCGTCTCCTGTCGGGGGACGTCGGTCCTGTCTCTCTTGATCCAGGCCGAGAAGGTCACGTTGTGTCCGAGGCTGTCGAAGGAGTCGTCTTGGAGCTCGACGAAGTCGTCCAGACCGTCGAAATAGAGTGCGCCATCGATTTGTCCGCTTGTCCACGTGGCTCCGTGGATTACTCCATCATTGTTGCCGGCCGAATCGTATGCTATATCTCCTTCGCCTTCGTCGAACCGCCAGTGAGCGACGAGGCTGTTCTGCGGTGGTGGAGGCCCGCCACCCGCGGCGGTCACCACAAATTCCCCTACATCCACGTACCCGCCGGCATCTCCCAAAAGCCCTGCATAAACAGTATATGTTCCGGGTGACAAGGGGCCCAGCGTTTTAGTCTGCGACCACGCGGTGATTACGTCAGCACACCCCCGTCTTCCACCCCCGACTGCCACGTCGAAATAGATGCTCTGGCCCTCCATCCGTATGGACGAATCGTACGGTGCGCAGCTATCCGGCCAGTCTCCCCCAATAGTAATTGTCACAACGTCCGACGAGGTGGGATGCGCCGGCTCGATCACTGTTCCACCGGTCGGAGGCCACCACCACGCTCCGGCTTGGGAAGCCAGGCCCAACACTAAGATTAAAGCAAATAAGCGTTTCATAATGTTTCTCCTCTTATTAAAGGAAAAATGGCTTCTGCAAAATTGCAGAACTCATTAAAAGAAAAAGATTTTACAACAAAACAGCCTATTACTGCGCACTACGCGCATGCCTGTTGCTCAAAACAGGACATTCACAACTCCAGATTTACGTCCAGGATTAATCCGCTGCCGATCTAAGATGTTCCATCCGTCTATCATCCATAATTATAAACGCTTATGGCTCTCAGTCAAGCAAATTTTGCTTTTTTTTTGCTTTTTTCCGCTTTTTTACCGGACTTGCGTTCAGAATTGTCATCACTTTGCAGCTTCTCATAATTATGATAGGCTACTTATGGCCGATTTCAAAAGTGTTTCCAGCAATTTTGCAGATTTCCCAGATAATTCCCTTGATTATCCGCGTCTAATATCATACAATAGAAGCATCAAAACCTCAAGAGGTTGGTGCGAATGCATCCAGCACTTTTGCAATGAGCACTCAGAAATGAAGTTTTGGTTGCGAGGAGAAAGATGAATCTTTGGCTCGAAGCGGTAAGTGTTATGACGATAGTCATTTCGGGTGTCCTCTTGGGCAGGCTGTTCTCGCGCCTTCAAAAGCCATACTGGCTGTGCGGGTATTTTTTCTCTCTCATACTCATTGCGATCTTGGCAACAATGAGATGCAGCACGGCACTGAACTTTTTGCCGCCGTTTTCCTGGATAGCCACCGGCCGGGCCAGGTTCATAATCTTGGCCTGGGCCATTACAACCGGCTTGATCACACCGCTGTCACGTCTGCCTCGCACGTGCGAAAAGTACTTAGTTTCTGCCTTGATGGTCGTGTTCGTGGGCATCTTTTCCGTCGGGCCTTTCCTTGCCCCCGCCTTCCTCAGAGATGATTTGTCGAATCTTCGCACCAAGGTTGACTCCGACGGTATTTGCTTGCAGAGCAGAGGCTATACGTGCGGTCCGGCCGCGGCTGTCACGGCTCTGAGAAAATTAGGCTTTCACGCCCAGGAGGGCGAAATCGCCGTACTTGCCTACACAAGTCCCGTTACAGGGACCCTTCCCAAATGCCTCTACTCTGCTCTGCGAGACCGCTACGCCGGCGAAGGTCTCAAATGTCGGTACCGATACTTCGATTCGATTGCGCAGTTGAAGGGTACAGGCATCACACTGGCTATCGTCAGGGACGCATTTTTGCTCGATCATTGCGTTGCCGTCCTCGAAGTCTCAGACCGGATGCTCGTCATCGCCGACCCTGTGTTTGGCAGACAGTATATGTCCTATGAGCAGTTTGAAAGAATCTGGCGATTTACCGGCATTGTCCTGGAACGGGACACTACCACGAGCATCTAACTCGATATTTCATCGGTTAGTGTCACATTGTCGTCGTCCTTAGGGCCTGTACAGTAATAACCTATGCAATACGGGCTTTCCTTGAGGGTGGATAGTGTAGTTCCATTCGCCGTGTAAATCAGCACATGTTGTCTCTTATGGTCTTTTCATCTGCCATATCCCATATATCGGAGAAATGGGCTTTTGCTGAAACTATTTCCTTGCAAGTTCTTAGTTCCTGTTGCGGAAACAGCATTTGTCATTCCTGCGAAAGCAGGAATCCAGGTTTTTCGATATGGCCCCCTACTTTTGCAGGGGTGACATCGTCAGTTTTGGCTTTCCGCAACAGATACTACTTAAGGATTTTTTTCAGGGACTGTGACATAGGGTTGTCACTGGATGAGGAAAAACCTTGGCCGGCTCCTATTGAATGACTAATACTCTCATGGGGAGAACGAGAATCCCCAGCGTAGGTGTAACGTTCTTTCAAAGATCGGGCCGGCTGATCCTTATTTGGGGGGGCAGCCCGGCCGGGCCCATTTTTCCCCTCCCGGTCACGTTGCCGCTCAACTGTTTTTCAGCACCACGAAGACTGCGAATTCGCCTTTGACGGGTACGCGGATCGTGT
This sequence comes from uncultured Pirellulales bacterium, assembly GCA_964459805.1. Lineage (GTDB taxonomy): Bacteria > Planctomycetota > Phycisphaerae > Sedimentisphaerales > Anaerobacaceae > DAOVRL01. The sequence goes on from CAYWOD010000220.1 coordinate 3,535, forward strand.
CCCCCGCACATTTGCCCTCGGCAACGGGATTGCCGAACAATTCCTGCGGGTCCATCAGCCGGAACGTTTCCCCGCTTTTAAGGAACGGTTTGGCTGCAACCTTCACACTTGCAGCTTTGTCCCAGTTGTAAATCACCAAATGGGCGCGATTTCGGTCAAATCGATTCGGCAATAGGATGGCCTTGGCTCCGTCTGGTCGTTTCTGGCCTTTTTTTGTGATGACGTTACCTTCTTGCACGGCCTTTTTGTACCGGACAAAACTCAGGTCGCCATTGACTATCACGTTATCGCGGATATCACAGTTTTCGTTGTGCGGGGCGTTGTAGCCGATCCTCATTCCTACATTGTACAGATAATTCCTGAATACCCGGATGTTTTTGCTCGGCCTGGCTCCGCCGATTAAGAATGGGCCCTTGTTGTAAAAGATACTGTCGGCGACAAGGAAGTTATTCACATAGGCGCGTTCGGACCCGTATGCGTGCATGGTATAAGTGCCGTTATATCTACAGCTCATAATGCAGTTGGAAATCACCTTAATGCCTTCGTCGTTTTGAGTGTAGATGCAGTGCCCGTGCCCGCGGTCTGTCCCGAGCCAGCCGTTGCCGTAGATTATACAGCCGTATATTTCCGGGTCGATTTCGCCCTTCCAGCAGCTAATGCCCTGGTTGCAGTTATGGATAATCAGGTTGATGTACTTGCACTTCTTCCCGCCGTACATATTGACGCCGCCCCACGGACGCTTCAAGTCCTCCGGATGCGACCCGGGACTGATCGGCTTCTCAGGCACCGGCTCAGATACGAATATCTCCAGACCGCGAATCCAGACGTGCGCCGATGGGCTCTGTACCGAAAGTCCTCCGTCTATTCGAGCGCGCGAGCCGGGTGCCGGGCGAATATGAATCGGTTTGTCCGCCGTCCCCACCAATCGAACTTCAAAAAGCTCCTTGGGACGTCGTTTGTAGATGCCTTCGAGCAGATACAGCGTGTCCCCCGCCGAAACCTTCTGTTTCCCATCCAGAGCAGAAGTGATGTCCCAAGGCTCTTTTTCAGTGGCGGGATTCGTCGGCTTGCCATCAGGTCCTACATACCACGTTTGCCCGAAAGTAATCTGTCGCGTGAGAAACAGAACACCCACCAATAAGCCGATGCCATACCTCATCCTCAAACCTCCTTTGTCTTATTCGATGCGTTTTTTGTAGAGCCTGGTCTGGAGCGCGTTTCTCCATGCGGTCCAGTTGGAGTCGCTCTGGTCGTTGTCAATCGCTGAGATTACCTGGTTCATCTTGGCGTCCAGGTCGTCGATGAAATAGACCATAAACGCCTCGGCGGTGGCCGGCAGCTTCGGCGAGCCGAAGTCGTATTGGCCGTGGTGCGAGAGGATAATGTGCCCGAGGGCATCGAGCACCTCCTGCTCGATCTGCGTCCCCTTGGCCCGCAGTGCATCGGCCTTTTGATTTATCATAAGGTGACTTTTGACAACGTGCCCGATCAACTGCCCGGAATCGGTATAAGAAAAGGCCATATCGTACGCAAGTTCTTCGGTCTTGCCTATATCGTGAAGAAAAATCCCCGCAAGGACCAGGTCCGCCTGCACTTGCGGATACAACGGCAACAACGCCACGGCCGCTCGCAGCATATTGTGCGTATGCTCGAGCAGCCCGCCGATGTAACCGTGATGGAGTTTTATGCCGCCGGGCGCCTTGCGGAATCTCTCCATCAGCTCCTTATCGCCTAAAAATTCGGCCGCCAGTGCCTTGAGCTGAGCATTCTTTATCCGCCCGACTATCTTGACGACCTCCTCGAACATCTGCGGTACGTCCTTGTCCGTCTGCGCGAGGAAATCGTCGATAATGACCCGGCTGGCATCTATCACGCTGACGTTGTTGACGATGACTTGGAGATTGTCCTTATAAAGCTCGCTTCTGCCCGTAATATGGATGAATCCGGGCTTCGGCAGGGCCTTATAGATCACCTCGGTCGCCTGCCACATTCGCCCGTTCAGTTGCCCGGTCTTATCGCAGAGGAACATCGCGATATACAAATCCCCCCGCGTCGTGCTCCTCAAAATAGGGTCCTTGACCATATAAATATCATCAATAGTCTCGCCCGGCCCAATCTCATTAACAAACTTATGTGCCATTGCCTGCTCCATATCAGAATTCGTGTAGCGTATTATATCGTACTGCGTACATCGTATTGGCT
>CAYWOD010000221.1:0-5654 GCA_964459805.1 uncultured Pirellulales bacterium
AATTTTTCAGGGATTTTTTCCAGGCAGTAAGTGTTTGCGTTAAAAGGAGTTATGGAGATACGTGTTTGTCTTGTCAATTTTTTGCGAGGGCAGGTAGGCGACTGCGTGGGGTGCACGTCATCTTTGTTGGTACAAAACCGGCTTAGTTGGCCTTATTCGCATCTTGGTGGTTGCCTAAAAGCGTGGATTCCCGCTTTTGCGGGAATGACAAAGGGCTGACAGCTATTATTTGCGGAAAACTCGACTGAGAGCCCAGAAAGAATCCACCTACAATCGTGACGTGCACCCACTGCGTGGCGGATTACTTTTTGTCCTTTATTCCGAGGTCGTTTTTTGTGAGGATGGACTCGAATTTGTAGCCGGCCTGGGCGATATTTTCCTCGGCTCCTTGTTTGCGATCGATTACGCAGACGATTTCCTTGACGGTCGCAGCGGCCTCGGTGATTACCTTGGCGGCCTCGAGGACCTGGCCGCCGGTCGTGGCGATATCCTCAACGAGCAGGACCACGTCACCGGCATTTAGCACACCTTCAACTAATTTGCCTGTGCCATAGCCTTTTTTGCTATTGCGAATGATTACCCAGTTCTTACCCGTTTCCATAGCGGTAGCCGCCGCCAGCGCCACACCGCCCAGCTCGGCCCCGGCGATGAGAGTAACATCGTCCGTGATGTACCTGGCGAATTCGGCCCCCAGCGCCCTTAGTATGTCCGGGCAGGTCTCGAAAAGATACTTATCAAGGTAATAGTTGCTTCGCTTTCCGCTGCGAAGTATAAAGTCACCCTCCAGATAAGCAGTCTCTTTGATACGCTTGATCAACTCTTCTCTTGTCATTTTTTTGTTCCTTTTCGCCACGAAGGCACTAACACACCAAGATTATAGAGTATTCATTCTTTACGTTCGGAGGTTTCCGGTTGAAGCCATTCTTTCAATTTCTTTGTGACTTCGTGTCTTAGCGGCTGTTCCTTAGACGTTAAGCTCGACCTTTCTGCTCAGTTCCTTACGATATTTGCTGCGGATGGGCGTCACGATGTTCTTGATAAATTCATCCACCTGCTGCGGCGCCCTGCCGACGTAGCTTTTCGGGTCGAGGACTTTCTCGAAATCGACCTTTGCAAAGGCCAGGTCTGCTTTGAGCCGCCCGATCAAATCGTTGGGCTTGCCCAATTTCTTCACCTGCGCGGCCGCGGCGTGCGAGTGCAGTCTTATCCTCTCGTGCAGCTCCTGCCTGTTGCCGCCGGTCTTGACCGCCGCCATCAAGATGTTTTCAGTAGCCATAAAGGGCAGCTCGGCGGCGATACGTCCGGCTATAACTTTCGGATAAACAACAAGCGCCCCGGTGACGTTGATGAGAATCTCTAAAATGCCGTCAACCGCCAAAAACGCCTCGGGAATAACCACCCTCCTGTTGGCCGAGTCGTCGAGCGTTCTCTCGAGCCATTGCTCCGACGCCGTCATAGCAGGGCTCGAAGCAAGGCTCAGCACAAGCCTGCTCAGGGCCGTGGTCCTTTCGCACCGCATCGGATTCCTTTTATAAGCCATCGCGGATGAGCCGATTTGCGATTCTTCAAAGGGCTCTTCCATCTCCTTTAGATTCGCTAACAGCCGAACGTCGTTGCACAGCTTGTGCGCCGACTGCGCAACCGAGGCCAGGCAGTTCACTACGAGCGTGTCGATTTTGCGCTGGTACGTCTGGCCGGTGACGGCGCAGGTCCTTTTGAAACCAAACGCCGCAGCGACCGCCTTATCGAGCTGCCTGACCTTGCTGTGGTTGCCCTCAAAAAGCGCCAAGAACGACGCCTGCGTGCCAGTCGTACCCTTGACGCCCCTAAAGGGCAGCGTCTCGAGCCGGTGTTCGATCTCCTGCAAATCCATCGCAAACTCGTAGCACCACAGGGTCGCCCTCTTGCCGACGGTGGTCAACTGGGCCGGCTGGTAGTGCGTAAAGCCCAGAGTAGGAAGCTCACGGTGCTTCTTTGCGAATTTGGCTAACAGGTTTATTACCACCGCGACTTTGGCCGCGACCAGCTCGAGCGCTTCGCGTATGATTATCAGATCGGCGTTGTCACCAACGTAGCAGCTTGTCGCACCGAGATGGATTATCGGCGCAGCCTTCGGCGCCGCAGCCGCGAACGTGTGGACGTGCGCCATAACATCGTGGCGAAACTCTTTCTCGAAGCGGGCGGCCTTCTTGAAATCGATATCGTCGAGCCGCTTGGCCATCTGCCTTATCTGGCTTTGCTTGATATCCAGACCGAGCTTCTTCTGTGCCACGGCCAGCTCCAGCCACAGTTCGCGCCAAATCCCGAACTTCGTCTGAGCACTGAAAAGCTCCGCCATCTCCCTCGATGCGTTCCGCTCAACAAGCGGACTTTGGTAAACAGAGTGTTTATTTGTCGTATTCTTGCTCATTTGCCAATATCGCCTACAAAACTGCTATTTGATTTTCTTTTGTCTTTTATATGCACCAATTATCGCGCCGCTGATTTTCGCAGGTGGCACTTCATAATTCTCGAACTCGTCTATGTTGTCGTCTTTGACGTGTAGCTGTCCCTCTCCGACGTTTCCCCTGTGCTGACCCTTAGAGAAGTATCTGTTGCTGCTCACTTCGTCGCTGGACAAGACCCAATACCTGATCCTATCCCTCCAGATGCCTATCCAAAGGAAGACGTCCGCGCATCTGGTTTTAATCTGCTGAAAGTTCATATCGAACGGCCTGTCCGAATCGGACGTCAGGGCTTTTGTGTAAAGCGGCTCGTCCGGCTTCTCAAAATCGACCGCTCTTGAGGTCTTTATCTCTATGCATATGCCGTGCGATTTTCTCTTCTGATCTACCCAGTCCAACCACAGGTCGTATTGGTTTGAGTACTGCGGATCCAACTTTTTGCTTGGTTTTTTGATGTCACTCACGAGTTGTTTGATTTGCCCGTAGGCCCACTTGTCGCCGAGCCTCCTGGGTGCCGAAATCTCAAATACATAGAGGTATAGATTTCGTTCTGTATATGAGTCTCTGAGTTGATAATAGTCATCCAGCGAAAGCTTGTTGGCAGCCAGGAGATATGAGATTATGTACTTGTACTCGTTGAAAGGATAGACCGATACCAGGTTCTCCGATGATGCCGTGAAGTCTTCGGAGTTTTTTAATTCCTCTGTCAGCTTATCAAGTTGGGCTTTGAGCTTCTCCATATAGCACTCTCGTTACTTGCTGACCGGCAGATAATCGAACAGGCTTTCAATCTCCGGTCTCTTTTCTTGTCCGGACTCCCCAGCGTCCGCCATCTTGGTGCCCCATTCGGCGTCAGCTCCGGGGAAAGGACTATTGAACTGCCATCCCGCCTGTCTTGTTTGTCTGTAATGTTCCAGTCTGCGTATAGTTATCTCTGCAAAAATCGGATCGACATCGCAAGTAAAGCACCGCCTGCCTAACATTTCGCACCCAAGCAACGTAGTCCCCGAATGGGCGAAAAAGTCCACGACGATATCGTCAGGGTTTGAGCTTGCTGATATGATCCTCTTTATTGCCTTGAGAGGTTTCTGTGCGTAGCATCCCGGCACATTCTCATCCATCCTGTAAAACACCTGCTGAACGTCGACCCAGACGTTTCCGGCCCGGATGTTTCTTGATTTGCTTCGCTCCAAGTTCTCTGTCACCTGCCCGTTAACCTTTTTATAATAGCCCCTCAAGATTTTGGGAATATCGGTGTATTCAGCCTCGATATTGAATATGGGTTTGCCCTTGACATAGTACAGAAGCTCTTGTCTGACCGCCATCCAGTTCTTCTGCGTGCCGTAACCTCGTTGATTTCTCATTGTAATGAAGCTGCGGGTCTTCCATTCCGTGAATTCTCTCATCATAATCATAAAGTCGGCAAGCGGCTGAAACCCTGCGTTCTGGTCGGCGCCGAGCCAGATGTACAAACTGGCATCGCTCTGTAACACTCCACTCGTCGCGCGCACCCATTTTCTACTCCACTCTATGTAGTCTTTGACCGAAGTCTGACCTAAGCTGTCACTGTTGGTATTGCCGACTGCCAGGTTATAGGGGGGGTCCTGAATAGCCAAAGACGATTTCTCGGCGGTCATTAGTTCTGTAATCGCCTGTTCGTTGCCTGCATCAAAGCACCCAACCCTGTGTTCACTTACGGGGTCATGCCAAATCTGGCCCTGTTTCAGACGACAATGAGCAAGCAGGGCAGACCTAACACGCTTGCTGCCGTCGATTCTTTTGAGTTTTTCTCTTGGCATATAGTATCCTCAGGATTGGTTTTCACCTCAGTTTTGCCTGGCGCTCGGCCAGTAGGGTTTCGATCTCCTCGATGTCTGTTTCGCTTAGGCTCCAGTCGCCTGCCGGGGCAGTTTCGGCGATCTGCTCCGGTCTTCGGGCGCCGACGATGGCGGCGGTAACTTCCGGCCGGCGGAGAACCCAGCTTACAGCCAACTGGGCGCAGGTTTTGCCGTTGCGCCCGGCGATTTCTTTTAGCTTCTCAACCAGCTCCATCGTCGCGCCGAACTGCGGCTCGTGAAAATCAGGATTCCTCCTTCGATGGTCATCCAGCGCCAGCTCCGCGAGCCTTTCGGGGGTGAACTTGCCCGTGAGCAGGCCTCTTTGCATAGGGCTGTAAGCGACGACGCCGATATTATTCCGGGCGCAGTAGCGCAGCAGCTCGTCTTCGGCCTCGCGATGGAGCATACTATAAGGGGGCTGGAGCGACGCGACCGGGTGGCTTTTGCGGACACGCTCAAGATGCCCGATGTTGAAATTGGAAACTCCTATGTATCGAACCTTGCCCTCGTCTTTGAGTCTGACCATCTCTTCCCAGGCCCCTTCGACATCCTCGTCGGGATCGGGCCAGTGCATCTGATACAGGTCTATCACCTCGACGCCAAGCCTCTTTAAGCTGGCGTGGCACTCCTGGCGGACCTCTTTGAGGCAACTGATCTTCTCCTTTTTCTCATTCCACAGAATCCCGCACTTCGTCGCGATCAGCGGCCTTTGGCTTGTCTGCTTGAGGGCTTCGCCGACCAGCTCCTCGGAATGGCCCAGCCCGTAGGCCGGAGCGGTATCTATCCAGTTTATGCCCAAATCGAGCGCTCTTAGGATCGCGGCGATTGCCTCATCGTCGTCCTGCGACCCCCAGCCGTATTGCCAGGGCCCGCCCATCGCCCAGGTGCCCAAGCCCACTGTCGTCAGTTCCAAATCAGTATCGCCCAGTCTTCTTGTTTGCATAATCTGAACCCCGGAAATTCGAATCTCGCCAATAGGATATTACGATTGCGGTGCTTTATCAATAATTTTGTGCTTTTTGCCCGTCGCGCGGCCGATCAAACGCATACGCTCGATGCCTTTGTTGGATGCCTAATCCTTTTCTATGAGGAAGAGGAATTCCCTATTGTGAAACTCGGCATACCCCCCAGGGTAAGACTATCCAAGACAGTCGAATGAGCAGAAATACTCATAACAACTTGTCAAGACAAGAGTTACGGAGAATATGCCAATTCGCCGAACTCAGAAAGGCGCTACCCTGTTCCGAACCATGCCAAAAAAAACATTTTCATCTCAAACCGGAAATATGCACTTGCGGCAGCAGAAATCTTGAAGAGACCAGCGAAGAACCTTTGCGTCATCAGGTTGTTGATATACCGCCCATAGAGCCGC
>CAYWOD010000222.1:0-5605 GCA_964459805.1 uncultured Pirellulales bacterium
GTCCCCCCGACCGGGAGCAATAGCCGCCAGGTTCTAAGCTAACGGCGAAGCCCGCTGGCGGCGTTTTTGCCGCGCCGCCCGGCATAGCGAGTTGCTCAGCAGGCTTAGCTGTAATCTTATTGTTTTGTCAAGGGCTGCTGTTCTTATCTCGTTCCGCACGAGATACCTTTTAGAATCGCAGGAGTTTGAAACCGGTCTGTTCGTCGAGTTTTCGAGCTGCCTCGATGCCTTCGATCTCGATTATCGTTACCTCCAGTATCAGGAATGTCTTGGCGCCCCCGCGCGGGCAGCCGACCATCACCCCGCTTTCGGCACCGATTGCCGTATGGATGTGCAGCTTCGGCCCCTCGTCGTCGCAGTATATTGTCCCGACGCCGAGCACCTCGCCCGGGCCGGCGAATTCCTTGAAATTCCCGACGATCTTGGGCTTTTCCACTTTCGGCCCGACCACGACGCCGGCTTTTCTAAAGCCGCCTGTAATCAGCACCGCAGCCGACTTGATTCCTTCCTTGCGGGCAATCTCCTCGATGCACTCGTAGAGGTCTTCGCCCTCGAACAGCCGGGCGGCGATCACCCGCCCCGTCTTACCAACTGCATATTCCATCTTGCACTCCTGTCCCGTCTCCAACAAAACAGTGTAAACTCGCGCCAGCCAAACCGGCGCGCCGCCAATCCAAATATTTAGCCTGCGGTTTTACCGCAGGTTTCCTTCCTCACGGCGAGTAGTAATTATAACACTGTTTTAGCCTGCGGTAATTTCTCTCGGCCCAAAGCCGCTTTTGATTGGGCCTTGGGTTGGGCTTGTTGTTTGCGTATGCGTGCAATTCATTGCCGTTTAGCACGATAATCTCTTCGCGCCAGTCGCCGGTGACGTCCGCAACGTACAGCCGGTCCGCCTTCTCCTTGAACCACGCCACAAATTTACCCGTCAGCGGCTCGAAGATACACACATCCCCGCTCGTGTGGCGCTCCTTGGCGCAGGCCAACTGTTGTTTGTCGCCGGTCCAGTCTATAGTGTTGATAATCTCCACACCGCTGGCAGTCCAGCCGGGCGGCGCTACGTCGTCCATCTTGTAATCGAAAACCATCTTGCCGGAAGAATCGAACACGAACGGCTTTTGATGCTCGTTATACCGCGAGCGGCACCAGATAAAGACCTCGTCGCTGCCGGCCTTGAATCGCCCGACAGCCGCATTCTGCGGCTCCTGCTTCTTGAAGTGCCTCCGCCAGATGGGCCCGGCCGCCCCGACCACCTGCACCTGGTTCGCCCCCTCTTCTAACAGAATGACCTCCAGCCCTTTTCTTTCCGGCCGAACGTCCGCCACAAAAACGCTGTCTATATGATACCGGTCGGGAATCGCACGCGCCAGCAGCTTACCCTCGGCCGAGAATATCGTCGCCCCAAGCACCTCGTCACGTCCGTCGCCATTGATATCGGCCAGCCTGGCGCCGTTGTGAGCGCAGCTTACGAACTTATCCGTTTGCCATAACGGCTTGCCCCCGCCTAAAAGTTTATCCATCGCATACGCCGCCAGGTACTTCCCCGTCCGGTACCCATCTTCGTTGGTTGCCTGCAGCAGTATATCACGGTCTCCGCCCGTACCACGAAAATCGGCTATCATAGCCAATTCCCACCGCTGGGCGCCCTTCGGAACAGGTGGCTTAGCGTTTTTCTCCTCGCGCCCCGTCTTTCCGTCAACGACGTGCAGGACCGAGTCCTTCGTGAGAAATACCACCTCGCATTTACCGTCCCCGTCCACGTCGCCGGCCGCCACTCCGGGCCCGCAATGCCCGGGCAGGCCATGACTCTCGCTCGAGCTGCCCACCACAATATCCCTCTTGAGCACCCACAATTTCCTGCCGTCGTGCCCATAGGCCGCCAGATGCCCCGGCACAGTAACCAGATAATCCATCTTACCATCGTTATCGACGTCCGCCGCGATTATCCCGCCTGCCGACGAGTCCCCCGGCCCGGGAATGGCAAGCTTGATGACAAATGGCTTGGCTGCGGACTCCTGCCCAACCGCAACGCACAACAACGCCAGAACCACACCCTTGATTATCGCTCTGCCAACAATCATAACCGGCCCTTTCATGTATTGAATCACTTACAGAACAGCAGAATTGTAACCAATAACCCAACCGCAGGACACGATTTTGTGAGTGAAAACCTGCGGTAAAACCGCAGGCTAAACATACATTGCTTTGGCAGCAAGGCGGGACTCCTAAGGGGGGTAATCAAGCCTGAAGAATTGCCCCGGCGCAGGCTCGCCAGGATGCCCGCACACCTGCTACGTCTGCGCAGCTAAGCCTACTCTGAAGATAGCCCCGCTGGGGCGGGCGCCCAGAATTTCCACGAAACCGTTGTGCGCCTGGGCGAATTTCTTCACCAGCGCAAGGCCCAGTCCTGTGCCCGTCGTTTCGCGCGTGGCCTCGGCGCCGAGGCGATAGAACTCCTCGAAAATCTTCCTGCGCTGCCGGTGAGGGACCCCGGGACCGTGGTCCTCAACCTCGATCAGGATGAATTGCCCGTCGCTTTTGGTCCGCACTGTAATGGCCTTGTCCTCCGCATTGCGCGCGTACTTGACCGCATTATCCAGCAGGTTAACAACTATCTGCGTGACAGCGTCACTGTCAAACGCCGTCTGCCCGAGCTCCCCCAGTTGCGTTTCTATCGAAAAACCGTTCTGTGCCGCATAAGGCCGCATCATTTCAACCACGTCCGCAATGCACGCATTCATATCGCCCAGATTGAACGCATATTTCTTCCGCCCCCTTTGGATGCGCGAAAAGTCCAGAACGTTTTCTATCAATCGGCTGAGCCTCTCGCTCTCGGCCCGCATATTCTTATAGTACTCGCTCACCTTGTCCTTCGATTTGACCCAGTTCTTCTCTAACATCTCCGAATACATCCGTATCGAGGTCAATGGCGTCCTCAGCTCGTGCGATACCGCGGATATGAAGTCGTCCTTTTTCCGAGCCAGCTGAAGCTGCGCCCGCGCATTGTGCCACAGGCTCATCAGCCCCAAAGTCACCGCCAGAAGCACCACGATGATGATATTGAAATACCAGTTCCGCAGCTCGCTTATCTTTCTCGCAATCCAGTATGGATCAACCTCGATAAGGTTCAATATCAGCTCGCCGAACCCAAAATCCAGAATCGCCGTGTACGCCGACCCCCCGTTCGGCTCCCGCGCCAGCTCAAAGCTCATACCCTCGCGCATGGAACGCCGCGCCGATTCCTCGACCTCCCTGATCAGCTCCTTTTCATTGAGCTGGAAGCCCTGCACAAAGTGCTTGTCTTCGATCTGTACGTGCCTGAGCATGAAGACCTGCCCGCCGAATATCGATTCGGCGCCGTTCGCATCCGGCACCAGCAGCGACACAAATGGCTCAATACGCACCTGAACCATATCGCGTGCGTCCTGGCCGGCATCGAGTCTTTGCCCTTGTTGTGTTGCATCCTGCCTGCCGTACAGCCAGCCCTCTTGCTGCCTTGGCTGCGGCTCTGTTGGCCTCTGTGTTGCCTCATCGCTGCCGGACGTGCTGCGCCCGGGTCGCGCAGACGTCGGTTGTGTTCGCACCGCAGATTTCTCGGCGGGTGCGTACAAGTCCCCGCCCGGTCCTCCGGCCTGCCGCCTTTGCGCCTCTTTTGCTTTTGACGCAGATGCCTTCAGACTGCTGGACATATCTGTCGCTGACAATTCCAGCGCAGATTCTGTTTCCGACACCGAGCTCTCCCGTCTGGAGCCCAGTACTCCGCCTTTCTGTATTTGCGATGGTGGCTCGGCCTTCTCTGAGGACGCAACCTGCTTTGGACTTTTTCGTTGCTCCGGTTTTTTCTCTGCCTGCTTCCGGCTTGTTAATCCTTCCGCCTCTTTCTTCTCCTGGATTTCGATATCCTGAGCAAGCTCGTGCAATGCCGCATCGTCCTTGGCCTGTCTCTCCAAGAAGTCCGCACCGTACATACTATAACCGGAGCTCTCGATTCTCCGGGTGGCTCTGTCTCCTTGAACCGCCCTCGATTGTACGGCCTGTGCCGATTCGTCCGATTCCGCCCGCATATTCAGCATGACCACTTGGGAAGCATCCTGTGGCTGCACACCTGCCGTGTTGTCTATGAATTCCTGGGTAACATTGGCGCGGCTCCGGCTGAAAACCTGAGCCTTCTGATCCACATTCTGAAAACTATTTATGGGATAGTTCTTCCCTCGCAATTGCGCCAATACCTTACTCTTACTGTCCTGCTTCCGCCCCCTCTCGCTCTGCACCGTCTTTGCCAGCTTCTGCACCACCTCATCCGCCAACACGGCATTTGTTTTGTCGGCAAATTCCAGCAGGTAAAGCGACCCCGCCTTGTCCTGACTAAGTGCCGGCAGCAGATTGGACTCTACATTCTTCCTATTGAATTGCACTTTAGCATAGAACTCAACGTCCTCATTGGTATCTTGCATCGCGAGCAGGCTGTCGTTCGGCGTGATGATACTCCCATCCGGCTCAATTTGAAACTGCCCGTAAGCAAGGCCGTGCTCCAGCCGACCGGCCAGCGGCGAACGCAGCACCGGCATCTGCTGCTGCGCCCCTATCACATTGTCCGGCACATAGTAATACTGGTAATCGGTATAGGCACGCCCCTCCTCTTTCTCCATAAACTCGTCGAGCTTGCGATTGACGTCCTGCCTGATCTGCTCGGCGACATCTGCGAAGTCGCCACGTCGCGCGCCCTCCATACCCTGTGCCCACATCTGAACCGAGTGATACCCCAGCCACACAAGCCCGCAAAGCGCCGCAAGAATTATCACCGATAATATGATTAGCCGCTTGTACATCTAAGCTCAAGTCTCATATTTATACCCGGCGCCGCGCACGGTCTTGATAATCTGCGGCTCCCCGGAGTTTGTCTCGATCTTGCCCCTTAGTTTCGCAATGTGCATATCCATAGTCCTCGTACCCAGCTCCGTCATCGTCTCTTCCCAGACCTCCTTATAAAGTTCCTCCCTGTTGATGACCCGGTTCGGGTTGGCCGCGAAGTACTGTATAATCGCCGCCTCGCGCTTGGTAATCTCGATCTCCTTTCCTTCGCGACGCACCTTCAAAGCCGGAACGTCCACCTCCAGGTCCGCGAACTCGAAACTCTGCCCCACCGCCCGCGCCGGGTCCGTCCGCCGCAGCACGGCATTCATCCGCGCCAGCAGCTCCTCCAGCGAAAACGGCTTGGTGATATAGTCGTCCGCACCGATATTCAGGCCGTCCACTTTCTCATTTTCCTGCCCCTTTGCCGTCAGCATAATTATCGGAGTCTGCAAACCGTCCCGTCGCCACCTCGTGCAAAGCTGCTCGCCGCTGATCTTCGGAAGCATAAGGTCCAGTAATATCAGGTCGAACTGCTTCTTCGCCACGATCCGCTCGGCCTCAAGACCGTCAACCGCCTCGGCAACCTTAAAACTGTGAAACTCTAAAAAATCCAGAAGCGCAGTCCGAATCTTCTGCTCGTCTTCAACTACCAATATGGATGCTTTTTGTTTCATAAACACACCTATACCTACCTACTTACATTATACGCCAGATCGCAGCTAAGCACGTGTAAATGTTTTGTAAAAAACCT
>CAYWOD010000223.1:0-5589 GCA_964459805.1 uncultured Pirellulales bacterium
TTTCTCGGTCATACGATACGCCAATCTCACCTATCCATTTCCCGGATGAGCCAAAAAAATCGACAAACTCAAAAACTCACTTTCTCACCGCTTTTCAGCGGGACTCTCTGCCGCAAGGCTCCACACCTATTGAGGCGACATAAACCTCGCCTGTGTACTGCCCAGCCGACGCTCCGGTCGTAAAGCCCTTCTTGACCGCGACAAAAGTGACGGTATAGCTCGCCCGGATAGCTGCGCCGAGCGGCCGACCCGTATCGCAATCGAGCCCGGATGGGATATCCACTGATAAAACCGGGCAGTTCTGCTCGTTTATGCTCTCTATCAGCTCTCTGTAGCCGCCCCTTAGCCCCCCTGCCAGACCTGTGCCGAACAGCCCGTCAACAATCATATCAGCCCCGTCGGCCAAAGCCCTGACCCGGCCGGGCACATCGTCGCCCCCCGGCTCTATCTGCTCAATCGGCTGACCCAGCTTCTCAAGAATCTCCAGGTTTATCTTCGCATCCCCCTTGACCTTGCTGCGATCCCCGCAAATCACCACAACAACCTCAAAGCCGCTGTTCAACAGGTGCCTCGCTATCACGTACCCGTCCCCCCCGTTGTTCCCCGTCCCGCAGAATATGCAAACCCTCGACCGCTCAACGCCGGCCAATTTCTCTCTTATAAGCTCGGCACAGCTCCGCCCGGCGTTCTCCATCAAAACCACACCCGCCACGCCAACCTCGTTTATCGCCCACGAGTCAACCCCCCGAACCTCATCCCTCGTCATCACAACAAACTCTTTATCCGCCGAATATTTTTCCATAGCAGCCGATTATATCCCACACAACAAACCTGTCAATTGACAAAGCCTTTCCCGCTGGCTATAATCGTGCTGGTTCACAGCACGACATAGTAAATACGATATACGAACAATGAAAATACTGCTGACAAACGACGATGGCATCTTCGCACCCGGCCTGGCGGCCATTTACAGACAGCTCGTCAAGCTCGGCGACGTGACCGTCGCCGCCCCGGATACAAGCCGCTCCGGCGCAGGACACAGTATCACCTACCGCCATCCACTCGTAACCAACAAAGTCGATATTAACGGCCTATTCACCGGCTACAGCGTCCAGGGCTCACCAGCCGACTGTGTAAAGCTCGCTTGTATGCAACTGCACGACGACCGTATCGACCTGCTCGTAGCGGGAATCAATAACGGCGCCAACGTCGGAATTAACGTCTATTACTCCGGCACTATCGGAGCCGCAATGGAAGGAGCATTCCTCGGCATCCCCTCCGTTGCGATGAGCCTTGCCGTCGAGGCCCCGGGCGTACCCGGAGACTTCGAAAAAGCCGCCGCACACTGCGCCAAAATCCTCAAGAACCTCATGCCCGTCAAGAACGCCTGCGTCATAAACGTCAACATTCCCCAGCTATCCAGGGGCGAGCCCAAAGGTGTCCGCATCGTCCCACAGTCGAGTACCGGCTTCAATGAATCCTACCTCGAGAAGACGAACGAGCAGGGCCAAATCGTCTTTCAGTTAACCGGCGACCACCACGTTGTTGACGGCACACCGACCGACACGACTTCGCTCGAAGAAGGCTACATCACCATAACCGCCCTGGCCCCCGATATGACCGACCACAAAAAAACTCGTGAACTCCGGCAGATGAAATGGTAAGCTCTCACCAAGGCACAAACGCACGTGGCCCCGCAGCCGAGCAGACAAAAACGCCGTCGCTAAGCATTGTAAAATAGGAGAGCATGAGCAGTGAAAGCACTCATCAAGAAAAAGCCCGAACCTGGAATCTGGATGGATGACCTACCCATCCCCCTGATCACCAGCAACGACGTCCTCATAAAAATCCACAAGAGTGCAATTTGCGGCACCGACATCCACATCTTCAACTGGGACCAGTGGTCGCAAAAGACAATAAAGCCGCCCCTGGTAATAGGCCACGAGTTCGTCGGCGCCGTAGAGAAAATCGGCGACAACGTGCACGACGTCGAAATAGCCGAGCTCGTCAGCGGCGAGGGACACATCGTCTGCGGACGCTGCAGGAATTGCCTCGCCGGCCGCCGCCACCTCTGCATCCACCCAAAGTGCATCGGCGTCAATCGCGACGGCGCATTCGCCGAGTATCTTGCGATCCCCGTCTCCAACGTATGGCACTGCGACCCCGGCATACCAGCCGACGTCCTCGCCTGCTTCGACCCATTCGGCAACGCCGTCCACACCACCCTCTCTTTCGACCTGGTCGGCGAAGACGTCCTGATAACCGGCGCCGGACCTATCGGCCTTATGGCCGTCGCAGTGGCAAAGCACGCCGGCGCACGTTACGTCGTCATCACCGACATAAACCCGTATCGCCTCGAACTGGCTAAGAAAATGAAGCCCACCTTGACAGTGGACGCGCGAAATGAAAAAATCGGGCACGCCCAAAAGAAACTCGGTATGAAGGAAGGCTTCGACGTGGGTCTTGAAATGTCCGGCAGCCCCGATGCCTTCAAGGACATGCTGGCAAATATATGCCACGGCGGCAAAATCGCCCTCCTCGGAATCATGCCGCCCACCGCCATCGACTGGGACTACGTCGTCTTCAACGGCCTCAACATCAAGGGAATCTACGGCAGGGAAATGTACGAAACCTGGTACAAGGCCACCATGCTAATACAAAAGGGCCTCGACATAACACCCGTAATCACCCATCGATTTCACTACAGCGAATACGAACAAGCCTTCGAAGTGATGGCATCCGGAAAATCAGGAAAAGTAATTCTCGACTGGACAAAAAAATAACACAGGAATCCGTGTCAAAAATAATCCGTGAAAATTCGTGGTTAATCTCAGGAAAGAAAAATGTTCGGCACAATGAAATCCCACATAACGCAGGAGCTTGAGCGAATAAGGCAGGCCGGCCTCTACAAGGCCGAGCGAATCATTACAAGCCCCCAGCAGGCCACAATCACTATCACCGGCGGACAAAAAGTCCTCAACTTTTGCGCAAACAACTACCTCGGCCTCGCAGACCACCCCGAAATCATCCGCGCTGCACAGCAAAGCTACGACAAATGGGGCTACGGCCTCTCATCAGTCCGATTCATCTGCGGTACTCAGCAGATCCACAAGCAGCTCGAACAAAAAATCTCCGAATTCCTCGGCACCGAGGACACTATCCTCTACTGCTCCTGCTTCGACGCCAATACCGGCCTCTTTGAAACCCTCCTGACCGCCGAAGACGCTATAATCAGCGACCAGCTCAACCACGCCAGCATCATCGACGGCGTCCGCCTCTGCAAAGCCCAGCGGTTCCGCTTCGCCAACTCCGATATGCACAACCTCGAAGAAAAGCTAAAAGACGCAAAATCCGCACGCTTTCGCCTCATTGCCACCGACGGCGTCTTCTCAATGGACGGCACCATCGCAAAGCTCGACCAAATCTGCGACCTCGCCGACAAATACGATGCCCTCGTAATGATCGACGACTCGCACTCAGTCGGTGTCCTCGGCGCCCACGGCCGCGGAACACACGAATACCGCGACGTTATGGGCAGAATCGACATCATAACCGGCACCCTCGGCAAAGCGCTCGGCGGCGCAAGCGGCGGATACACCACCGGCCGAAACGAAATCATCGAAATCCTGCGCCAGCGCTCCCGTCCGTACCTCTTCTCCAACACCCTCGCACCAGCCATCGTCGCAACCTCTCTCAAGGTCCTCGAAATCCTCTCCGCCTCCACCGACCTGCGCGATAAGCTCGCCGAAAACACCACCTATTTCAGACAGCAAATCACTAAACTCGGCCTCAATGTAATCCCCGGCGAGCACCCAATCGTCCCAATCATGCTCGGCGACGCTCGCCTCGCCCAGAATATGGCCGAAAAGCTCCTCGAAAAAGGCATTTACGTAATAGGATTCTCTTATCCCGTCGTCCCCAAAGGCGCCGCCAGAATCCGCACCCAGATATCAGCCGCTCACACCAAAGAAGACCTGGCCTTCGCCATCGAAAAAATCGACGACGTCAAATCCGAACTGGGAATCTGACAACAAATCTATATTTAGCCCAGGGTTTCACCCTGCGTTCTCCTCGCGGGCACCACAATGCCACCGTCCTCATTGCGAGCGCGTCCCCACCTGCCGGAATGCCCCGGGAAAATTCGCCCCTCTGCGCCCTCTGTGCTGTCAAAGTTGGTCTCAATTCGTGCAAACCTGTCTTGAGCAAAGCCGAATGGATTCGTGGCTAATATCTCTTTGTGCCTTCGTGCCTTCGTGGCTCAACTCGCCCATCACACCAAAAAACGCAAAAACACCCTTGACAATTGACATCCACGCCACGTTATTGTATAATTCAATGTGTAGAGTGTGTTGCAAAATGGGCAAAAAAGGCCAAATCGGCCGAACATAACGCCGTTTTCGCGCATCTGCTCTTGGTGATGGTAGGATTTTTGCCGCAGAAGGGGCAACTTGGCTCAACATCCTCACCTAAAACCTGTGGGCATCCTGATTGAAAAGGAGCCAAACCCATGAAAAAGTCAGCCTTTACTCTCATCGAGCTGCTCGTAGTAATCGCTATAATAGCAATCCTGATGGCAATCCTAATGCCCGCACTCAGGGCCGCCAGAGAGCAAGCCCGCAGCATTGTTTGCCGCAGCAATGTAAGAACCCTGCTCCTTGCGTGGCTCATGTACAGAGATGAGAATGACGATAAATTGGTCGATGGCACTACTCGGAATTATCCTCCGGCCACAGGTAGAACATCTTGGGCATACCTTCCACCCGACTGGCAGACTTGCGGTGTCGAGCGAAAGAAGGAATATATAAAAAAAGGTACACTGTGGCCTTACGTCAGGGAAATAGAAACATACCGCTGCCCTTCTGATCGCAGACATAAAAGTACAGCCCATAAACTCGCTTATCGCACCTACTCGATTGCTGGCGGCATGAATGCAGTTGATCCTGGTGGTTGGGAGATAATACCGCACACACAGTATTCTTCGATAAAAAGTCCCGCCGACAAATTAGTGTTTATAGCCGAGTGTGACAAAAGAGGAACCAACCTGAATGCCTGGGTTCTGTATCCAAAACGAAAAGAGTGGGTTGACCCGCTTGGAATCTGGCACCGCAGGAACAGCAGCACTCTCGGCTTTGCCGACGGCCACGTAGGTATGCACAGATGGTTCAGCAAGACCTTTATCGAATGGAACGAGCTGGCTTTGTGGGAACCCGGGCGTTTCTCCTTCTTTAGGGACCCCAAGAGGGGTGATTCAGATGAACCTGAAGACTTCGAGTGTGCACTGAGGCACTATGCATATAAAGCCCTTAATTAGACCCACCCGGATTATTCTGTCCCGCCCCACCGCGAAAATCTCTAACTTCTCGCGCCTTTGACCTTTCCACCTCCCAGCTCCGGCGATATACCAACAACTGCGAAATACGAAATACGCGCTGCGCGATACGCCGAGCCCGGCCCTTTCAAGCCCCAAATCGCAGATCCGGCCCCGACGGCGGCCTGGACACGCCCGGCCATAATCCGGAAAAAAACGCAAAAACACCAGGGCTACCGCATCTAAATTCCCAATAGTTTCTGTAGATATTTTTCATCCCA
>CAYWOD010000224.1:0-5582 GCA_964459805.1 uncultured Pirellulales bacterium
AAAGCGATTTCCGAAAAGGCCCGCAAGCTCTTCAAGGCGGCCAACTTTGCATCCTGCTTTGCGGAAAACGACTTCACCGCCCTCAAAGTCCATGTAGGCGAAGCCGCCAACAACACGCACGTAAAGGCCCCATACGTCAAAGGCCTCATTGACGAGCTGCTCGCACTCAAAACAAAGCCCTTCATCACCGACACCAGCACCTTATACACCGGCCGAAGACGCAACGCCCTCGACCATACGGTTATGGCTGCCGAGCACGGCTTCTCTCTCGACGCCCTCGGCATACCGTTTATCGCACCGGATGGATTGCTCGGAACCGCCGAGACCCCCGTCGAGATCAACGCCGAACTCAACAAGCAAGTCTTCATCGCCTCCGGCATCGTAAAATGCCAGTCGATCCTCACCGTCGCCCACTTCACCGGACATCCCGCTGCCTGTGCCGGAGCCACCCTCAAGACCCTCGGAATGGGCTGTGCGAGCAAAAAAGGCAAGATGAAACAGCACGCCGCCCTAAAGCTCAGCATCAACGATAATTGCACGCTCTGCGCCCAATGCCTCGAGCACTGCCCCGCCGACGCAATCAGCCTCGGGCGCACAAAGGCACACATCGACCCCGACAAGTGCATCGGCTGCGCAGAATGTCTGGCCGTCTGCAGATTCGGCGCCGTAAAGTGCAACTGGGGCGCCGAAAGCATAGTACTGCAAAAAAGCATGGCCGAGCATGCACTCGGCGTGCTGAAAGGCAAAGCCAACAAGGCCGCATTTTTCAACTTTCTGCTGTCGATTACTAAAGATTGCGATTGCTTCAGCCACTCTGATATGCCTGCAATAGTCGATGATATCGGCATCCTTGCCTCGGCCGACCCCGTCGCTATCGACAAGGCAGCAGTGGACCTGGTCGAGGACAAAGCCGGAAAAAAACTCGGCTGCTTGTTGGACAACGACGAGCTCGATCCCCGACATCAGATCGACCACGCCCAAAAAATCGGCCTCGGCTCCGCAGACTACGAACTGGCAGATGTCGGGTCGTCCTGAAAAGCTCGTAGTCATTTGACTATCCGCCCTCACAGTCGAAACTTTTTTATGGTAAATCGCAAGAATTAACTTGATCTTCGACAAGCCGTTTCAGATTATGATCCAGTGAGTTGGCAGAGGCGCCCCGTATTTCGCCCTCTGGGTCGATAACGCAGAATTAGTTGTATCTTTTGAATAATTTGTCTTTACAAACGACAAAATACTTGGCAGTATTAGGGAATGTCAAAACAGGAACACTTGATTTGTGCGAGGATTTGCGATGTCATTAGGCCAGATAATAAGGAAAAGACGTGAGGAGCTGAAGTTCACCCTTGATGAGGTCAGCGCCCGGACACCACGGGTCTCCAAGCGGTATCTATCCAGCATAGAGGCTGGCAAGGTCAAGAAACGCCCTTCTGACAGCTTCCTGACAAAGCTTGAGAAGATACTTAAATTTGAACCCGGCCGGCTCTGTGACATGGCACATAATAAACCTGTTCCGGCATTAGGACAAATTATCAGAAAAAGACGCAAGGCGCTTAGCCTGACGCTGGATAAAGTCGTCGCCCGGATAGGCTTTTCCAAGCCGTATCTCTCCACTATTGAAACCGGCAGGGTTAAAAATCCTCCCAGCGACGAGTTGCTTACCAGGCTCGAGAAGGTCCTCCAGTTCGATTCCGGCCAGCTCCTGCGCATCGCGCACTTCGAGCGCATGCCCTCCGACATCCGCCAGGAGTACGAATCCGCCGAGACCGAAAACCAGAAGCTCCGCCGGGTCATACAGGAGCTCGCCCGCAAGAAGACCGGCACGAAAAACCTCAAGAAGCTCCTGGCCAAGAGCAAACTCAAGGTCAAGCACACCGGCCCGCCAATCTCCGCCGGCAAGCCCGTGCCCGTAATTAACAAGGTCGCCGCCGGATACCCTACCGACTTCAACGACCTCGACTACCCGGTCGGCGTCGCCGACGATTACATCCGCTGTCCCGACCTCCACGACCCCAACGCCTTCGCCGTCCGTGTCGTCGGCGATTCCATGGAGCCTAAGTTCCACGAGGGCGACATCGTCGTCTTCTCACCCGCAGCCGATGTCAACAACGGCGACGACTGCTTCGTCCGCTTCGCCACACCGCACGAAACAACCTTCAAACGAGTATTCTTCGAGCCGAAAAACAAAATCCGCCTCCAGCCCAGAAACGAAAAATACTCCCCAATACTAATAGGCGGAAAACGAATCAACGGAATCTACCGCGCCCTAATAAAATACGAAAGACTCTGACCTCCTGCCGCGTTATCGAAAACGGCCTACTCAATCACAAACCACGTCACGCCCCGTGCTTCCACAATCACGGAAACTGCCACATTGTACCCACGGTCGAGTTCATACTTCCTCGACCTGCCCTCCCGCTCGCGAATACGAGCCGTTTTGGTCAGACCGGTATAATACAGAGGCAGCTTCAGTTTCTTCTCAACCTTGCGGCTGAGTGGATTGTAAACCATCGCCAGGCCTTTGTGCTTCAACTCCGGATTGACATGCAAAATACAATCAATATCTCGTCCATCCGCCCGTCGAACGTGGATAATATCTGAATCAAGTATCGCGCGGTACTTCTTATAAAACTCCACCCACTTCTTCACGATCGCCTTGGTCTGGTCCGTGTCATACAGCCGCGGCCCGCGATAGCACGCCTGAACCCCCGCGCCGAAGTTCTGTGCGAGATGCGCCTCGTATGCGTCAAGATGCTCACTTAGCGGCTCTAATGTCGCCGCCGCACCTCCGCCGTGATACTGGACCAACGGCACGAACATCCATCCCATGCTCGGCGTCTTGGTCCATGTGCCGTCGAATATATTTTGCCTGCCGTGAATAATCTGCTGTTCTCTGGGCAGCGACCAGTTTGTTTCGCGATAGCCCATCGCGCACTTCGTCGATCCCGCCAGATAATAGAAATCCGGAACGTTCAGATATATCCCGCGTCCCCGGCACCACTTATAGAAATCGCTGATCACCTTCCACTGCGCCCACTGCGAATCCTCATACCCGCGATGTCCCGGATGGCTCGTCGATGCACACGTATCTCCGGGATACGACCCATCGTGCTCCAGCAAATCGAATCCCGTCTTCTCAAAAAATGCGTACAGCTTGCGAAAGTACTCTTGCCCCCATTTACTCCCGATACAAGGCGCATTGCCGAACTTCGCCCCGCCGGGCCTGCCCGTGGCCTTGTCGATAACATCATGCTCGTTGCTGATCCGCCTGCTCGAAAGCAGAGAATACCCCCCTATCTCAATCCCCTTGCTGTGCGCATAGTCGGCCAATTCTTTCATCTGTGCAAGATACTGAGGGTCCTCGTTCTCGATATTGAACCCGCTGCCGAACGTTAGAATGACCATCTCGAACCCAACCTCCGCGCACTGGTCGATTGCCAGCCGAACCGACTTCGGGTCCGCTCGCCGAACGTGCATCATAATCGGATTTTCCGTCACCCAAGGCGCAATCGTCCGGTACATCCGACGCACGCTAAGCCCCTTCCTCTCCCGCTCGGTGCTGTCAAAGACCAATTCAAACGTCCGAAACGATTCAAACATCCCGCCCGGCTCAATATCCTGGTCCGGCCCAACCGGCGGCCGAGATTCGAGTAGGCACGGATTCTCCCGCGGATAGCTCACCTGCGTCATGTACTGCGGGTCTTTCTCCCAGTGCGTCGTCTGATTCGCAACGTATGCATTCATCCCCGCAAAGCTATAGTCACTCTCAACGTGGATATTCGGCACATTCCACTTCTCGTAATTCTCGACGTGCGACTCATATTCCACCAGCGCCAATATCTCGCTGGTGTAGCTGTTCAGCCGCACACTGCTTTCCGATCCGTTATGCACACTCAACCACTTGCACAACAGCGGGATGCCCTCATACATTTCGTAGTGCACCGAAAGCCTCAGCCTCTTGAGCTTGCCGGCGGGCGGTTTGAAATGCAGACTCAACGATGCCCCGGCCGGCGGCCACGCTGTATCCGCACAGTAGCGCTTCCGGCGCCAGGCAAAACGCTCCTTCGTCTCGCCGATTTCGTAACCGGCAAATTGAAACGCCTCGGGATTGCTCCTGAGCGAATCCAGCCACTCACTCAGCAGATACGCATGGTCCGGCTGCCCTTGTAGCCCCCCGACATCGAACCTCACCCCGTCGATCTCCAGCCGTGCCTCGGGCTTGACCGCGCGCAGCATCGATTCACCCGTCATCAAATTGTCGTAGCCCACCGTCGCCGCGTTGGGCCTCAGCCGAAACGTCCGCCTGATAAGGGCGTTGTCCATCACAACTTCCTCGCCGTCGGCACGCTCAACCACCCTCACCGGCTCGGTGACTCCCGTCACAAGCCAGTCCCCATCCGCCCTTGCACATCCCGCTGCCGCCACCGCACACAAAAACGCAACACTCCCAATAAATAGCTCTTTCGTCTTAATCATATCGCCACCGTCACATAATATCGTTTAGCCATCGTCGGCACGACGACGCACCAGAACAACTTTCCCAGCACATCCCTATCCAACATTCTGTCCCGCCACGCTCAGAACCAGTGCGAAGACTTTCGACGCCCCGGCCTCTTTGAGCGTCTTGGCGCACTCATTGAGCGTTGCGCCGGTCGTCTTGATATCATCGACAAGGCAAATCGTACGCCCGGCGAAATTGTGTCCCTTCCGCACCGCAAACGCCCCTTCAACATTCTTCGCACGTTGGGCCGGGCTTTTCATCATCGGCTGAAATTTCGTACGCCGAATCCGAACGAGGTCCGTGCTGATTTTAGCTTTTTTGTGCCTCAACCTCTTCGCCAATACCAAAGATTGATTATACCCGCGAGCCAGTCGTCGCGACCAGTGCAGCGGCACAGGTACGAAAACCTCTATCCCGCGGCAAAAGCCCCCGCCCTGAAGCGCCGAATTGCCCAAGAACCCAAGAACCGAATCCAGCTCCGTCCTGCCCCTCTTGAAAGCAATTATCATTTCCTTCAGGCTCCGCCCGTACACGCCCGCCCGCGCTATCCGCTCGAAATGAAATCCCCTGCCCTGGCAATCCCCACACGCCCCGCCAACCAGCCCGAATTTGCTCGCATCACGCCCGCACCGCCCGCAATAATCACCACCCGTGCAGCCCAAAAGCTCGTCCCAGCACCTCCTGCACAGGCTCTTGTCCGTCTCGCAGATACTCTCAGCGCAGTTGATGCACACCGCAGGCCAAAGCAGTTGATTCAAACCCTGCAAAGCAAACGTAACGCCTTCTCTGATTGTTCCTTTCGGTTTCGCGCTATCCACACCCGCAATTATACGGCCTTCGCCCCCCGATACAAACACCAATTCCCAGGTCACATCAAATGGGTGTGGCCGAATCTTCCGGCACGCCCGAAGGCTCCGGTTTCATAGCCTATCTGTGGAGCCTATGCCCGTAGAGGCGGGTATCTGTGGTTCTAACCGGACTTTTGCAAAATTGCAGGTTAGGCCTATATTGTTGAAGAAAATCCTCTTTATGATTTTCTTCAATAATTACCTAACCACTTATGGCACAATACATTGCTGTT
>CAYWOD010000225.1:0-2866 GCA_964459805.1 uncultured Pirellulales bacterium
CAAGAATCATTTCAAGGTGCGTAAAATGACACGCTTAACTTAACACCTATGCCCTTGGTGGCCGGCCTGACCGTCAATACGCGCTTTCCACCGTACATGCGGTCAAGTTTCTCCTGGAGTAACCGCGGCCAATGGAAGGACGTGGAATAGCCGTTTACGACGATGGTCTTCCTCTTATCATCGAAGATATTGAGCTTGCCGGCGCCTGGCTGGGCTTGCTCGGTCAGGCCACAGTTGCCCAGGACTGCTCCAAATAGGAATGCGAGAATTGCCGCCATTTTCCGCCATTTGACACGTTTTATGCGTTTTTTCCCATTCATACGCGTTTGCTCCTGAGTTTTGAGGTTCACCTACTTCACAAGCACACGGATTCTGTTGGTTTCCTGTCCTAACGTCAAGTCAAAAATTGCTGAAAAATCGCATAATATTCAGTAATCTGTGAATTTCTAAAAAAATTTGTGAAATATAGAATAAAATACTTGACAAAATTAAGTAATCTGGTAAAATGTGCCCAATGTTCGGTTTATATTTAACAAACATGAGCTGTGTTGGGTCAAGATTGCTTTCATGGGTCGTCATTGCGGGCAGGCCGACGCGGGCCCCCTGGGGGTTTCCTCGTTTTACTGCGCGC
This sequence comes from uncultured Pirellulales bacterium, assembly GCA_964459805.1. Classification (GTDB taxonomy): domain Bacteria; phylum Planctomycetota; class Phycisphaerae; order Sedimentisphaerales; family Anaerobacaceae; genus DAOVRL01. The sequence goes on from CAYWOD010000225.1 coordinate 632, forward strand.
AATGACACCCACAGTTTCAGTCTCGACAGACTATTAGCTGAAGTCGGCAAAAGGCAGCTTCTGTATGGAGATAGGGCTGTGCCGGCGAGTTCAAGGTGGGTGGGCAATGAGAGGGACGTGTGAGAGTGTCTCCCGTGAGAGGTCAGAACGTGGAAGCCGGCATCGCAGGAGCGTTGATTTGTTGTGCAGCAGGGCGAATATGCTTGCCGGCGGCGATAAGATCTTGATGAAAATGTACCTGGAGAATGGCAACAGTGTTCGACAGATAGCCCGTCTGATCGGTGTCAGCGAGATAAGTATTGCTCGGAGAATACGCAAAATGACCAGGCTGCTGATGCAAGGCCAATACATTAGCTGTTTGCGAGGGCGAAAGAGGTTAAGCGCGACGGAGCTGAGCATTGCAAAAGAATATTTCCTGATGGGCCTGTCTATCAGGGGCATCGCTGCAAGGCGGGCCTGGACCTTCTATCGCGCCCGCAAAGCGCTCAAGAAAATCCAACGAGCCCTTCAAGAGGAACCAATAGCGGATAGGTGAACCTATTCGAGAGACGAAGCAGGAGGCTTAGAATATGGCGACATACAACATTTCAAAAAGTTTTCACTGGCACGCGCCGGTTAGCGAGAAGGTTGTGCAGCTATGCAGGATGTTCGGCCTTACAGTGGACCGACTTGCTGAAAGATACGGCGCCCACAGTTGCACGGTCGAAATCAATGATGGTGACATCGTATATATTAGAGGGCCGTCCGGAGCAGGCAAAAGCGTTCTGCTCAGAGAGCTGGAGAAGTGCATCCCGGCCTCGGAGAGGCTGAACCTCAGCCGGATAGATCTGCCGGTCGATAAGACCCTGATTGACTGTATTGATGGTGATTTGCTGACCGGGCTTAGAATACTCGGTTTCGCCGGTCTGAGCGATTGTTACTGCATCCTTAATCAGCCTAACAATCTCAGTGACGGTCAGAAGTGGCGTTTTCGTTTGGCGATTGCATTGGCGGCGAAGAAGAAGTTCATCTTCGCAGACGAATTTTGCTCGGCCCTCGACCGCATTACTGCTGCGGTGATTTCATACAACGTGTACAAGTTTGCAAAGAAGACCGGCACTACTTTTGTACTGGCTTCATGTGCAAAAGACATTCTGCTCGATTTGGCGCCGGACGTTCTGGTCACCAAGCCGTACTCCGGGCCGACCGAGGTCACATATAAGCGAGGCAGGAGACGATGATGCGAAGCTGTTCTCTCAGCATGGGTCTGCAAATTGTCGCCGGCGGTATTGACGATTACAAGAAGCTCGCCTGCTACCACTACCGTGACAGCAGCCTCGGCCCGTTCGCGGCGATCTTCGCGTTACGAGCCACGGATGACCTGGCATGGCGGTTAGGTGATAGGACTGTCGGCGTTATTGTCTATACGATGCCCGGCCCGGGCCTGGAGCTTCGCACGATCGCCACCGGCGGTTTCTTTGCCGGCTTCGACAGGAGCACCGCCTTGGCGCTTATCAACAAGAACATCCGCTGCATCGCGAGGGTCATCATCGAGCCGAGATTCAGAGGGCTCGGCCTGGCCTCTCGGCTGGTCCGTGAAACGATGCCGAGGATGAACTGCCCCATCGTCGAGGCACTGGCGGTGATGGGCCTGGTCAATCCGTTCTTTGAAAAGGCCGGTATGACGCCATACAAGGCGAAAACGCCCGCACGCTGTCTCCGGCTTATCGAGGCGCTTAGCACCGTTGGAATTGAGCAGCGCGAGCTCATCGACCCGCAAGGCGTACAGCAGAAACTCGCCCGCTTAGACAAAGCCCAGGCCGGATTCATTGAGCGTGAAATCAAAGCCTTCCTTCAAAGTTACGGCCGTCGCCGTGATATGCGTCCCGGCCACGAGCGAACGCGATACGTACTGAGCAAGCTGACGTTTCGCCCCGTCTATTACATCTGGTTCAACCCGAATCTGGAAATGCAGATTTAGAATCATGATGAACAAAATTCAATCTATCGCTTTGGATAAGCTCATCGCCCATCCGGACAATCCGAACCGAATGAGCAGCAGCAGTTTTGCCAAGCTCGTTCGCAACATTGAGCGGACCGGCCGATACGAGCCGTTGGTCGTCAGGCCCTGCCCGCCTGTCACCCCTGCGAAAGCAGGGGTCCAGGAAGCCTGCGAAGGAATGGATTCCAGCTTGCGCAGAAATGACAAGGGACGCGGGAATGACAAGGGACGCGGGAATGACAAGGGACGCGGGA
>CAYWOD010000225.1:2966-5567 GCA_964459805.1 uncultured Pirellulales bacterium
GGACGCGGGAATGACAAGGGACGCGGGAATGACAAGGGACGCGGGAATGACAAGGGACGCGGGAATGACAAGGCAGATGGAAAGGGGACAAAGGCCTGGGGGGCCGGATTCATTGAGCGTGAAATCAAAGCCTTCCTTCAAAGTTACGACCGTCGCCGTGATATGCGTCCCGGCCCCGAGCGAACGCGATACGTACTGAGCAAGCTGACGTTTCGGCCCGTTTATTACATCTGGTTCAACCCGAATTTGGAAATGGAGATTTAGAATTGAAGAGAATTGCAGTCATGCTCAGCGACGCGAAACAAAGGGAATCAATCTTAGCCTCCGCCGTCATTGCGAGCGAAGCGAAGCAATCTCAAGCGCCTATAGGTTGGAGATTGCCACGGCCTGCTTCGCAGGCCTCGCAATGACGTACAAGCATCGAGGTCTTAGAATTATGATTAACAACATTCAGTCTATCGCTTTGGACAAGCTCGTTGCCCATCCGGACAATCCGAACCGGATGAGCGGCAGCAATTTCGCCAAGCTCGTTCGCAACATCGAGCGGACCGGCCGATATGAGCCGTTGGTCGTCAGGCCCTGCCCGCCTGTCACCCCTGCGAAAGCAGGGGTCCAGGAAACCTGCGAAGGAATGGATTCCTGCTTGCGCAGGAATGACAAGGGCGTGGATTCCTGCTTGCGCAGGAATGACAAGGGCGTGGCGTTCTCTGCGGGCTTGCAGTCCCGCCCTGATGCGTCCCGGGGGGATGCGGTAAAAGAAACCGGCGTCTTTCAGATTATCAACGGGTATCATCGCTGGAAAGCTCTAAAGCAGCTCGGCTATAAGAAGGCTGATGTGATCGTCTGGGACGTTGACGATGAGCAGACCGACATATTACTGGCGACGCTCAACCGCCTCGGCGGCTCGGATGTCCTCGCAAAGAAGCTCGCACTGCTCAAAAAGCTCAGCAGCAAAATCAATGCACGCGAGCTTTCAAAGCTTCTGCCGAACTCAGCAGCGCAGATTAAGCGATTGACCGGCATGAAAATGCCGAAGGTCCCGGCAAAGGCTGCCTCAGAGAACCTTCCGAATCCGGTTGTCTTCTTCCTAAATGACAAGCAGCAGCAAATCGTCGAAGAAGCATTGTCACTCGCTGAACATCCCGGCGATGTCACCCCTGCGAAAGGGCCAGGTGTGAGAGCCTCCCAGTCTGTCACCCCTGCGAAAGGGTCAGGTGTGAGAGGCTCCCAGTCTATCGCCCCTGCGAAAGGGCCAGGTGTGAGAGGCTCCCAGTCTGTCACCCCTGCGAAAGGGCCGGGTGTGAGAGCATCCCAGTCTGTCACCCCTGCGAAAGCAGGGGTCCAGGAAGCCTGCCAAGAAGTGGATTCCCGCTTTTGCGGGAATGACAAGGGATGCGGGAATGACAAAAAGCAGACCAAAGCCGCGAGGAAAGCCGCCGCCCTGACGACAATCACCCGGCATTTTATCAACACGACAAACCAGGAGCACACGGGAAAATGAGGCCCCTAACAAGAGTATCTGAAAATGAAGATACGGTTTGTACAACTTGAAAGCCAGGCGTTTCTGACGGACCTGGATTTCATCGGGCTCTCCGCCGCCGAGAGGGGGGTCTATTGCACCTTGATTTTCCAACTGTACTGCAGCGGCGGCAAGTGCGAATTCGACCCGAAGGCTCTGGCAAGGCTGTGCAACTGCGACAACTTCGAGCAAGTCTGGGAGACAATCGCGAAAAAGTTCCAGACACGCAACGGCGTGATAAAACATAAACGTGTAACAAAAGAATTAAGAAAGGCAAATAAATTCGTGCAAAACCAGCGTAAATCAGGACTTAGAGGTGCTCAGAAAAGATGGGCCCGCTATGGCGACCCTAATGGCGAGCCTATGGCCAAGGAAACGAAACCAAACGTAATCGGAAAGGAAAGCAAAGCTCTCTCGAATACGAGCTCGTCTGAGCAAGCTCTTTCTTCTTCGAATTCGGTTCGCCCGGTCGTTGGCCTTACCAAAGGCAAGGGGCCTGCACCGGTCGGCGGAGCCGAGGGGGCCGAATCTATCGGTGCGATCGTGCAGCGGCTTGGGGTCACTGGCCGGGCAGGCAGGCAGACCAGCGAGCCAATGAGCGGTTCTGCTACGGCCCAGGGATTGGCCTTCAATCAGGCCCTGGTGAGCATCATCCGGCCGCGGACCCGGTCCGACCGCACGTGCTTTCGCAATGTCACCAACTGGCTGACGCGAGGCTGTGCCGAGGGCAAATTCACGCAGGAGATTTTTGGGAGGGTGCTGGATTTGGCCGAGGAGGCAAAGACCGGCCGAAATCCCGCGGCGGTATTTATGGCACTACTAAAAAAGGAATTGAGGTACAAAAATGGACGAGAAAAGGACATCTAATCAAATTACGTTGCCCAGGCGATGCGTTCGCCTCGCCGGAAGGGCGCTCACACGCTCACGATGCTCGGGCACGCTAACAGTGACATCTCGCAGCCAGGGCGCGGGGCATCCTCAATATGTCACCCCTGCGAAAGCGCCAGGAGCCTCCCAGTCTGTCACCCCTGCGAAAGGGCCAGGAGCCTCCCAGTCTGTCACCCCTGCGAAAGGGCCAGGAG
>CAYWOD010000226.1:0-5534 GCA_964459805.1 uncultured Pirellulales bacterium
GGGCTACCGCACCGCCTGTTATGCTGGCGCAACGGGTTCCACCATCGGCGTCTATGACATCGCAGTCCACGTAAATCGAGTTGGGGCCGATGGCCTCCATGTCAACAACGGAGCGCAGGCTACGGCCAATCAAACGCTGAATTTCAACTCCACGTGAGTCAACTCTGCCGCCCGAGGGGCGAGATTTACGGCTGTCTGTTGAGCCAGGTAGCATGTTGTATTCGCTGGTTACCCATCCGCCGGGAAGTTCCTGCTCGACTTTCCAGCGCGGTGCTCCGGGTTGAACGGACGCACTGCATAATACTCGGGTGTTGCCAAAACCGATGAGCACCGAGCCTTTTGGGTGTTTCTGGAAGCCGATATCGAAGGATAGGTTGCGGAGTTCGTCGTGTGCGCGTAGAGTCATAGTAATTAACCTCAATAAGTTCTAGTTAATTGTTGAGGATACGCGCGCGTTTTTTCAGATCCGTTGATGAATTAATGATAACTGTTTGCCTCACACCGTTGATATACGGGTCTGGTGGAAATCTATTTGAAATGACACAATTTTCCGTGGGTTCGAACCCCACCCCACCCCACCCCCCCCGCACCATCTTGTTCTGGTGTCTACTGGTGGGTATTTTGGGATTAAAATTTCTTGGTGTGAGAGGGTGTGAGGTTTTATTATTTCGTAATACTATTTAAAAAAGGAAAAAAATTGTTTTTAATTATATAAACGCCTAATTGGTTAAATCACTATCTGGAAACGTTTTCCAATAATCTGGATAGAATGATTGATATCTTCTGAATCATACAGAGCCTACTCAACAAACCACTCATAGCTCTTTTTCTTAATGGACTCCTGAAGCTGACCACGAAGATCATTAATCAAAGATTTGAATTATTCAAATATTGAGCAATCTCTTTTAAAAATGGTAAATCAATGCTAGACATGGTTATCAATTATTGGCTATCCAGTAATATAGATTTCCTCCACTACACAAAAGTTCACCAACCTCCCCCCATTCATAGTATATGATAACTAAGTCATCAGAATCTGTATAAATTTTAAATTCATGTCCACAGTCAGCATGTTTTATCATATCTGTCATGACGAATATTCGTAAATCTTTGTAAGTACACTTCATCTTCGGGACATCAAAATGTTCAATAAAATCTTCACCCGACAGTGATGGCTCCCTTTGTCTGGTAGATTCTTCAATTAATCCTAAGGTTTGAGTATAGAAAAGCACTTCCTGCAGATATGCTTCTTCTGGTGAATCATATTCAGTTAAAGTTTCAGTTTCGCTAGAAGTTTCGGTTCCAGTTATGGAACTTATAATATCAGTAGTAGATTCTTTAAACTCAGGGTTAATTGTGGCGTATAGTAAAATCAAAAAAACTCCAACTATAACAATAATAGCTACAAAGGCATACGAACCAAAATAGACTCCACCTTTCCGAGACTTTAGTTTCATATTCAGTCGTTTGTAATGATTATCTCGTTGGATAAATCTATTTCTTAAACAGATTTATGTGTATTCATCATTGGTTATCTCCTGCGCGTGTATAAGAGTGCCAACAAGTTAAAGTAAACTTATTTAGCAGTTTCTTAGGAAAATTACTAATGACTCTGATAATTACTGAGTTATCGCCTCTTGGAATTATTATGGCAGGAGAAACTGCATATACGGTAGATAGTGTTACTAGTCAAGGTATTTTAAATGAAAGAGCTTTCAAAGGATTAGTCAAAGTAATTCCCGTGCCTAACATTAATGCAGGTTTATCTTATTGGGGCTGGGCTAAGCTGCCTGCCAACGATCCTAATGGGGTCTGGATGGATTGGTGGATTTATAACTTCTTGGAGCAAAATAGAGATAGGTATAATTCAATCCATTCTCTTGCTGAACTATTAGAAACTGAATTAAGAAGAATAGTTCCTATTCTTTCTGAAGAAGAACTTGAACTTCAGCCTTTAGGAAATGGTGGAATACATTTATCTGGATTCACGAATTATGAAGGAGAAAATGTCCCATGTTTTTGGCATATTCACAATGGAATTTCTCAGACACTTCCTGAAAAAGACTTGAATCCTTTAAGTGTAAATGCGAATTATGATTATCCCCCTGAAAGATATTTGGAAACTCGTGGAGCTATGATTCGTAATGGGGATTTTGAATCATATTCTCGTTTTTTTGATGGATATTTAACTCGATATTTAAGAGAACTAAATAGAGAAATACAGGTTTTAATTCCATTGCCTAATATACTTTCAAGGGCTGAGTTCATCAGAGCGCAAATACGCTTTATTTCAGAATTATATTCTGTAAGTGGAGATATCACAGAAACTGGAATTCAAAGAAGAGTACGAAGTATTAGTGATGAAGTAACACTATTAACAATCACAAGTGATGGAATAACTAATTATTTTACTAGATAGCTGGAAATAGTATAAATACGAAATTCTCGAATTATACTTACCCAGCTTCGTCAATCATAGCAACAATCCACTCATAGTTTGTGTTCACGATTGACTTCTGAAGCTGACAACGAAGCCTGTTAATCATAGAATTGGTTCCCGTTTACTAAGACATTAGTTCATTGATACAATACAATTGTTCATTCCAACGAAAATAAGAAAGAGGTAAAATCCAAATTTCCTCTCTGAGTTGTTTTTACTATGAGTATCTTACCTAATTTACCAAGTTGTGAAAAATATCTTCGTGCTGAGTGCGAGAAACAAATCACAAGCAAAACGGGAATCGATAGAAGTAAACTGACTCCACAAGATGAAAACGTATGTCTTAAGGACTGTAGACAGTGCACAAAGTCTTTTCGTATAACTGAAAATGGTCTATTTATTGATAATGTAGCTCTGTTTTGGCATTATTCAGACAAGACGAAACTAAATGATTTCTGTGCAGGAATAAATGACAAACATGACCAACTAGTGACTCAACCTTATCGTTTTTGCTATAATGAAACAATACTCCCTGACATTGAAACTGCTATTAAAGCAGCTGATTTCATTTTTACTTGTGAGGTAGCATACGATAACGCTGTAAATGTCTTTTCAACCCGTTTACAAAATAATGTCACTACAACAGATACTTACATTTTAACTATCTTCAATAAAGTGCTTCAGAGTAGAGATAAAACAAGAAAAACTATGTGGAATATAATTGAAGAAGGGATAAAGAGACACTTAGTACCACCAAAAAAAGCATCCAATAATATTGCACCAACAGGCGTAAAACCTCAAACAGCCTATGGAAAAAAGTTTCGTATGGTACATGGGAACCGGTTTAGAACATTAATCAGAAATGGAAAGTATAATGTGTTGAATACGAATATCGATCTATTCGCGTTTGGGCATTTCCATCTTCAGATGGCAATGTATCGTTATAACACATGGATACTTCAAACGGGTCATTTTGTTCAATATAGAATGCCTAGAAAGATAGGTTTTCTCTCCCATCTTGGCGCTCCCATGTTTAGAGTACACAACAAGACAGGGAAAATCTATCTTGAGATTAATCGTGGATAGTAATCAACCATTTATTTGGCGCGCCTCATTTCATTAAATGATTTAATATTTTCAGTGATGTGCTCTGCATTATTGAAAATTCTTAATCCATTTTTCCATAGCTGTTATAGTTTGTTTTCTCTCGTTTATTCTATCTCCGATGAGTCTAATGGCTTTTGTTTTATCTTGAATTATTTCTTGATATAACCCATAGTCTTGTGCTATAATGCTTCCTGAGTACCATGCGCCACTGTTAAAATCGATAGGGGAGCATTCTGCTGCTTCGCAGAGATCTATAATATATTGCCTTTTTTCGTTTCGTGTGTTTTTCTTTGGTACTTTTTTCATTCTTTTTATAATATCTATTGATTGATCTAACCAAGTATCAATTGGTTGAAATTCTGTATAATAGTGATTATTTGGAGTCAATTGAAAATGAGCCATATCTCTCAAATACAGTGCAGTGATTTTATGACCCACACCACATATTGAATACACAAAACAATATGCTTCACTAATTTTATCTTGTTTAAGGAGCTCGGAAACGTACCCCCAAATGTCAGAGACATCTTTTTCCACTAGTCTCCTTAATACTCCTTTATCTGCTTTCAGTGGATGATGTGATTCATTCAAGCCTAAGTCAGGGTAGTCGTCGTCTCGAATTTTCTTGCATTGCTTCCATACTTCTTTTACTTCGTTTGCTGTGACTTTTATATCACTATTAGTGAATACCTTGTCTATTGCTCTTTTCGCTATTGTTCTATAAGCTCTTGGTGACCCTTGTCTTTCAAATGCGTAGCTAATCAGAAAATCTTCTAATGATTCTTTAGGAGTCTTGGGAATTTCTTTACGCAAGTCTGACCAGAATAGTTCACCAAAACTCGATATATTTCTTGCAGCTTCTAATTGGGTTGGTAAGAATCCATTCATGTTCTTATATTATTTTAACTTTTACAAATAGTTTATTGTATAATTCGTAATTACTATTACTGCTTTTCACATGTATTCTCTTCTTGTTGAAAAAAGGGATGTTATTCGGGGGATAACTCCACGGGACATGGGGTTAGAACCCCACCCCCCGCACCATGATAGCACCTTCCTCTAACATCAACTTCCATCAAAGGAACCGTGGCGGAGGCCCCGAACAAGTGTATCGGGGGACGGCTCATGAAACCTCGTATCCTGTCACGGATCCCCAGCAACCATCCCAGGTTAAGCTAAACAGCGGCTTTCATAGGTATCTACGAGTTTCGATGAAGGTTGTTAGATCTAGCCACGCTCCTTCTGAGGAGATGACCGGTGGTATATTCACGGGCACTGTAAAGATGACTCCACTCATCAACGCGGACACCGCTGCCAATCAGTTTAGGTCAGCGCTCGTCTACTTCCTGGCTGGCGTGAGGAACAAGCTACACAGCCACACCCACGAGCAGATATTTTTCGTAACCAAGGGGAAGGGAATAGTCGCCACGGAAGACCATGAACACGTTGTTGAGCCCGGGGACGTAGTAGTCGTACCGGCGGGAGAGATGCACTGGCACGGTGCTATCGACGACACCGACTTCGAGCGTCTTTACGTGGTGCCCCTGAACGGCGAGACAGCCTACTAGCTTGATTTTAGCTCAGTTTCTTTTCATTAGAATTTATACTGATAAGATAGGAAAAATGGGTACATGATTATAATTTTCTAGTTCCATGTAACTATACTCCAGAAATGACTAGCCCCCGGAAATTTTTTTTCGATATTCCACGTAGGTTGAAGCAAAGGTAGCCCGGGGGAGATTCGAGCTCACGCCCAAGTCTCCAAAACCCACATCCTTGTCAACTAGACGACCGGATAACACTATGACTGATTCAAACAATCTATCGCGGAGCATTGAAACTCATCCACTCCGAAGAACAAGCAAAACATCCTCATACACCCTCTAGCGTAAACGATCCCCATGAATTACTGGCTACCGGTTATGATCGCAAAGTCGGAGCAGGCACTGGAGAGGGTGGGGTGAGGTCCTCCCAGCCTCTAGCCCTC
>CAYWOD010000227.1:0-5486 GCA_964459805.1 uncultured Pirellulales bacterium
AACAGGGAATACAAACTAAACCTAAATGAGGAGACCATATTATGTCTACTCGACTGACAAAGATTGCCACGATAATCATGATGACCCCTTTCTCAGTTGAATTCTTATCTTGTTAGAGTTTCTCAAACAAATACGGTTGGCCGCATTTCTTAGCCAAATCGGTCATGAAGCAACCGTCAGCCGGACAGAATTGCTGCAGCAGACGATGTCGACACCTGACAAACCAAGGGTTCTCCACTGCATAAGTAATGATTGCGTTTCTTCTGTGGAGGTCTTGCAGGGAATTCCTTCGATCAATCACCCCGATCATGTGGCGGATTTCTGCGGGACCTGCCTTAATCCAGGACAGGAATTGGGATATCGTACGATATGCCTCCAAGCGGTTACTGTCATAGAGGCAAAGTCGCATTAGATGGCGGATACACGGCGGTACTTCCCAGCCTGCGTCGAGCACGATTCTTCGCAATTGGTCCTGCTGACGCTGCTGTTTTTCGAGGTCAGCGAGGGTCGCGGCAAACCATTCAACTGCTTCAGTGGCCCTATATGGTGAGGCCTCCGAATCCTCGGGCTTAGGCTGCTTGGCGAGCTCATTGATTCCATTGTCGTCCAGGTACAGGAGTTCCTTCAGGCTCAGCGGAATCACGAACCTGCTGGTAGCGCTGTTGACGGAATTTGGCAGACGGACAAAATGGTCCCTCTCATACACGTCGATATTGATGTCTTTGATGCCCTCCTTGGCTATTTGGCGGGAAAGGTGGTAATTCAGGGCCGGCATCAGGGGCGTTGGCTGGCTGTCAAAGACGACTGGCTGAACGAGTATTGTCATTTCGCCGCCCAGAGCGTCATGTCTTTTGTCAGGATTCAGGCCCCCATCTTGCGTGTAGACCACCTCGATCCCATCATCAGGAACTTTGAATCTTTCTGAGATGTACTGATAGGCCTGAAGTGCACTGGTTCGCGTTGTTTCCAAGCTCTGTGAGGCAAGGTGGAAATAGAGCAGGTATATGCGGGGGGCCGACTCTTGCTGTTCTGTGAGATAGTAGCTCGATATGAATATATCTCGGTTACCGGTGCCGTTTCTGAGGGCTTCCACAGCACTCTCATCAGCCATATCTAAGAACGCGCACCTACCGGCCCTGGTGGACTTTGTGATCACGTACATAGGGTTGTTGTTGCTCTCTATATTCATACTTAGATCCAGCAGCGCACAAGGGTAGTAATCAGGAGCCTGAGGATGCTGAGGGTCAGCATCCCAGAGAGCAGCAATACTCTCTCGGACGGTGTCCTTTTGCTGATGTGCATAAGCCCCTTCTCAACATGTCCGGTAAAGCACTTTACAATGGGTTTGACCTTGTTGTCGAGGGTGACCAACCATTTCGGTTGCCACTTGCAGGACGCTATTCTCACAAGCAGGAGGACAAAGAGAATATCGATACCCACCAATAGGATGTGAACAACACTCATGATAAGATTTGTTAAAAGGCCCATCACATTTTCTCCTTATTGCAGGTTTATCAGAATTGAGAATATGCCCAAGGCAAACAGAGTTATCAGGATCAGAATACTTACAGGCCTGGAGAACGGCATCATATCGATCACCTGCTCCCATGCCTCTGCAAGAGTCTGTGGCTTCCTGTATGGACCCGCAGCAGCGCGGCGCGGCAACGTCTTTTTCCGCGGAATCGGCTTCCGTGGTCTTGGCCTGCGAGCCGGCCTTGTTCGAAGTGTTTGATGAGCCTTATTGAGCCGCGTCAGTTCCTCGTAGGCTCTGTGGCGGTCAGGTGCTGGTATGCCCGGAACCATCTGCCGTTGCAGCTTCTTGGTCTTTTCCTGGAACGCCAATTCAATTTCTTTAAGGCTGGCAGAGTTGCCGACGCCCATTGTTCTGCGAGCTTCTAATTGAGTCATTTTCGTCTTCCTCATCGAGTAAGGCACATTGCCAGTTGCTCATAGTGCTTGCGGAGTGTTACTGGGTCTTTTATGAAACGATAATGACAGAATCCATCAGGATCGGTTGTGGCAACCTTGCGAAGTAGTGACTCGTTGACAGACCGTGGGGATCCACCTATCCCGACAACATCGATAACGGCACGATATTTTGTCTTGAGTTTATTAGCTATCCGCAGAGGCTTACCGCCATGGCCGTCGGTCAGAACGGTAACATACTTTTTACGGTGGGGGAGTTCTTGGCAGTCATAAATCTTTGCAGCTGCGTTAAGCCCCTTGGCTATATCAGTGCCGCCAAAAGGAGTCAGGCCGCGAATTGCTCTGATAATAGTCACTTTTTCAGCGATGGATGTCAGGGGCAGCACTGTTTGAGCAGCACTGTTGAAAGAGACCACCGCTATCCTGTCATTGGGGCATTGTTCTGCCCGCGCGTTAGTGTATGCAATAGCAGCGCAGATTCCGCCCTCAAGGCGCGTTGGCCAATAGTCAGGGTCCCTCATACTGCCAGAGACATCCAGGACTTTAACAGTGTCCCTGGGGATGTCTCTGGCGTATGGGATGGGTAGGCAGCGTTCCTGCGTAATGGCGGATCGTGACTCAAGTCCGACTGCCGTCAGTCGCCGGAAAAGCCGGTCCACAGAAAGGTTCATTCGTTTAAGGATATTGGATCTGTAACTCATTTTCTGCCTACCTGTCTCTTCAGTTTCTGTCCTCCGAAGTAATGTGCCGAGCATGGAGCTGCTTTCTTGCCTCATCAATCTCACTGTCTGACAGGGCGGTGTGGAACTTGAACTTGATGGGCACTGGCTTATTAAGAAGCTTGTCGCGAACCTCGATGTGCACCAAGCCCTCCCTGTCCATGGAGGTCTTTAACTCAATTCGTTTCTCATTCTTCTTCTCGTCATCAGTAGGCTCGACCTCGACTTCAACCTGTTGCAGGGGCTCGTACTCTTCAGACAATTCGCCAGCGTGCCCTTCGTAGAGCTTTACTGCGACGCCATCTGTTTTCGCTTCACATGGCGTGTAGTACTCAGTGTTCTCAAATGGCAGCTTGGAGCCCGCTGGGATAATTGGATCGTTATATTCCCTTTTATCCCCCTGCTCCTTCTTGTTGACGACAGCCAGGCATAGGTCTCGGGGCGCGATTTCCCTGGATTTGACCGCAGAGGCAAGATACCTGTTGCCACCAACGATAATATGCTCGTCTGGCTTGCCGAAGTGAGCTGCAGCGATAATCGCCGCACCTTTCGCAACAGCAAGGTCAGGGTCAGTGTCTGTAACGGGATCCTGGTCGAAAACCTCTTTGACAATCTCAGGGACAAAGCGAATTCGGGTGCTCCCACCTACAAGCACGACCTTGTCTATCTGCGATGGCGATAGTCCTGCCTTGTCCAAGGCCCTCTTGCAGCATTGCCGGAGGGTCTCCATAATCTCGGCACAAAGCTCCTTAAGTCGCTCGTAAGTGAGCTCCATTGACGTGCGCTCGCCGTTGATTCGCAGTGGGATTATCGCAGTATCCTTGTGGGCGAGCGCTTCCTTGGCTTCCTTGCATCTATCCAAGACTTCCAGCCATTCAGCGAGGTCTTCTTCAGGACTAAGCCTACCTCCCTTTTCCTCAACAAAGGGTTTGACTTCCTGAAGGATAGCCTCATCGATATTGCCGCCACCACGCTCAGGATCGCCGTCGACAGCAAGTGGATCGATCTGACCCTCTTCTGTGAGTTGAAGGGTGCTGATGTCAAAGGTGCCGCCGCCAAAGTCAAATACCGCTATCTTGGCATTCTCACCTTTTGCGAGGCCGTAGTAAGTGGCTGCTGTTGTGGGCTCATCTACAATATGGACCTCTTCAAAACCTGCAATCAGGCCTGCTTGTTTGGTGGCTTCGCGAGCAGCATGGGGAAAATACGCCGGCACAGAAATGACAGCCTGCGTAAACTTGTGGCCTTCAAGTTTTTCCGCGCTTTCCTTCAGATAGAAAAGCAATTCTGCAGAAAGCATTACAGGTGTGTACCCCTTGCCATCTGGCGAAGTGATAAGGGCTACAGGTGGCTGCTGGTGCATGTAACGCTTGAATTTTTCTGCCACCAGCTCAGGATAGAAGAATCTATCCTGCAACGCAACCTTCCCAACAGTTGGCGGACTATTTGCCACAGACACTGCTGACGCCGTGATAAGGCTGCCGTCCATATTTGGAAGGACTTTCGGGACACCTGAATAATCAAGATTAGCCATTGCAGTATTGGTGGTGCCAAGGTCAATACCTATATGAAGGCATTCTTTTTTACCTTTACTGTTCATTTTATTCTCCTTTTGATTTGGTTATTGGTTTTCCCGGTAACGATAGACCGATACTTTGGCTGGCTGCAGCACTTTGCCGCGGTATGTCAGGCCTGGTACTAACGTTCGTTCAATCTTTTTGTGTTTGGCGCTGTCGTCAGTTGGACCGACTTGTTTGATGTCGTGTTGCTTTGGATCGAAGTCATCCAACTCCCTGGGGCAGATTGCCTGTATGCCCAAATATTCACACTTGTCATTGGCAAGCTTGGCTGCCTCAGCTATTGAATTGACGAGTGACCCCATGAGTGGACAGTGCTCTTGGCTCGTAATCAGTTCATCCCACTGCTTGCCGAGTTCTTGAAACAGGCATGTAAGCATGAACACCGCCTCAACTGCAGGGTAAAGGGCGTGGCGCTCGAGTTCGTGATTGGCACATCGGGCGGTTTCTTTTTGACAGTCTGCGACGATTGCCAGATGGCTTTGCAACTCGCGCTCGTTCTTCTCGTGGGCTTCGAGCAACCTCGAAATGCGCTTATTGAGCGTCCTAAGGTCCTTTTTGTGGGAATTGCATATTCGCCTGATGTGCTCCAGCAGTGAGAAAATGTTCAGTCTCTTGAGAAATGACTTTCCAGGGTCTCTATTGGGCTGGAGGGAGCTTTTTCTGTTCGGTTCAGCTGAGCTGGGGTATTGTGAGCTCAGCACACTTTCATTTTCCATAAGTCACCTCACTTTCGTTTGTTGAGTAAACAGAAGATTGTTGTGAACAGCAGTGCGCACAGCGCGAGCGTGACAACGTACCGTATTTCCGAAGAACTCTCCCTCAAGGGCTCGATCGTCAGGACGCCGTCGGTATCGACATCGGAGAAGAACTTGAGAATCTTGCCGGTTCGCGACATCAACAGGATCGCGAGAAATACAATCAATACTCTTCTAAAACTGATTTGATTCATTGCATTCACCTGATCTTTCGCTCCTTGTTCTGGCGCATCAATGCACTGAAAATTTGGTAACGGATCGTGGACAAGAAACTCGGAGCGAATCCAGCGTTTCGAACGCTCGCCCACACACGCTGCTTGACGTTAAAATCACTGCACAAAAACACGACTTGTGAAAACCCCTTGCCCTGGAGCTTCGAAGCGTTTGCAGAAACATTGGTTATGCTCTTGTGGGTGATTTCATACGCCCAGCGATTGCCGTCTTTTAGATAGGTGGTAATCAGCATGTAAAACAGCCACGGGTAAGTTGAAAAAATCGGCAAGTAA
>CAYWOD010000228.1:0-5485 GCA_964459805.1 uncultured Pirellulales bacterium
GAGCCCCACCGCCGAAACCGCCAAAAAACGCCGCCAAAACCCCTCACGCTCGAAATCACTATAACTCACATCCCAAACATCCAACAAACGGAATGCCTCATGCAAGAACTTTATCATAAGTTCTTGATATTTTAAGGATTAGATGCCATCATATGGATATGATCGGAAGTAACTATATATTTTTGTAGGACGCCATGTCCAAGACCAATACTTCAATAGGAGAGATGGAAAATCATGAGATCGTTAAAGAATCAATGGCTTGAGGGATTGTTGTCGATCGCTGTTTGTGTGTTAGTGTTGACGTGTGCGGACATTGCCTTCGGGCAAGAGGCAACAGAGGATAAGGAGCTCGCCGCTGCCGTCATCAAAAAAGGCGAGACGCAGATCGTCAAGCGATTTGAAGACCCGGACATGTGGATCCGTCATGACCTGTGGGTGGAGACTGAGTTTGATTCAGACGGCGATGGGAAGCTAGATCGCATGCACATTGATGTAACCCGGCAACGTCAGACAGATACCGAAGGACTCAAGGTCCCGGTGATTTACGGCACGAGTCCTTACTTCGCAGGCACCAGCAGTCCGGTCCATGATTATACGTGGGACACGCGTCAAGAACTGGGTGTGCAGCCGCTCAAGCGCAAGGATGCTTCGCCCATCAAACCCAAGGGTGAGCGACCGATTATCTCCAAGTCGTTTGTAAAGGAGTGGGTACCGCGTGGTTTTGCGGTCGTGCATTCGTCATCACCAGGGACAGGGTTATCTCAGGGATGTCCGACAGTTGGAGGCGACAATGAGTCACTTGCGCCCAAGGCCGTTATCGACTGGCTCAACGGGCGTGCGAAAGGGTACACTACGCCCGACGGAAACGAAGGGGTGTTGGCGTATTGGTCCACGGGCAAAGTGGGCATGATGGGTACGTCGTTCAACGGTACACTTGCGCTGGCTGCGGCCACGACCGGTGTGGAGGGGCTGGAGGCGATCATTCCTGTGGCACCGAATACGTCATACTACCACTACTATCGCTCGAACGGTTTGATCCGTTCACCAGGCGGATTCATCGGCGAGGACATCGATGTTTTGTACGATTTCATCAACAGTGGCAACGAAGCACGCCGTGAGCATTGTGACTGCGAAGTTCGCGACAAGGAGATGCTTCAAAACTTCGATCGTGTGACGGGGGATTACAACAAGTTCTGGGCCGGTCGTGATTATTTGAATGATCTGGATCACGTCAAGGCTGCGGTGTTAATGTCGCACGGCTTCAATGACTGGAACGTAATGCCCGAGCACAGCTTTCGTATATATCAGGCCCTCAAGGAAAAAGGCGTTCCTGTCCAGGTGTACTACCACCAGGGCGGACACGGCGGGCCACCTCCGTTGAAGATGGTGAACCGCTGGTTTACGCGATATCTGTACGGTGAGGACAACGGGGTGGATAAAGAAAACCGCGCGTGGATTGTGCGAGAAAATGACGATAGGTCAAAGCCGACCTCATACAAAGACTATCCAAATCCCGATGCCGAGCCGGTGAAATTGTTTCTCTTCCGTGGGGCGCCGGAGCGGGGGGGACTGTCGACGAGGAAAGTCTCAGGGCAAGGCAATGAGACACTGGTCGATAATTTTTCGTTCAGCGGTGAGGTTCTGGCACAGGCCGAGTGGACCGATCATCGCTTGATTTATGTGACGCCGGAATTGAAACATCCGCTGCACCTTTCAGGAACTGTGAGCATCTCGATCAGGTTGGCGAGTAACAAAGCCGCTGTGAATTTGTCGGTCTGGCTGGTTTCGCTTCCCTGGAAAAAAGGTAACAAGGTAAAGATTACTGAAAACATCATTACACGAGGTTGGGCGGACCCGCAGAACAGGCGATCGATTCGCAAGAGCAAGCCGCTCGTTCCCGGAAAGTTTTACAAGTTGACATTCGATCTTCAGCCCGATGATCAGATCATCCCCGCAGGGCAACAAATCGGCTTGATGATCTTTTCCAGCGATCGCGATTACACACTTCGGCCGGACCCGGGAACAAAGCTCACAGTTCAGTTAGGTGCAACCCACATCAAGCTGCCAGTAGTAGGTGGCGCCGACGTGTATGCCAAAGCCTTCGAAGAAGATTCGAGTCAGGATGATGCAGCTGAATCTGATTCGGAAACTGACACGGCTTCTGAAGATTGAGTTTGCGGCCGCTGTAGGGTTCGAGCGACGTTTTCTTATTATTGTAAGGCCCACTATTCCGAAGTTGAACTCAACACCACCCGACGTCCAAGGCCCGCGCAGCGCAATCTGGCGAAATTTCAGAACATGGTTCGTATAGATGAACTCCTTACCCGTCGATTTTTCGCTGGCGCCCCATATCTTGCCGCCGACCTCCGGCAGAACAGCAAGCTTGATGTAGGGATTCTCCATGCGCACAACGGTCCAGTCTTTCCGGACGGCTGTTTCGCTGAACCCGTCAAAAAAATGATAAGGGTAAAGCCTCGCGTTTCGTTCCCAGGAGCCGGACCGTGCAAGGATGGCAACCGGGTCCGGGTCGGAAAATGGATAGGTCCTGATTGTCTCTTTTGACTCTTTGATACGAACTGCCCCGGGTGAGAACGACGCCAACCACAGAACGGCCAGACTCACAACCGGACAAATGTACTTCTTCTCCATCTCGCTCTCCTTAGCGAACGTATCTTGTCAATCGTATATCCTGCGTAAGACATCACGCAGATCAGTTCTATTCTTCTATAACAATCAGGTTACCCTTGCCCGCGGGAACACGAACAGGATCGCCCGGCTTGAACTCGGCCTCTTGCTGAAACCCGGAAATGCCGGGCACGACAAATCTGGCTTTATCGGCATTCAGGCCCAGGGCGTTCCAATTGACCTGCAACTTCAAAGAGACTTCTTCGGCCGCCCACGACGCAATCGAAACTAAAGCCCTGTCTTTCTTCTTATAGACCGTGGCCAGAACATCCTTATGGTTCGTCCTTACAGGGCAATCAGCCGCCCAATAGCCCATCATTTTCGCCTCGGCTACCCCAAACCCGTCCCAAAACTTCCACATACTGGAGGGATTGCCCGACCACGGCAAACGGCCCGTCATACCATATATCATGCCGCGCCAAGGATTGCCGCCCCCCTGCAGCATCTCTCCGGTCAGACCGTAGGGGATGCCAGAAATCTCAATCAGCCAGTAATCGGGGGATTCATTGTAGTTGAAACCCTCGCCGAACCAGATGCTGTCGACATACGGGAAGTGCTCCATGTAAAGATTGGCATTGCTTGTCCATCCGGCGTGGCCGTTGAAGTGATTCCAGGAATGAACGTCAATCAAGCCGCCCGGGCGATGACGGTCGAGAATCTTGCGGACCCGCTGCATCACAACCCGGTCGTATGCAACATCGTCGATGTAAATACCATCAATCTCAACCTTCTGAGCGAGCCATTTGAGCCCTTCAAGATAGTAGTTGTGCCATCGAGACATGCCGTTTGTGACGATGGCGGCGTCAACATGGCCCTGGTATTTGCCGTCTCTGAAGACATGCCGCCACGCCGGGATATAGCCGGTGCGAAGATGCCTTTGCAGCCAGGGGTCGGCGCCCCTGGGATTGATTATCGTCTTCTCGATGTTTCCGCCGCCGACAGCGAAGATTTCATCGCCAAGGCTCCGCAGGGCCCACAATTCCACGACGTGATTGCTGAGCTCTCGGACCGTGTAGTAGATCTTTGCCTTCAAGCCCTCTTTATGAACGTCAGTGATGTACGCCTTCAAATCAGTCACCGTATCCTCGTGAAATGGATAATTGATGTAAGGATTGAGGTCGTTACCGTGGTGGATGTTTATGACATTTGCGCCGCCTTCTTTCGCCGCGCTCAGCCAACTCTTCCAGTTGCCCCCGCCGTTGTGATAGTATCGGTTTTGCCAGTGCGCAGCGAAGTTTATCGGCTTGACAGGGGTCATCAACAAATCAAAATAGAAATTAAGCTTTTCGTTTGCCTTTATGGTTCGAGATCCGCTATGTGCGATCAGAACAACGCGGTCGCTACCAGCTTCACCCACATTACACCCACCCCTGCCGTCGTTATACCATGCCGCCGGTAAGTTAAGCTTTTTGTACTTGTAGTAAATGTTAACCAGCGGCCGCACATAATCCGGCCCTTTCAATTGGCACCGAAGCCCCGCATTAACATCGCCGATCCAGATACTGTCCTGGTGTTTGTCCTGATCCCATTTCCATTTGACTTCTGAGGGCCGTAAGCCGCCTGTGTGGTTCATACCCATCAAATATCTCGCAACATTGCGTTTGAAAGGTATCTCCAATCGAATATCCTTGACGTCAATATCGCGTTTGGCTTGCAGCTTGAGCTGGTAAGTAACATATCCATCGAACTCCATACTCGCTCGACAGTGCAGTGCAAATGCCCCGGAAGAACTGTCAGCCTCCCATACAATTGCAGACGGTGTCCGCGAGACTACCTTTGACTGTCCTTTAGCAAAGGTCACATCGTGATTCCCGGCTTCCACCACCAATGCAACAGGAGCGGCAAGGATCTCCCTGTCTGGCCCCTCAACACTGCCAACAGAAGCGGTGTACGTGCTGACAATGCTCTCGGGCAAACCGTTCTCCGAGAAGGTTAGGCGACGCCCGAGACAATAGACGACATTTGCGTCGAGCTTTATCGAGGGATACGGTTCCGTGGGCTGATCGTCGATTGCCACAGCCGAATCCAGCCAGCGCAGACGCGAATGACGCCACAACTCGCTGTCGCCGTGGTCCGCAAGGATATCACCACCCACCTCAATGATTAGTTTCACTGTTTTAGGTTTTGAATTACCCGGCTTTACGATCAGCTCACCGTAGTATCGTCCGGATGCTTCTCTGGCGATCGGTATGCCTATCCAAAACGGCTGCACATGCCCCTTTTCAACGTCCACTTGTCGAGTAAACCGTTGCCCTTTCCAATCGGTCCCTTCAAGATTGATGCAGCGAATCAACGAACCGGAAACGGTCTTGTTGGAAGACCCCCTTAAGTCGGAGTACTCTATGCGGATGTCGGTAATGGCTTTGCTGGCGGCGAAGAGCCCCACTTGAAAGACGTAGAATTCGCCCGGATGTGCCTGACCTTGAAAGGAATTGCCGGGACCGGCGTCTATCCAGCAACGCGGCAGGGCATCCAACATCCTAATAGGTCGCCGTCGGCCCTCAGGAAACAGCAAGTAGTCTTCATCAGCGTGCTCGGCGAGCAGCTCGGCCACCGCCGCCCGCGTTGCTCGGATTTCCATGGGCAAATCAGCGTTAAATTCTGCCGGGGTCTGGACACCAGAGGATACGGAACTAACAGCGATGGACAGGACAATTGCCAAGAAAGCCACATTTGCAGGGAGTCTAAATTTCACTTTCAATCCTCGATGACCACATTTCTACAAAAATTCGTTTATTGACCTATACTAACCCAACTTTCGCAGTTAGGCATCGAAATGTACTCTTTTGATAGCGCCAGG
>CAYWOD010000229.1:0-5462 GCA_964459805.1 uncultured Pirellulales bacterium
CGTGAACGTACCTCCAATATCCGTAGCAACTCTCAGCATATTGATACCCTCCACTATGAAATCTGTGGCTGACTTGTGGACGCACGGACATAGTTTGTCCGCGTTCTGCCGTTGCTTGCCAAAGCTGGCTGTGGGAATCTGTTTCTTTATCCGATAATCTGGCCTCCTTCTTGAGCCTTTCTGGCAAAGATCCACAGGGTTGCGACGGCAATTCTACTACTATGCCTCACACTTTCTGTTTGCAATGGTGAGCCCATTGCTCACGGTGCGGCGCACTAAAGATGCCTTCTGACATCCGCCGCTATCCACCACCATGCCCGTTGAGTATAAGCGGCAGATAGACACGTTTCGTTTCCCGCGCCAAGATTACACCATTGGCGCCCACAGCATACCCATTGGCTGAATCGACAAAGAAGACACTGGCGAGCTCACTAGTTACCTCACTCGACTCCGGTGTCCAGGTGTTTCCGCCGTCAGAAGTCGCTAGAATAAGCCCCCCCTCACCAACTATCCAGCCGAGATTCGAGTCGATGAAGTAGACACCCTCTAAGTCTACGAACGTGTCGCTCGTTTTCGGTATCCATGTGTTCCCACCATCGGTGGTCTTCAATATGGTTCCGAGGTTTCCTACAACCCAACCGTTATTAATATCGAGCATCTGAACCTCGTTGAGTCCCTGCGTCGTACCACTGGTTTGAACACTGAAAACCGGTGAACTGCCACTGGCGTTACTAATGCGGATAATCAGACCATCCCAACCCACTGACCATCCATTGTCAGGATCCACAAAATAAACACTCCTCAATTTGGAGGGGGAAGTCGTAACCCAATACTCTTCTTGGATGGCACCATCGAAGAAGGTATAACGCCAATGGATTCGCTTTGAGCCAATTCCAGACCCACCAACAGCCCACGCTACAGTTGAAGAAACGGGGAAGAGTGCATTGCGAAAGTCATATGAACTGTACTGTGTTCCTTCCCAGCTTGCCCCTCCATCTAACGTACGGAGCACCGAATAGAGTCCGCCAACCCAGCCAACATTCTGATCAAGGAAACGCATCGAGTTAAACCCCTTTGAGGGATCAACACCGGTAATGGTAACTGCTGACCAAGTACTGCCACCGTTCGTGGTTTTGAGCAGGGTTCCGCTCCCTCCGGCTACCCATCCTTCGCTGGCGTTGATGAAATGGACGGAACCGAGGTAATTAGTAGTGCCGCTGGATTGCGGTTTCCATGTAGCGGTCGGGGCTACACCAGGTAGCGCCACTACTGGAGATACCAATACAAGCACTATTGCGATCATACCAAGTACAGCTATCAGAGGATAACGGCTGTTCATGAGTATTTCTCCTTATTGGTTATAATACATTTCTTGAACCCATATCTGACCTTAAGGCAACCCTCAGTTTGCGTCTCGCCGCACAACTAAGAATTTCTGCGGAAATCTCCTTGCGGAACTTCACTCAAGAGTACAGGAAACAGCTAACCTTATGACCAAGCTCGATCTCCATCGCTGCTGGTGGCGATTCCTCCGCACAGCGAGGCGAGGTGTGCTCGCAGCGGGGGTGAAACCTGCAACCAGCGTGACTTCCATCGAAGAACAGCGAAAACGCGCCGCGCAAGATTTTATCTTGCAGTGCAAGAAATCCTATTGCGTGCGCAAGATTCGCGGCGATCTGCCTCAAAACGGGCCCAAAGGACAAACAACTCGTCGGCTGGTAGGTCACCGGTGTTAGGGTCATCGGCTGATAGCGCATGAGTTATCCGCCTGGCGGATATACTGAATGCGCCAGGCGGAAAAGTTATCCGTCCGACGGAATGTAGTGACGGCCACGCTTTTCACCTAGGGCCTTCAGTTTCCCTGCTTTCACCAAACGTGCCAGTAACTTGAATGCTTGGTCAGAGCTGAGACCACACAACCGTTGGCACTCCCGGTTGGTGATCTGCCCCCGCTCCTGCACGTACTCCAACACCCGCGCCTCTTGCTCAGCCGGCGTCAGCAATCGGCCCAGGGCCGAGACATCCAACTGCTCCGCCGTCTCAACGGTGAGTTGGTACACGGCTGCCTTGCCGGTCCCGACCCGCTCCAACAACCCGTCCCGCACCATACCGGCCAACACTTCGCTGGCCTCCCCCTCGCTGCGCTGGAATAGTCCCATCGCTGTCGCCAGGTCCAGTTCCAGGTTGCGTTTGAGGTGGCTCAGCACCAGCAGGTGCTCCAGCGTAGGCGGCGAGTCAGCCCGCAGACGCCGCTGAACAAAGCTCACGAACGGTTCGTCGAAGATGGTATCCCGGATGACCACCCGAACGCTCAACTCGTCGGGGATGAACCAGGGCGGCTCCTTGCCCAGACGAAGCATCTGCACGTACATCATGTCCACACCGTAGCCAGCCCGCTCCACGTAACCGACCCGTTGCAATACCTCGGCCAGCAGCCGGTTGCGGGATACCACCTGGCGCAGGATGTTGGCCGGGCTGACGCCAGCAGGGAACCCACCAGGGCTCATCACCTCCAACCGGTCTGGGAAGTGCCGCAGGACGACATTGCCCGGTAGGCCATAGTTCCGGTGAGCCACGGCATTCAGGATGGCTTCGCGGTAGACTGCCTGTGGGAGCGCGGGGACGTCAATGCGTTGCAGGCCCAGCAAGAACGAATGTACCTCATTGTCGGCCTCGATCAGTTCCTTGAGCCGGCGGAGCAGCAGCGGCAACGGCAGGTAGAGCCGCTCCGAGAGCCGGATGTCGGTCTCGGTGCGCTGACGGAAGTACGCTACCTCGGCCTGGGGTAGGTCACGGTGCAGGGTCTCGGCCCGGCCCAGCAACAGGCCACCGGCGACCGTTAGCCGAGTCGGCTCTGTGCCATCATCGGCGAGCAGTCGCAGGCTGCCAAGCAGGTCTCGGTCGGCCTGCTGAGCCAGAGCCGGGCTGCGCAGGACGATCTCAGCACGCAGCCGTTCCAGGGCCTGTGAGTCAACGTCGTCCGGGTAACGGGCCTGGCCTAGAGGAAGCGCGCTATAGTCCAAGCCCGCTCGCTCGGATTGAAAGGCCAGTACATCGGCCGGGGACATGGGCAGGCACTGTTTGCCCACCCGCCGCTGGAAAACACCGCCTGCCGTGCCGTGAACGAAGGGAGTACGGGGCACACCGCGTTTGAAATCCAGCCGCTGCCCCTCGCCCTGGGCGATCAGGGCTCGAAGTTCCTCAGAAGTCATCTCCCTCAACCTCAGTTGGAGTTGGACATCTGGTCGCACTCTCGATTATTTGACCATACGTTCGTATTCGTCGTGAGTACCAATAATCCGAACCCATTTGCTGTCCTATGCATCTATAATTCTCTCAGGATGCCTTTGGCTTTCTCAGTGAGAGCTTCCTCAATTAAGAAATCCAGCTTTCCTGACTCCGAATCCGCCTCAATTTGCCTATCCCATTTTCCCCAGTCTCTTTCCAAAAACCACTGCCTCAGGCGTATGTACTCCTGATAAGGCAAGGATTCAATCGTAACTTGAATCTCCTCTAGTCGTGCTATGTTCATCGCCTTCTACTTTCTTGTATTCCCCTCGGTGCCGGTGGCGGTTCCTCCGCCCAGCGAGGCGTGGTGTGCTCGCAGCGGGGGTGAAACCTATAGCCGCCGGTGCGCACGCTGATGCGGCTGCCGTCAGCCTATCGCTTATGCTATGGTCTCAACGTGCGGATATTCGAGAAGCCTGCCATCAGACGTCACAAGCGGGCTTCCATATACCCTCGCTGTTGCCACAATCATCTGATCCGCAGGATCACGGTGAAACTCGCCCGGCAGTTGAGTCGATTCTATCGCAATCTCCGGCGTCAGCTCAAGCAGACGAATGCCGGGATAGCTCAGAGCGTCCTCGAACCATTCTTCCAATGAACAGGGCAACTCAAGTCGTCCGTATTCCACAAGTTTCGCTATCTCCCAGCACGAAATAGCACTCATGCCAATAACATCCGTCTCGTTGGCCTCAATGACTTCTGCCTGGGTTCGGGTAAGCCGTTCGTCACCGTGCACCCACCAGACCCAGGTGTGCGTGTCGAGAACAATCATTGCAGCGCTTCCCAGTCGCTTTCGGCAACGCTTCCAAATGGGTCAATATAACGTATCGGCTTGCCCCGCAGGGGATAGCGTTCACGACGCTCCCGTTCACGCCCGCGGCGGCGCACAATGACTTCGACTTCCTCGCCCGCCTGGAAAGGCAACCCCTTAATCGTAAGCGTTCTGTTGCTTGAGACCATTGTTTCTACACGGTATGTTTGCATTTTCCTTCTCGCTAATCTATGTTGGCATATCAACCTATTGACTGCATAAAACCAATCTCACCATCCCCGCAGCCAGGCCCTCATATCGCCAAAGTCGTACTGCTCCTCGAGTCGCCAGGGGGCGAACTCCTCTGGAGGAGGTGATTCGTAGCCCCCGATCTTGCTGTGGCTCCACCCCAATCGGTTCTTCAGTTCAGCCGCGAACTCGGCGGTTTTGAAGGCGGCGATCATGGGGTCTATGACGGGCACCCCTAACTCCTCCTGGAGCTCACGATAGAACCCATACGTGGCGGTGCAACCCAGGACGAGCACCTCGGCTCCATCACGCTCTATCGCTTCCCGCCCGGCCTCCTTGAAGCGGCGGGCTGTTTCCTCCTCGTCCTGGTGAAACTCGAGCACCCCCAGGTCAACCGACTTGAAAGAGGCCAGCCTTTCCTTCATGCCATATCGGATCACGTTTTCCATCATCTCTGGAATCCACTTCCTGCGGCCCACGATGATGGAGAACTTGTCTCCCAGCGTGGAGGCGATGTGGGTGGATGCTTCGCATGGGGCCACGACCACCATTCGCTCCGCCACCTCACGGGCAGCTTGCAGCCCCACGTCGTAAAAGCAGCCGATGACTGCCGCGTCGAAACCCTGGCTCTCGGCTTCTTTGATCAGGTGCAGGATATCCACCAGGACCAGGGCCTCATAGTAGCGATATTCCAGATGCTCCGGGCCACGGGGCAGAGTGACCATCGTCAGCTCTGTCCCTGCCTGCTTCTGGCTCCCCAGGAATTGGAGCCCTTCTGCCACCACCTCGACCCCTACAGGGTCAATGTACAAGATCCTCTGCCCCATGATTCCCTCCTCAGTGTCTGCCGCCCTCTTGATCGTAAAGGTGGCAGCGAACTGTATGTCCCGCCTCCATCTCGACCATAACCGGGTCCACTTTGGAACAGATATCCATCTTCTTGGGACAGCGCAGGTGAAAGCTACAACCGCTGGGGACGTTGACCGGACTCGGGATTTCGCCGGTGGAGATGATCTTTTGAGGCTTGAGCTTCTCCTCCTCCTCCGAGATGACTGGAATGGAGGACAGGAGCATCTGCGTATATGGGTGGTACGGGTTGCGGAAGAATTCGGCCGCCTCGGCGACCTCACAGATCTTGCCCAGGTACATGATGGCCACCCGCGAGGCGACGTTG
>CAYWOD010000230.1:0-5445 GCA_964459805.1 uncultured Pirellulales bacterium
AACAGGGAATACAAACTAAACCTAAATGAGGAGACCATATTATGTCTACTCGACTAAAGCTAAGCATGCACGTTGACAATTGGCGGCACTTTGACGTCTCTTATGACGTCCCCTGCCAGGTTGCCAAGGACCACGATATGGAGTACGTTGAGTTCGGCACAATCGACGGGGACTACTTCGTCCAGGCCCTGGGCTATAATCCGCATATCCCCCTTCATTCGAACCCGCTCAAGCTCAAGAGCTACCTGGACTCAATGGGTCTGAAGGCCTCCCAGCTCGACGCTGCCTATCCAATGTCCTGCCCCGAGGGTCAGCACCGCGGGATCGGCTACACGGTTCGGACCATCCAGTTCGCCAAGGGTCTCGGCTGCCCATGTGTGGACACGACAGACGGCGGACGTAAACCGGAAGGATACACCGACGACGAGGTGATGGCGCTTATGAAGCAGTATTACCGCGTAGTGCTCGATTGGGCCCAGGAATATGACATCATTATCAACGTCGAGCCGCACGGACCCTACACGACCGATCCGGATAGTATGGAGCAGATTCTCAGCTTTTATGACTCGCCGTATTTGAGGATGAACATGGACACGGGCAATGTCTTTATCGCGGGGGAGGACCCGGTCAAGTTCCTCAAGCGATTTCGCGACAAGGTTTCGCACTGCCACATCAAGGACGTCAGCGCAGAGCTTGCCGAGGCCGTCCGCGGCGGGATGACGGGCATCGCCTGCTCCGTTGTCGGTATCGGCGAAGGCGTGAACGCCGAGAACATCGCCGGCTGTATCGAGCTGCTCAAGGAAATCGACTGGGATGGCTGGCTGTCAATAGAATGTGAAGCGGCGCCCGGCAAAATCGAGCAAAGCATCGAGTGGCTGCGAAAAGAAATCGCCCGATAGGTTCTTTGCCGTACCTACTGCTTTGTCGCACATTAAATGATGGATGTCATTCTGATCGCAGCGAAGTCGCAGACCCGGCTATGACTGGAATCTCCTTGCCTCAGGCCAGATGCTTCGCCTTTCGGCTCAGCATGACAACCCATCAGACCATCTGCGATGCACCACTATGCCACCGTGCCGCAGTCGCGGCCTTCTATAGTAATTGACGATAGATGCTCGGTAACTTTGCCTTTTATCCAGATTGGGCCGCCGGCCGAACAGATGTTTTGATACAGGTTTATCTTATCGGGAAAGAAGGTTATCTCTGCCAGGCCGGTGGAATCCTCTAATGTTACAAAGCCCATTACCCGGCCATCATTAGTCCTGGCCCGTCTTGCGGTGGCCACAAAGCCGGCTACGGTAACTTCCCTGTTGATGAATTTGCTTAGCCTGGCCGCCGGCGTGTGCTTTATCTGCAGCAACAGCGCCGGATGCAGGCTAAATGGAATTCCGGTAACGTCAACCTCGGCTTTCAATTTCGCTATCCGGTCGTATTCGGGCAGTCCTTTTCGTGATGGATTATTGTAGAGATCAAAGAGCAGCAGTTGATTCGGGTCCAAAGGCGCAAAATGTAACTGCATCAGCATTGCCGGCCGACTTTTTCCCAGCCCGTCACAGGCACCGACGTGAATAAGGTTTTGCAACTGAGGCCGATTGAACTTTACCCGTGTGCGCAGGTCGTCTATGTCGGTAAAGGGCCTGATCTTTCTTTGCTCAGCTATGGCCTCGGTAGCGTTATAACTGAGGCCCTTGATGATATTCAAACCCGCGCGAATGGCTCTGCCCTGCGGTGACCACTCTATTTCGCTGTGATTGACGTGCGGCGGCAGTATCCTTATGCCGTGCCTTATGGCCTCCCACACATAGACCCTCAGCGGATACATCCCGTGGTGATTGTTAAACAGCGAAGTATAAAATTGCTGCGGATAGTGCGCCTTGAGAAAAGCGGTCTGCCAGGCGATATTGGCATATACCGTCGCGTGGGCCTTGCAGTACGAATAGGCGGCGAATTTCAGTATCTGCTCCCAGATGGCCTCGGCACTCTGGCGGTCGATCCCTTCCTGCTCGGCCTTGGAATATACGAAATCGACATATTGGGCCTGCAGACGCACAGCGGAAACCTTCTTCGATACTTCCGTCCTGAATTGATTGGCCTCGGCGAGGCTGTAGCCGGCAATTTCGACGGCTATCCGCATCACGTCCTCCTGATACAGCATAACGCCGTAAGTGTCACCGAGGACATCTTTCATTTTCGGGTGCAGATACCGGAACGGCTTTCCATTGACGTGCCGCTCGATGAATTCGGTCTTCATCCCACCTGAAGCGGGGCCGGGCCTGATTAGCGATAAGGCAATTGCGGCATCTTTCTTGCTCTTGACCTTGAGCCCGCGCAGGAGCTGTCTCATCCCCGGCGATTCACATTGAAATACGCCGAGACTGTCACCGGCCGTCAGCAGCTTCGCCGTTTTTTCATCGTTTGGGTCTATAGAGTCGATGTCCACACGTTCGGCGGGCTTGCTGATAATATGCACCGCCTCGTTTACTGTTGAAAGTGCTCTATTGCCCAGGAGGTCGATTTTAACCAGCCCCACGGCCTCGGCGGCCCTTTTGTCGTATTGAGTTATAATCACGCCTTTGTTCGCGCGCTCGAGAGGTGCGATACATCTGACCGGCTTGGGAGTGATAACGATGCCGCCGCAGTGGACGCCTATGTGCCTGGGGACATCTATTATCCTCTCAGCCAGCTTATAGACGGCAGAATCGGGATTTGGTTTTCGTGCGTTGACAAGCTCGTTTATCTGGTTTGGCTCCAGGTCGAGGAACCTTCCCACGTCTCGAACGGCGCTGCGACGGCGGTATCTGTTGATATTCGAGATCATCGCGACGTTTTCGTAGCCCCAGTGTTCATAGCAGAACTTTATCACCTCGTCCCGCCTTCTCCAGCAAAAGTCAATATCAATATCGGGACAGTCTTTTCTGCCGGGGTTCATAAAACGCTCGAAGTACAGATTGTTCGCAACAGGGCATACCCTCGTAAAGCCAAGCAAATGTGCCGCGAGCGACCCCGCCGCTGAGCCGCGCACTTCTACGGCAATACCGCTCTGCTTCGCAAAGTCAACTATCCTGTGGACCACCAGAAAATAATCACTGAATTTATTTTTTCGTATGGTTGCCAGCTCGCGTTCGAGCCGCTTAACAATATCCTTATCCACGAGATTATATTTTTTTGCAAGACCGATGTGGCAAAGTCTGGCCAGCTCGGCATCGGCGGTTCTACCTTTGGTAAGCTTGAGTTTGGGTAGGAAATACCGTCGGTTTAGTAATTGGAAATTGCAGCGCTGAGCTATCTGTTCGGCATTACGGACTGCTTGAGGACAGTTGCGAAACATGCGCTTGAATTGCGTCTCTGGTATGAGCTTATTGAATCCGCAGCAATCCAGCGGCCCCGACCCGGCCACGCTTAGCCGCCTTATCCTTGCCAAAAGCCTGGCTGTAACTATATCGCCGTCATCCAGGTAGTTGAAATCTTCGCAGGCGATAGCTGCTATCTTATTCGCCCTTGCCCACTTGGCCGGTGCCGGCCCTTTACAGCCGGCAAATAGATAATCCCTGTGAAATATCTCTTGCAGGAGCTTTAGCAGCCTTTGCTGGGAGGAGATACAGATAAGCCCTTTGCTGTGCCTTTTTAGCTGCTCAATCAGGCAGAAGTTGCTGTCCAGGTTTCTTGCCGTAGTTATTCTGCAAAGATTTTCATACCCGGCCCTGTTCTCAGCTAACAGTACGGCTTTTTGGCTATGGGTTAGAATCTCTACGCCGACGATCGCTTTTATATCGGCCTGCTTGGCCGACTTGCAAAAATCCACCGCCCCATACATCGAATTGACGTCCGTTAGGGCAATGGCGCCGTAGCCGTACTCCTTGGCCCTTTGGACGAGCCGCTGCACCGAGACCGGCCCTCTCAAAAGGCTGTAGTAACTCCTGCAGGCAAGTGCGGCTATGCGCATACCTTCTCCACCCTGACGAACGGCAATCTAATGAACGATTATACATTTAAGGCAATCCTTGCCAGGTCCGGATAACTCCTTAAAAGCCCCTCGGGGACGGGCTGTTTTTGCCCCGTGACCAGCGCCTTTAACTCAAGTGCATTGGCAAGCTCGGCGCCCCGGTAGTGATTGTTGGCGATAACGGTGAGCGATTCGAAGGCCTTGGCCAGTTTATCGAGCCGTTTTTTTATCTGAGCAAGCTCACTGTCCTCGTAATAGTAATCGTAAGTCTCATCCCTGCCGGCCTTGCTGAACCACTTTTCTCTGTTTCTTCCGTGCATCCTGAA
Organism: uncultured Pirellulales bacterium; assembly: GCA_964459805.1. Lineage (GTDB taxonomy): Bacteria > Planctomycetota > Phycisphaerae > Sedimentisphaerales > Anaerobacaceae > DAOVRL01. The sequence goes on from CAYWOD010000230.1 coordinate 4,270, forward strand.
ATAGCCGTTTGTGCCCACCGTGCAAAGCTGCATATCGAATGAATTCCACGTGGTCGGATAGTCGAGATTGCAGACGGCAACGCCGAGGTCCTGGAGGAAATTCAGGGCACCGGGCATCTGCCAGGATTTATGCCTTATCTCCACCACTAAGCTGAACGTATCGGAAAAATTCTTCACTATCTCGGATAGATGCCGCCGGCTGTGCTGCGAATCGGCAAAGTCGTATCTAAACTGCACCAGCAGTTGTCTCAATTTGCCTTCGTCGAGCAAAGGCTTAAAGCCCGTATGAAACTGCTTGACGGTTGCCGATTCGATTTTGCCTTCGTGGGTAATATCGCGGTGCAGCTTGGCCGTAAAGAAAAACTCAGGCTTGGCCGAGGTCCTCTTCAGCCAGGATACGCTGTTTCGCTCGGCGGGGGGGCAATAGAACGTGCTGTTAATCTCGATAACATCCACAAAGCCGCTGACATATTCGAGCTTATCGATCCCCGATTGTGTATAGACAATCCCGTTCCAGTCCGCATAAGACCAGCCCGCGATCCCTATGTAAATCCGATCATCCATTTTTATCCCTATTCAGAGTAACTGCTTTTGAATCCGCTACCACCGTAAGTGTTAGCTCAGTAACAATGTAATACAATTTGTCGTTCCCGCGCAAGGGCCTATTGAAAAAGTCGAGATTGCTTCGTCGCTTCGCTCCTCGCAATGACGTACTGCGTATTCTATTGTAACAGAGCATCACTAACGTATATCCGTCCTTAAACAACCTATCACCTTGCCGATTATACGAACGTCTTTCTCGGCCCGTTTTATGTATCGGGTCTTATACCCGGCGGCGCGGTTGGCGGATTTAAGCGCTATTCGATTGCGCTGAATATATATCCTTTTAACCGTCGCCTCGTCATCCAGCAATACCACGCCGATTTGGCCGTTTGCAATTGTCGAGTTGGGTTTGACCAGCACAAGGTCGCCGTCCATAATACCTTCATCGACCATGCTGTCGCCAACGACTTTCAGCAGAAACGCATCGCCGGACCGGCCGAACATATCGGGCAGGCTTATATATTCTTCGATATTCTCCTGAGCTAATATCGGCTCACCCGCTGCGACTGCCCCCACAAGGGCAGGGCTACCGCATCTAATTTTTATGCGATTCAAGACATCGCCAGCGGCGGT
>CAYWOD010000231.1:0-5420 GCA_964459805.1 uncultured Pirellulales bacterium
GACCGCCGCTGGCGATGTCTTGAATCGCATAAAAATTAGATGCGGTAGCCCTGCTGATGGTGCCCGTCGATGGGGATATGGTGCAAAGATACTTTCACTATACCTACGAGACATAGTTGAGCACTGCCGATACTTCACCCCTGACCAGGCTGAGAAGGCTCGAAAATGGCTATATGCCCCTATAGATGCGATAGTGATGAAAAGAATGCGTGAATGTGGTGTGAGTTTGGCCTTCAGAAAAATCATGGAAATCGACTCCTCTAATAAGTTCTACGATATGCAGGACCGGCTTGGTGAAGCGGCAGAGGCGGTCGGTGTTCCCCGCGTGTGGTTTGACGACAATTGGGGAGACAGACAGTTGTAGAGGGGCCGGGAGAGGAGATTAGTGATTAGAGATTGGTGATTAGTGATTAGGGATTGGTGATTTGGGGTCCTTCGACTCCGCTCAGGATGAAGCATGATTGGTTATCCTCAAGATGACTGACGGTACGACTAAATTTGATTAGGCCTGCTGGCTCTTATCGCTGCGTACGGGCGGTATATGTTTGCTTAGCGGCAAACATGCGGGTGTTTTAACATAGTTTCAAACAAAAGTCAAGAAAAAAAACGGCCAAAAAAGCACCCTTTTTCGTCATCCTGAGTGAACCTGCACGTTATGCTTTTGACAATGTTAATGCTCGACAAGATCTTCCCAAGGAACTATTGGAATGCGGCGGGGCAATTTTAGATTCGGTGCAATCCTCACAACAAAGTTGTTGAAATATTGCCTTTCTCCAACAGCTTTTGGCAAGACTATCATGGCCACATCATCGATCTCAAAGTTATATTGCCGTGTAGATCGCCATTCTCTTTCACAATAAACCGTGATGAATTCGCTTCGATCAAATGTTTTGACAAAAGCTACAAAGTCCTGGAGACTTTGCTTAGCATTTGAAATAGAATCCTCAAGTGAAGCAAGTTCAGAGTCGATCTCCCAAACCTGATTGGAGACGTCAATACCTATATCTAGTCCATCATAGTTATCTTCAATGTCGGAAACTTGAGACTCTATTAAGCTAGTGAGATAACGTATCGAATCAGTATCGGCAAATTGAAGAGAAGAGAAGCCCTGATATATCGATCGAACAATAGGAGTGTCTTCTAGAGAGTAGAACACTGGATTAAAACCTGCGCGGATAATGGCATTCCGATGGAACCCAACGGCAAACTTCCCATATCTATAAGCGTGGTAGCGAAGATGAGGTGCCGGAATGTCGGATAGGCAACAGATAGAGGAAGATTGAATATCGACCGGAACATTCTTCTGAACTTCAACTTTTTTTGTTTCAGGATTGAATTTTTTACGTTCTGGAAGAATTACCTTAACTAGCTCTTTGTATGTACCGAGGCGTAGCTCTTTGGTTCGCAGTATAGATTTGAGATTCTTATACGCCTTAGCGGCCGGTTTTGCTGAGGTACCGTGCCTTTTTTTCTTCTTATTCCAGGTAGGTCCTCCGGTAAAATGCCAAAGGATCTTGGAGACAGTACCTGGAGAAAGATCATACTTTACTGGGATTGATCTATCGTTTGGCATAACATAATATTATCCAAGACTATTTCCACTGATTTTATCCTGCCATTATTCTAATATCAACAAAATCGTGCCACCAAAGTCGAGCCCAGTTCAATGCATAACGATGATCTGAGGAACGAGCGTTTTAGCGAATCTCCTCAAACAATTGGTTGGGATTCTTCTTAGAACACAGTTTTAACCATTCACTAATATCATTAACATCCTTGAGATTCAAACCTAGCACAGAAGGGATTTTTGCAAAAGCAATAGCATCACGTGTGAAATATGAAGTTGTAGCCAGTATTGCATGTTGTGCTTGCTTTGAATGTTTTATGCCGTATAGAGATCTTACTAGCCGCACGCCTACTGGACAGTCGGGTCGATACCGTTTGCACTCTACGATATATTTTGATTGAATACCGAGATCATTCACACTGAATGCGATTATATCACATCCGCCGTCTTTCGTAGGTGCTGTCAATTTCACATTAAAGCCTAATGTTTCAAGGATATGCGCAATAAGCCGCTCAAAGTCCCGAGGACTGAAATTATACAAATAGTTTGGGTGCTCAGCCAGAAAGGTGATGAGTTCATTATTGAACTCACGTATTTGGACAATGTGTGACTTGTTGACCTCAGGTGAAAATGGATAAATGACTTCAGATGAATCCTTCAAATGGGGATACAATCGATTCAAGAGCTTACGATGCATTTTCCTTATAGTGGATTCTGATAAATCAAGTGTTGCACCTATTTCCTTAGGTGAAAAACCTTCATCGTAAATTAAAACAAGAAGGAGATGCTCTGCTCTTGTTGTACCTTTTGATGATGGGATAATATCTTTTAGCGCTGGAAAATTATCTCTGTTCATAAGTGTAGATGATAGCACCTGATCAGTCCAGTGTATGCGACAGAACGGCAATCCTTCCTCCCTCTCACGGTTACATCGTGTATGGCTACAAATTGACAACATGGTTTGATCCTAACATAATAATATCCACCACTTTTTGCTTAAGAATTTAGCCGCTTTTTCGGCTCAATTTTCATATCTCCAATTTAGTCGATAGTCGCAATTAGAAAGTGACCCCCATTAGAGTATAAGGCACTCTAACGGGGCAAGCACAGAAAATAACACAAAAGAAGGGAAAAGGCAAAAGAAAAAAGAGAATTAGTGAATTAGCGAATTAGAGGATTAGAGAATTGGAGGATTAGAGGATTAGAGGATTAGAGGATTAGAGGATTGGAAAGAAAAAGGAAAAGGCAAAGGAATTTTAGTGGATTAGAGAATTAGAGGATTAGAGAATTGGAGGATTGGATTTCTGCTACCCGCTTTCGCGGGCACAAGCTTGGCAGGAATGATAACGCCCGACAGTGCAGGGGGCTAACAGGCATTGAGGCGAGGGGGCGATTATACTGCCGCCCTGAGCTTGCCGAAGGGATCTGGCCTGCGAATGGGGAATTCCTTAAGCGCGCAGGCCGGATCGTTCACTTCACCGCGTTTCGTTCACGATGACATAGTGCACCTGAGAAATAATCAGAATGCGGGTCAGTATGGCTTTGTGATGCCCGGCATTGCGCAGGGGTACATTTTGTCTTTGCCGGGCTTTATGGGTGCTTCGGCGTCCCAGCTATAGCGTTCCGGGCCGAGGTCGGTATCGGATTTGATGGCCTGGTCCCAGTTGACGACCTGTCCGGAGTACGTAGCCATTCGGCCGAGGATGGCCGTCATGGTGCTGGAGATGCCGTAGTCGCCTTCATTGTAGGGCCGGCCTGCATCGAGAGCGGCGAATAAGTCGTCGTGCTCGGCCTGGTGGCCGGCGACGCCGCGCTCGAACCGAAGCGGTTCGGCTCCGTGCAGATTGAGTGTGCCTTTGCTGATATCGGCATCGCCTTTGGTGCCGTGCGCAATACCGCCGAAGCTATTCCAGCAGCCGCGTATGTGTCGGCAGAACAGAAACATCTTCGTGCCGTCACCGTAGGTGTACTCGACGGCGTGGTTATCGAAGATCTCGCCGTAGTCGGGACCGACCCGCACCTGCCTGCCCCCGATGCCCTGGGCTTCGAGGGGGTGATCCTGCATGGCCCAGTTGATAAGGTCGAGGGCGTGGACGGTCTGCTCGACGATCAGGTCGCCGCAGAGCCAGTTGAAGTAGTACCAGTTGCGCATCTGATACTGCATTTCGGTTTGGCTTGGTTGGCGTGGGCGGACCCAGACACCGGCGTTATTGCCGTAGGCCCGGAGGAAGGTGATTTTGCCGATTGCTCCGTCGTGGATACGCTTGATTACCTCGCGGGTGTTATTCTGGTGGCGGATGTTCAGCCCGACCGCGACGAGCAGGCCCTTTTTCTTTGCCTGCTTGTTGGCGGCGATCATCTTTCGGATGCCGGGCGAGTCCACGGCGACGGGTTTTTCCATGAAGATGTGCTTGTTGGCCTTGACTGCCGCTTCGAAGTGCAGCGGGCGGAAGCCCGGCGGTGTGGTCAGCAGGACCATATCGACATCGGCGTCGATGACCTTGGCGTATGCGTCCATGCCTACGAATCGTCGTTTGGGCGGCACGTCCGTGCGGTCGGGGTGCTTGCCGGAGATGGCCTGGTAGCTTCGCTCGAGACGGTCCTGGAAGGCGTCGGCCATGGCGACGAGTCTGGCGCGTTTGGAGGCATTAAGCGCCTGGACGGCGGCCCCGGCGCCGCGCCCGCCACAGCCGATCAAACCTATTTTGATCGCCCCCGTACCGGCCGCGTGGGCCTTGGCTTGAATGCCGGCGGTCAAGGCCGTCAGGGATGCCGCCGTCGCCGAATTCTTGAGGAATTGCCTTCGTGAAATCCCTTCTGTTTTTGGTCTATTTGGCGTTTTCATTGAGTGTCCTTTCGGTTTATTGCCATATAGGCTCTGATTGTGGCATATTATACCAGAGGAATGAGAATTGCCATACCCGGAAAACGACGGGGCGGGGGGTTTGTACGAATAGGTGAACATCAGGCCCCTTGATTCTGTCGGAGCGCCTCGTCACTATACAGCAGAGCCAATCCGATGTTGACCCTGGGTTATAGGTTCGAGTCATATTCGGACGAGTTTCGTGGGACCAGGCCAGAGACCTTGTATTTTCAAGACGGACCTGATATTCTATTGGAGATACGGCTTAGCGGCACAGCTAAGCAGGCATAAATGGGAATCTCAGTGTATGATATTCGAAGCCGGATCTCAACGCCACGCCACCGCGATGACCAGACGGAGTGATCTGGAAGGACGTCCGTTGTGCAAGTGAAAGGAATGGCAATGAACCCAAACAAAGTCATATCCAGGGCCATCGGAGCTTGTCTGCTTGTCGTCTGTTGCGGCTTGACGGCTGCAGGGTGTTTACCGAAGGCGGCTGAACAGGGTAAGAAGATGCGTGGCGAGACGCTGGGCCGGCGCCGCGAGCGGCAAGGTCCCTGGGATGAGGTCAGACTGAAAAAGCAGCCGGCTGAGGTTCTGATCGCCTACGACTCCCTGACCGGGAACACCGAACGAATGGCCCAGGCAGTGGCCGAAGGCGTCAAGCGAGTGCCCGGTGCGGTCGCGGCGGTCAAGAGGGTCCGCGAAGTGACCAAAGAGGACCTGGAAACCGCAGACGGGATTGTTCTGGGATGCCCCGCCTATTACGCCAACATACCGGGCAGAATGAAAACGATGATTGACGACTGGTCCTGGAGAATGAAAGTTGATTTTACGGACAAGGTAGGAGGTGCGTTCGCCACCGGCGGGGGTCAGATGGGAGGCAAGGAACATGTGGTCATCTCGCTTCTGCTGTTTATGATCAACAATCGTATGATCGTGGCAGGCCCCCTTTATCAAGATGAAGAGGGGCAAGACATTTGGGCCGAA
>CAYWOD010000232.1:0-5377 GCA_964459805.1 uncultured Pirellulales bacterium
CAGTTCTGGGGCTATGTAATGAGACATGGATGCTCATTATGTTAAGCGAGCACCCCTTGAACCGTGCATAAGTCCTTGTAGTTACAGACTTTAACTATTATTTGCTCTGTAAAGCTACTACAGTCTCTCGAAAAGCCATTATTCGTTTCGTTCAATGTCCTCTGCGTTTGTTCATATCGGCGCGAGATATTGTACGACTCAAAAAGCCTGGAAAAACCACCTCACTCATGACATAATTCTACTATATTGAGTACTCATCTGATTTTCTAAACAGGAAAGCCATTATGGAGAAAGAAGAAGACAGACCCAGGCGGGAACTCAGGGTTGCCAGAAGGACACTTATTAAGGCCGCCGGTGCAACGAGTGCGGTACTTGGACTTTCAGGTCTTGGGCTATGTGGCTACCAAGCGGGAAGGGATCCTGACAGCTATACAGGATGTGAAGGTCTGCAGGGAGCTGCGCAGAGTTTCAATCGAAAGAGATTTGCCGTTGATGAACCTCATTATGAAAAAGTGGGTCCTACTCGCCGTGCGGACGGGCGAACGGAAGTTATTTTCAGCAGGGTCGGTGTCGCGAGGTCTGCGGCACAGATGGGTAAGAGAATCGAAGACCTCGATGAGCCTTTCAGGAGTTATTACGAACAGCATCCGGAGGATTTTGAACTTGATAAGCAAAACAGCGAGCTCAGGCGGAAAGTCGCCGAGGATAGCCCGGAGAACAGAAACAGGTACATTCTCGCAGAGGCCTGGGCCGATGCGATGGGGGCGGTCTCACCAAGGCCGATTGGCAATGAGCCGCCTGAGATATCAGATTTTCCTGGCCAGAGATCCCGTAGCCCGTTCAAGATGAAAAGCCCCGTAGCAACTGCGAAACTCATCAAGAAAGTCAGCTATGAATTCGGCACAGTGCTCATAGGGATAACAAAGCTCAATCATGACTGGGTCTATAAATATCCCAGCAGCCGACGCGGTTTTGCGATGAATGAGCCGATAGAAGTGCCGAAGCACTGGGAATACGCGATAGTGGTCGGCACACCGATGTCCTGGGATCCGATGTATGCCAATCCGAATTATGGCACCAGCAACGATGCATACTCCAAGTCGCGCATAGTCGCATTTCGCCTGGCGTCATTTATCAAGCGGTTGGGTTACGCTGCTCGGCCTCATACTCCAGGAAACAGCTATGATCTTATGGTGCCTCCCATTATGGTCGATGCCGGACTTGGTGAGCAGGGCAGACATTCGATAGTAATCACCCCCGAGTTGGGATGCAATTTCAGACCCGCCGTTGTCACTACCAACCTGCCGATGTCAACGGATAAACCTATCGCTTTCGGCGTGCAGGATTTCTGTAAGAACTGCAAAATCTGTGCTGAGCAGTGCCCAAGCGGCGCGATTTCAAAGGCAGACAAGAAAATTGTCAGGGGTTATAAACGTTATCAATTGCACAGTTCGAAGTGTTTCAACTTCTGGAATTCCAACCACGGTAGTCTTGGCTGTAGAGTGTGCATAGCGGCATGTCCTTATACTCGAAAGTCAAACTGGGTGCACAAAACAGCCCTTCAGGTCACAGCTAATGATCCCACGGGCATTTCGGACAAACTGTTAGCCGGCATGCAGAAACGTTTCTATCCAGGCCCTAAGCCTTCCGATTTCTATGCTGCAACGCTCGGCGGCAAAAACGCCTCCTATAGAGAACCCCCATGGTGGCTGAAAACTGAAGATTTCATCGAATTGTAGCCTATTCCCTGGAGTTGATTATGGGCTTTTTTGAGAGCAGCTTCTTCTGGTTCATAGAAGGCCTATTCGCTTGCCTCGCGATAATCGCACTGAGAACCTGGGCACAAGACAAAGGAATCCGCATGCCTTTCTGGAAATGGCCCGTGGTTATTGTCTGGGTGCTGTTTCTCGCGATTTCCATCGCCTATGTCGGCACGAGCATCGGCGAAGGCGAAATGGATGCAGCCTTTTTCGGGGCGATCTTTGCTGCTGTAATTGCTTCTATATCAGGAGTAGTAGTGTGGCGGTTGCTAAGGATGCGATAAAAAACCGAGAGCGCTTACTTGCTTCTGTGATTCTGGTATCGCTCATCTGTGGCTGGGTCGCGGGCTTGTTTAGACACCACAGTGACATCGCCAGCTTTCTAAAGCAGGCTCTGCCGGGAGCGGTTCGTTTCGATTCCAGTGAGGACAACATATACACAGGCTTGACTCATGCTCAATCCGAAAGCAAAAAGGCGGGTTTCGTGGCCATACGGTCTGCCCATGGATATGCAGGCCCTGTGACCATTGCCGTTGGCCTGGATGCAAATGGAAAAATAGTCAACGCTGTAATCGTTCGACATACGGAGTCGCCTGCTTTCTTTAGAAGGGTGACCGACAATGATTTCCCAGGCAGATTCAAAGGCAAAGACTGTTCCGACCAATTCGAAATCGGAGGTGATGTTGATTCGGTTACCGGAGCGACTGTTTCTCTGGTGGCTCTTGCAGAAGCTGTGCGTGTGGCCTGCTCGGACATAGCAATCGATCGGTTAGGTTTGCTTCCTACCGTCAAGAATAAACCGGCAATACAGTTCGGCCTGCCTGAAATACTGCTAATCCTTCTCATCGTGACAGGATTTGCTGCTTATGGTAAGAAGCTGCCGGCAAATACATACATGAAGTGGGTTGTTCTGGCCGCTTCGCTTGTCTTCATAGGTTTCGTGTTGAAAAGACCGATATCGCTCATAAATATAAACTCGTTCCTGATTGGATACTGGCCGAGGTGGCAGGACAATGTCTATTGGTACCTGCTTCTCGCGGCGGTCGTGTTGCCGGTGATCCTGAGAGGTAAGACGCCCTATTGCAGCAATATTTGCCCCTTTGGCGCAACCCAGGAGATACTAATCAAGCTTGGGGGATCGAGAAGACAATTGCCCGAGAAGTGCTCGCAATTTTTTAAGGTCCTTCAGCGAAGCCTAGCGTGGATTGCTGTGATGTGTGCCCTTGTTTTTCGAAATCCGGCAATTATCACCTATGAGGTTTCCGCAACCTTTTTTACCATCATCGGCCAGAACTGGCAGTTTGTCCTCTTGGCCTTGGTTTTGATTCTCTCGTTGTTCATTGCCAGGCCCTGGTGCAATTGCCTCTGCCCTGTGCGTGCAGTCTCTGATTGCGTCCGGCTCCTTAGACGGGGCTTTACCCGATAAGCGGGAGGATAGGGCCATTGGTCTTTTTAGAAGGTGTCCGGTTTGTGATAAAAGAATAATCGGCGATTCAAACTATTGCGGTGAGTGTGGGAGTATCATGCGTAGAGACCGTGTAGATAGAATGTAGAGGCCCATTTGTTAGAAATGTTCGGCTTGGTTTCTGCGTTAAAAGCAGGTCCGCGAGCTACAATAGACCAACGGACAATCAACGCGCGTGTCTTTACAGAATCGAGTAGTCACCAGTATTTTGGGCCTGGATCAGAACAGGGTAGCGCCTTTCTGCGTTCGGCGAATTAGCATATTCTCCGTAACTCTTGTCTTGACAAGTTGTTATGAGTATTTCTGCTCATTCGCCTGTCTTGGATAGTGTTACGCTGGGGGGTATTAGATTGAACCATGCCGAAAATCCAGGTAACTCACGCAGTCGGTGTTGCCGTACTTCTCGTCTATTATTGTCTTGGTCCTATCTCGATTGGCCTTATCGACATCGCAAATAGCTAATACCTGCGTTTGACTTCTGCTCAAGAAGCTCTGCAGATTATTCCGGCCCCGGCTGCCAACGCCGATACATCCAAGTGTGATACGCTCGCTCGCCGCCACACTCCCTGCGTTACCCAGCGCAGAGCCAGGCACTAAGTATGGAAAACCAACCGCCGCCACGGAAGCCCCCGCGGTTTTCTGCAAAAACTCACGCCGACTTACTTTTCTCACTCTCATATCGTCCAATCCAAACAAGTGTTAAACAAAATATTGAAAGACCTCTGCCGCATCAGCTATGAGTATCTTGACATCGTCATATTCGTGAACCTTCCAGTAAGGTTTATTTACAATCTGCAGAGCAAATTTGCATCCGATCAAGGGCAAAAACTTCATCCAGTTTTTTGATGGCGTAACATCGGATAATTTAACTTCAACAGGAAGCCAGGGGAGACCGTCTTTTACAATCAAAAAGTCAATCTCCTGTTTTTCTCTATTCCTCAAATAGAACAATGCAAAATCGCCTTCTCCGCTGTCGTTCCAGTAATCACAGGCCTTCAACAAATGGCATGCAACCAGATTTTCAAAACGGGCGGCTTTGTCATCCACCTCGCTATAATCCCAAAGATAGATTTTGCCTTCTTTCTTCAGAGATCTTGGAATGCGTTTTTGCCAGGGCTTTACATCAAAAAGAAAATATAACTCCTTGAGATACTCAAGCCATGTTTTGACAGTTGCATGGCTTACCTCCATATATCCCACCAAAGAGTTAATGCTGAAAAGTGAAGCTGCCCGTTCAGGAAGAAGGGCCGCTAACATTTCAATTCGAGCAAGTTCAGGTATTCGGCTAATATCTCTCAAATCCTCACGGATAATCAAATCATGTCTCTGCTTTCGCCATACCCGGGCTTGCCTGGGATTCTGTTTTAGTAAGGGCTCAGGAAAAGGACCAAACTTTAGAAAGTCGTTACAATTTCGCCTCCAACTCTTCTTGTTGCTCAAGGATCTGTCGAACAAACGCAAAATAAGACCCTCAGGCAAATGCGGCGAGGGATTTGACAACTCTCTGAGACTGAAGGGGTGAAGGCGGAAATGAAAATATCTCCCCAGCAAACTATCACTGCCTTTCTTATAAACATTCAGTCTTGCACTGCCGGTTACCAGAATATCGCAAGGAAAGCCGAGTGTGTCATAAACACCCTTGAGGTTACGTTTCCATCTCCGGTCTTTATGAATTTCATCTAAAACCACCAAAGGCGTTTGGCGGGCATTTTCTGGAACAATTCCGGATGGATCTTTCGCCCACAGCCTTCGGAATCTCAAGTTATCCCAGTTGAAATAGGCTTCAGAATTCCGTTTTCTCAACAACATCTTTGCAAACGTAGTCTTTCCGCACTGCCTGGGCCCGGAAACAAAAGCCATCTTGTGGCTGCCAAAGCAGAACTCATCTACTATATTTTCCAGGTAACGTTTTCTCATTCTGACCATTTTAAGGTCAACCTTGAAAATAGTCAAGACACAACATCAATAAGAATTGAAGAAATCATAGACTATTTGGCACTATATGTGGTTGTCAAGGGCCAATGGGACGGTCGTGACATCTGATCTATCCTATTGAAATACAGGTATTTTTCATGAGCTGAAAAACACCGCGAAGACCAGGGTTGAGTAGACCGAGGGAATTTCACCCTCGGCCCCTCCGAGAACCGGACGT
>CAYWOD010000233.1:0-5345 GCA_964459805.1 uncultured Pirellulales bacterium
TAAAAAAGCAATTCTTCAACAATATAGGCCTAACCTGCAATTTTGCAGAACTCATCAAAGCAAAACTAAAGTCAAATCAATCGAACCCGAAAGGCCTGCCCCGGTTTCCCGGCAAGCCAGGACCACTGTGCCCGAATTCTACCTTATCTGCTCACCGACAACAAGTCTTATTGATCGCGATTCCAGCACAAACCCGCCCGGAACCGAGAAATCACTGACCCGCGAAAGGAGGCTATTGCCCCAAAGCCGCTTCGAGGGTATAAATTGACTCCGGCAGATACTTTGTGCAGAACAGACGTTTGCTCGACAGCAAACAATGATAGCGGACGAAAAGACGAGTTGGATGGCAGAATAATGACCCGATGTACTTGCTACAAACGAGCTCTATCGTGCGCAATCGCAGCGCTCACCCTGTCTCTCTCGGCCCTCGCCGGCGGACCAGGCTTCACCTGACCCAAAGACACCGCCGGCAAAGCCGCTTACAAATAGTAAAACCATTGGAATTAAAACAACATCACAGGAGCTTCTGATTGTGCGCAGAATATGCATTTTCCCCGTTGCCGTCATACTTTCATTATTGCCCGCACACCCTATCGGGTGCGTGGCAGCCTCAAGCGCAGCTTGGGGATGGCCCGTGGCAGACCCAGCCCGGACAAGTCACACAACCTCGTCATCTGCTCGCGCTGGCTCAACAATACTGGAGGCCCGCGTCTTTCCCATCGAAGGCCAAACTCAGGGACTCGAACCGCAAATCTTCGACTTCCGCTACGCCCCTAAGCGCTGGCAGGCATGCATCGGCCTGCCCGACGACCCGCACAAGAGCATGGTCGGCTCCGACGGGGGTCTCTACTACGACTATGGCGCCGGCAGCTTCTACGACTTCGGCACCCGCATACTCACCGGCCTCGAAACCCAGGGGCAGAAGTCTGATATTGCCCAGTCGCTCTACAACCCTCGTATCCCCATTGTCGTCACCAAGCAGAACGTCGGCCCTCTAACTCTTGAGCAATGCGCCTGGGCCGCAGCACCCCGCGAAAAACACATCTCCAACTGGGCGCCGCGCCGAGTTGACTATCTCTGGCTCAGAATGGCCAACAACAGCGATGCCCCCCAAACTGGATGCATCTCGGTGCAGATTAACTCAAGAACGCCCCTCGCCATCAGCGATGACAATACCCGCCTCCTCGAAAGGGGCAATCCCGACAGGACTTTCTGCATCCTCTCGCCGGCCTGCGCTAAATTCGACCCCCAGGCCCTCGCCCGGGATTACCTGCCCGGTAAGGGGATTGAAGCGGCCGACCCGCCCGCCGTCAACAAAGGCTGGGCCTACCCGAACATCGCGTGCGACCGCCGTTTCCGCGACATTATGGTTCGCTACGCTGGGCCGCTCACCTTTACTTATCACGCCAAACCTGGAAAAAAATACCGACTTGCCTTCGGGTTGATTGAAGGCTGGCACGCCAAACCCGGCGTTCGCCCGCTCGAAATCCGCATCGAGGGCAAGACTGTTCGTTCCCTCGACCTAATAAAAGAGTTTGGCCGCAACACCCCCGTAGTCCTCGTCTTCAACGCCGAAGACACAAACGGCGACGGCCTGATTGAAATGGGCATCCATTCCCCCAAACACGCAGAAGACAACAACACCATCCTCAGCCTCCTCTGGGTATTCGACTCCGAAAACGCACCAACAGAAAAACAGCTTATCATCGGCGGTCAAGACGACCGCGCCTTGGCGGTGACGTACCCCGGAAAAGCCCAGCGCACAATCAAGCTGCTCTTTGAGCAGAAGCGTCTCGCCCCAGATGAAGAATACTTGGCCCTGCTCACCTTCTATCGGGGCAATCTCGCCTCTGCCCGCACCACCCAAGACCAGGCAGACCACGAGCTGGACCGCGCCATCGAATACTGGGGCCGGGTTGATCTACCCTACGACCGCATCACCGTACCTGATCCGGCCATCCAGGGCCTGTTGGATTCCTGCATTCGCAACATCTACCAGGCCAGAGAGCTCCGCAACGGCCAACCCGCATTCCAGGTCGGCCCCACCTGTTACCGCGGAACCTGGGCCGCCGACGGTCCTTTCATACTCGAATCCATCACCTACCTCGGCCGCGCAAAAGAGGCCCGCGCAGGCCTCGAGCTCCAGATCGACAAAGACGAAGGGCCACAGGGCGTCAAATTCTCCAAAAAGTCAGGCCTGCGACTATGGATGATCTGCCGACACGCCCAGCTAACCGGAGACTTCAAATGGCTCGAAAAAACCTGGCCAAAAGTCGAGCAAAACGTCAAAAACATCATCGAATACCGCAAAATGACCCGCGATGACCCAACGCAGGCCAACTACGGCTTAATGCCCCCCGGCTTCGGCGACGGCGGACTCGGCGGCGTCCACCGAGAATACACAAACGTCTATTGGACACTCGCAGGCCTCAAAGCCGCCATCGAAATGGCGCAAAAACTAAACAAACCCACGCTCGCAAACTGGCAGGCCGAATACAAAGACTACTGGCAGACCTTCGACAACGCCAGAAATCGCGACAAGCTCACCGACAAAGCCGGCAACGTCTATGTCCCCGTAACAATGAAGGGCGAACAAGCCCAGCCTCCTCAGCGCGGCGCGTGGGCCTTTCTCCAATCCGTCTTCCCCGGACGCATCTTCGACCCGGACGACAAGCTGATGCTCGGAAATATGGCAATGCTCGACGCAAATCAGGCCGAAGGCCTCATCTTCAGCACCGGCTGGATGCACGACGGTATCTGGAACTACGCCGCCTCATTCTACGCCCACGCACACCTCTATCTCGGACACTCCAAAAAAGCCGCCGCCACACTATACGCCTTCGCAAACCACGCCTGCCCGCTGCTATGCTGGCGAGAGGAACAGAATCCAAAAGGACAAAACGAAAACTACGTCGGCGATATGCCACACAACTGGGCCTCCGCCGAGTTCATCCGCCTCATCCGCCACCTGCTCATCCTCGAACGAGGCAACGAATTGCACCTGCTCGGCGCCCTGCCCACCGCCTGGACCAAACCCGGTAGCAAAACACAATTGCTCGATATCCCAACCTCTTTCGGACCTGCCAGCCTGATACTCCAGATGGCCCCCAACGGCGAATCCGCCCGGATACAAATCACCCCGCCTCGCCGCCAACCCCCCAAGAAGATCGCCGTCCACCTCGAACACTTCCAAAAACCCGCCAAACAGACCAGAACCGAACTGAAAGGCAGCAACTTTATCATCACCGTAACCTTCAAATAACGGACCATCCGGTTAATGCGTAGGTGGCCGTTCCTGCTCAGGGCCTTGGAGTCCTCTGGAGAGAAAAATCATTTGGGCAGAGGGCCAAATTAGAGCAACGAGGGGGGTAATTTGGACCTCTGGGGCCCCGAACGATTTTTCTCGGTCGTGCGATACGCTCATACGCCTACGCATTTCCCGGATGTGCCGTTTATTGTCCCGAAATACGAAATTCGGATTTTGAATTCAACATAGTGCCTCAGAATCCTGATTGAATGCCTGTGCTTCTCGAAATATTTCACATCTGCACCAGCAGTTTTTTCCATTGCTTGCTTCGAGTCCGTTGTAAGAGCTTCTAAATAAAGGAGTTAGGCGTTTTTGCGAAGTTTTTTCATAAATTTTGCACATTTTTAGGTTTTTTTTCTTGACAGCCATACAGTCAGTCTGGTATAAATGGTATAAATGGGTAAGCAGAGTGGGTGGGTTTTGTGTAGCTTGCTTTGCTGGTTTTCGGAAGTGACGGGTGTTGTGACGCTTCGCCAAAGCATCTGTGGATGTTTCTTCTGGAAAAAAGAGAAGTATATATGTTAATGTTAACCTTTTTCAACACTGTTAGGAGGTAAGGTACGATGAAAAGATGTTATGTAGTATTGTTTGTGTTGTTGGCTGTTGGTTTGTCAGCCAATGCGGTGACGATCCCCGTGCCCAACGGCGATTTTGCAATGTACAAACCGGGGACAACAATCCGCGTTGTGGAGCCTTTGGCGGGTAATATCTGGGTGAAGCAAATAGGGATGGACCGACCCTTAAGCGGCGGTGGTCCAGTGACTTTTGCCGACGGTACCACCGGCGACACGGTCGATATCCCCGGGTGGTTAACCCCAGTCGATTTGGGAAATGGAGCGACCAATCCTGGTGACCTGTTTAGCAAGGGTTATGACGAAACAGATGGTACCTCTTGCTTTAATGCCTTTGGGGCATGGAGTGGTCAAAATGGTGGATTGATCAAATCGGCCGAACCTCTGTATTTCTACGAGCCCGCCCCCGACGGCTGGGTCTATGTGCTTTCGGCCATGATGCAAGGAAATCCGCTACCATACATGTTGGACCTGTATCTAGACGATGTAAAGCTCGTCCCCGATGCCGCGACAGATCCTCCCGACGCCGGCGCTTGGCGGGAAATTACAAGGACGTATAATTCTATCGGAGCTGGAGATCTGAGGATTATCGTTGGTACGCCAAGACCAGGCGAGCCCCTTACCGGCTCACGGTTGAAAATCGACAACATATCGCTCGACTGCATTCCGGAACCTGCCACAGTGCTCCTGTTGGGTCTTGGTGGTTTGGCGTTGGTTCGCCGTAAGAGGCGCTAGACGCTGATACTTGCCGGGAATGTAGTGAATTAGTTAGAACCGGGGGGTCTATGCCGATTGATTCGGTGCAGGCTCCCTCTCTGTTTTTGCGGCAGCGATATCTACCTGCATCTATCTGCGCAGAGCCAAGCTTCCAGGGGAGCATTTCAACCCCGGCAAAGTAAATCCCTGACGGAACCATAGAACGGAATTCAGGGAAAACCGCTTGTCTTCGGGGCAAAAAGGGGCGTGATGCCTCTGGTTTCCGGCGAATTTTCAAATTTTTGTTGAAATGAAGGCGGATAATGTTGTAAAATGTAATTGTTGTTTCTTGCATATTTTCGTTCCCAGATGTGCGAGTTTTTTGCACTTTCTCATAAAGGAAGGAGGCAACGCCAAATCCTAAATAGTATCTGTTGCGGAAAGCCAAAACCGACGATGCCACCCCTGCGAAAGCAGGGGTCCATATCGAAAAACCTAAATTCCTGTTTCGCAGGAATGACAAATACTGTTTCCGCAACAGGAACTAAATAGTCGCCGCGTGTGAGCACAGGTTATTGTAAAGGTGAAGATTTGGTTGGTATTAGTCCTTTGTTAAAAGTTGTTTGAGATACGTGCAGATGAGGTCGGTGAAGGTTCCTGATGCTTGTCAAAAACAATCCGGCAAACTGCCGGACTCTGGCTTGCAGCCGGAGTAAGGACTTGTAAATAAATAACATTTTATTCTGGCTGATGTGGTTCTATTGTGTAAT
>CAYWOD010000234.1:0-5149 GCA_964459805.1 uncultured Pirellulales bacterium
GACCAGGCTGGATTGTCCAGCTTGCTCACATCAGCTTCGCTTGGCGCACTCATTACTCACCCTCGCTCAAAACGTCGTCAACGATTTCGACAGCCTGGTCAATCTGGGCTTTGGTGGCAATCATCGGCGGCATAAAACGCAGAACCGTCTCGTGTGTGCAGTTTATGCGTAAGCCTTTCTCCAGGCACTTATCGACTATCCGGCCTCCGGGCCCGGTCAACTGAACGCCGATCATCATCCCGATCCCGCGAGCGCTATCTATAATAAAATGTTTTTCCTTCAAGGCCAGCAGCTTCTCCTTGGTGTACTGGCCGAGCTCCGCAGCGTTCTGCAAGAGATTATCCTCTTCTATCGCCTCGATCACGGCGACCCCCGCCGCACACGCCAGGCAGTTACCCCCGAAGGTCGAAGCGTGTTTGCCCGGCACCAACGAGGCGGCGATCTCCTCTTTGGCCATCATCGCCCCTATCGCAACGCCGCCGCCCAGCGCTTTTGCCATCGTTATTATGTCCGGCTCAACATCAAAATGCTGATACCCAAACCACTTGCCCGTCCGCCCGATCCCCGTTTGGACCTCGTCCAAGATCATCAGGGCCCCGTTTTCATCGCAGAGCCGCCGAATCGCCGCCAGAAATTCGCCCGTCGCAACGTTTATACCCCCCTCACCCTGAATCGGCTCGACCATAACCGCAGCAACCTCATCGCTGAACGCCGATTCCAGCGCCTCGACATCGTTAAACGGAATGTACACAAAGCCCGGCAGCAGCGGCAGCAAGCCATCGTGATGCTTGGGCTGGGCGGTTGCCGTCAGCGTCGCGAAAGTTCGGCCGTGGAAGCTGCCCTCGGCCGTGATGAACTTATACTTCTCTTTCGCCGTGTGCAGACGCGCCAGCTTCAGCGCCGCCTCGTTGGCCTCGGCGCCGCTGTTGCAGAAGAAGCACTTGCCCCCGAACGCCCGCTCGCTCAGCAGCTTCGCCAATTCGCCCTGGGGCTCGGAGTAGAACGTATTATCGATGTGCAAAAGCTCGCCCGCCTGCTTGCGCAGGGCCTCGGTGACCCGCGGATGACAGTGCCCCAGCGCACTGACCGCCCATCCGGGAAACATATCCAGTATCTTATTGCCGTCGGCGTCGTACAAATAACACCCCTCGCCCCTGACTATCACCCGCGGCAGCCGACCATAATTAGCGATAACATACTTATCAAACAATTCAATAGTCTCCTGTGTCGTCATAATCGGTATCTCGTATCATATACCTCGTATTTCGTCATTGCGAGTCCGCCGAAGGCGGACGTGGCAATCTCAATTTCTTACAATTTCCGTCCCAATCCCCTTATCGGTATAAATCTCGAGCAGCAGCGAGTGCGCGATCCGCCCGTCGATAATGTGTGCCTTCTTAACGCCGGCCTCGAGCGCCGTAAGGCACGCCTCGACCTTTGGAAACATTGCATCCGTGATTATGCCTGCCTCGATCATCTCCTTAATCTGCTTCTCGTTCAGGCTCGATATCCAGCTATTCGGATCGTCGATATCCCTTCGTATCCCGTGCGTATCGCTGACCATAACGAGCTTCTCGGCGGCGACCTCGGCCGCCACCATACCCGCGGCACTATCGGCGTTGACGTTGAGCTTGCCGCCGGCCTTGTCCTTGGCCACTGATGCAATCACCGGTATCGTCCCGTCGGCGCAGAGCTTCTTGAGCAGCTCGCCGTTGACCTTCGTAACCCGCCCCACAAACCCGATATCCAGCTTACGTCCATCTTCGCCCGCCAATCTCAACAACTCGGCAAAGAGCACACAACTGCTCAGCGAATGCAGCCCCATCGGCTCACACCCCAATTCGCCGAGCATCTCGCAGATCGGCGTATTGATCTTGTTCACAAGCGTATGCTCGGCTATCGTCAGCGTCCGCTCATCGGTATATCGCCGACCCTGCACCCAGACCGGCTCAATCCCCGCCTCGCTCATCGCGCGCGTAATGGCCTTGCCGCCCCCGTGAACGATGATCGGCCGCATCCCGACCGTAGCCATAAAGGCAATATCCGTCAGCAGCTTCTTTTGCAGGGAGGTATCGTCCAGAACGCTCCCGCCGAGCTTAACAACCACAATCCGCCCGGCAAAGCCGCGAATATACCCCATCGCCTCAATCAAAGCACCGGCCTTGGCAATAGCCGCTTCCACAATAAAAACTCCTGAATACACCCCCAAACCAAACCGTTAAGACTATTCAATCACGCCTGATTCGTCAAGTCATATTTACTCATTCCTTAATCCGAACCTGAACCGTCCCGTTTAGTCGTCGCCGCCACGGTGATGCCTACGGCAACTGCTACATCCTTGAGCCGAACTTCGCACCCGACCCCGACGGAAAATCAGATTATGGAAATCCCTACTTGTTTACCGGCCGAAGGGTCGATATACTCGATAACGGCTCTTTGGAAATCCAATACAACAGAAAACAGATACTACGACCAGTACACAGGCAGATGGCTAACCCACGACCCGCTGGGAATTACACCGAATCCACAAAAGCCGAATATATTTGATATGATTGGGCAGTATCGAGATGGTTTGGGTTTGTATGAGTACGTTCGGAGTTGCCCCATTTTGCAGAGGGACCCGCACGGTTTGTTGCAATGGACTCCTGGCGGTCCTGGGTTTGGGCCACCCATTGGAAGTTCAGGCGGTGGTTCTCCGGGAGCCCCTATAGGGGGAGGGGGGATCGCTAAATGTCCCAAAGAGGCACCAAAAAATGACCCTTGGTTCTGTGAAGATACACTTGATGTGCTTATGCTTTGGGTGGGTTGTGTCGCTGGTTGTAGTACAGTAAGAGGGGGTTGCGGTGTTGCCCCGTGCGTCTATGGCTGCGTAGCAGCTGTTGTCGGAGGACACACAGCAGGATTGATACTTGGTTGTCTTTTATGATGAATAAGCTATACACGAAAGGTATGGATACTACCTTGAAGAGAAAAGCACAAAATAAATCAGTGTTCACTCGAATATGGAGAAGTAAATATCAGACATTATACGGAACCGCGTGCTTCCTTCTGATGTATTTACTGCTTCTGTATGTCGGAAGCAGACTTTTTTTCGTTGCGGGCACCCTATGTGAAGGTGGGAAAAGGTGGCCATCTTTTTTAATCGTAGGTCTAATTATATTGGCATCATCACTGCTTAGTAAAATGTTCCAGAATTGGTTACGCGAAAAAGGGAATAATCGCGATAAAGGGAATAATGGGGTGTAGCGGTCCAGCGGCTTCAGGTTTGGGTGGAGGGATGGCCGATGGACTAAAGACTTTTGATGTGTGGACGGAATGGACAGAGAATTTGGGCTGTCAAAAGTCCAAATGTTCCCCTATAGCAAGTTCACCAGGCGGAAAAGGAGGAGGGGGCAAGGAAAGGTGGTGGTAGACCGATGTTTGGAGAATTACAATATTCGAGAATACTGTGGTCTGTATGCTTCGTTGTGATGATATTGGGTTATGGATGCAAGAAGAGCGCACCAGATGAAAAATCAATCTCTGTGGGGAATGGTGCAAAAATGCACCAAGAGACTTTCAAAATTACCAATACCGGATCTGTTGATATAGCTGAACTTAAGATGATATGCGATGGGAAGCCTACGGTTATCAAAGGGCTGAAACCAGGCCAGCCAGTCTATGCAGCAGTAACGACGGATGAAGTGTCGTCGTTTAGTTTCGAAATCCGATACGTGGATGGAAGTATAGTCAAGCACCCGGTGAAGGACTGGGTACTTTGCTCCAGCGGCGAGACGCAGATTGTGATCGAAGACGGCGGAAAGATGTATTTCCGATAGTACCATCAGGAATGGGCTTGTATTAGCTAAACAGGAGCACTGGGGTGGCGAAGAGATACGAGTATTGGCTAACAGCCACAACGATCTGACCTACGACAATGCCGGCAACACAACAGAAGACGAACGCGCCTACGAATATGACTACGAGAACAGAATTGTGCGAATAACGGATGTCAATGACGCCAACGTGGCCGAATTCGCCTACGATGCGCTCGGAAGAAGGATAAAGAAGGTCGACTCGGTGGCCGGGACGACGATAAAGGCAAAGGTCGTTGAAATGGTACAGGCCGACCCGGCCAGGCTGGACCTTTCCTTAAGAAAGAAGAACCTCGGCCTAAATGAAATCACAATACAAAGCCAGGACGCCCGCGATTCGACCCCTCCTCATTATTATTGGGTCATTGCAGCCAGGGTGCGCGACCAAATCCTCCGGTCGCTCAATTTAGCGAACATGAGACTCGTTTTTCGCGTATTTTCTTTGGAAATCCGGGATGTAATATGAAACAATCGAGCAATATGTCAAAAATAGCCGTTACAATACTAACAATAATCATCGCTGCTTCGGCCAGCGGGTGTGCCAAGAAGGGGGGCGACAATATGAGCGGTTCGCCGGAACAGAAAACCACGCTGAAAACGGCGGAACAGCCCGCCCTGAGTTCAGTCGAAGGGGCCGCCCCGAGTTCAGCCCGCCCTGAGCCCCGCGGAAGGGCCGAAGGGCCCGCCACGAGTTCAGCCCGCCCTGAGCCCCGCCGAAGGGCCGAAGGGCCCGTCCAATCCGACAAATACGAGAAAGCGACCTTTGCGGGCGGGTGCTTCTGGGGTGTCGAGGCCTCATTCCGAGCAGTCGAAGGCGTCGTGGCAACCTCAGTCGGATACACCGGCGGCCAGCTCGATAATCCCACGTACAAGGCCGTCTGCACTGACAAGACAGGCCACGCCGAGGCCGTCGAGGTAACATACGACCCCAACATCGTATCTTACCAAAAGCTTCTTGATGTCTTCTGGAGAATTCACGACCCAACCACACCCAATCGCCAGGGCCCCGATGTCGGCACCCAGTACCGCTCGGCAATTTTCTTCCACACACCCCAGCAGCAGGTCCTCGCCCGGGCCTCAGTGCAGAAACTCGAGCAGGCCGGCAAATTCGACAAGCCGATCGTCACCCAAATCGTCCCCGCCCAGAAATTCTACAAAGCAGAGGAACACCACCAGCGCTACCTCGAAAAGCAAGGCAAGACATCCTGCTCGGCCACCATCCACTGATCCGACCAAAAACAAGGTTCATCCGGGAAATGGATAGGTGAGATTGGCGTATCGTATGACCGAGAAAA
>CAYWOD010000235.1:0-5135 GCA_964459805.1 uncultured Pirellulales bacterium
GACACATAGAGCCAATTTTTACAGCGTAAGTAGCGTTGTAGTATTAGTTACCTGCCGGAAATCCCAAAAATCTACTCAATTCTAATTCCACCCTTCAAAAAATGGCGAATTTTTACAGCTTACTTTGCCTCTATTTCTCCGTAACACTATCTTTAAGTCTGACGAAACCGCAAAAAAAAGAAATATATTTCGAGGCATAAGTGTCGAAGTCGAATCAGGTTGCGCAGGATGGGCCCGGAGCCCTTGCGGTTTGCTTTAGAAAATCCCTTCCCACAACTGTGCTCATTATGTACAATTTCCGGCGGTACGTGCCATGAGAATAATCTTAGGAGCAAAAAGATGATCCGAACAACACGTCGCGAATTTATCAAAGCCGCGGGCCTCGGCGCCGCAGCGATTGCGCTGCCGGGATGCACGAGCCTCGCGGCTCGCACATCGGCAGCCAAAGCCAAGCCGAACATCGTCTATATCCTCGCCGATGACCTCGGCTATGCCGAAGTCGGCTGCTACGGACAGAAGAAAATCAGGACCCCCAATATCAACAAGCTTGCCGCCGAAGGGATGAAGTTCACCCAGCACTACTCCGGCAACCCGGTATGTGCGCCGTCTCGCTGCACATTGATGACCGGCCTGCACACCGGCCACGCCCAGGTCCGCGGCAATAAGGAGGTCGGAGGCGCCGAAGGCTGGAAGTTAGGCTCGACGATAGGGGGGCAATGGCCCCTGACCGAAGGCACCGTCACCGTGGCGAAGATACTCAAAAATGCCGGCTACACGACCGGGGCGTTCGGCAAGTGGGGCCTCGGCCGAGTCGGAACCACCGGCGAGCCCAACAAGCAGGGCTTTGACCGCTTCTACGGCTATATCTGCCAGCGCCAGGCCCACACCTTCTACCCCAACCACCTCTGGTCGGACGGCGAGGTCCAATGGATCGAGGCCAACAAGGACGGCAAAGAGGGCGTCTATTCCCACGACCTCATCGCAGAAGAGGCCCTCAAATTCGTTCGCGACAACAAGGACAGGCCCTTTTTCCTCTACGTCCCGTTCACGATCCCTCACGTGGCGCTCCAGGTGCCCGAGGACTCGTTGGCCGAGTACAAAGGCAAATGGCCCGACCCCCCGTATGACGGCAAGAAAGGCTACATCCCGCACAAGTATCCCAGGGCCTGCTACGCCGGTATGGTAACGCGAATGGATAAAGACGTCGGCCGAATTATGTCCGTGCTAAAAGAGCTTGGCCTTGACGATAATACCCTCGTCATATTCACCAGCGACAACGGCCCGACCTACCGCGGCGGCGCGGATTCGGCCTTCTTCGAGAGCGCCGGCCCCCTCCGCGGCCTAAAGGGCTCGGTCTATGAAGGCGGCATCCGCGTGCCGTTTATCGCCCGCTGGCCCGGCAAAGTCAGACCCGGCTCGCTCACCGACCACGTCTCGGCCTTCTGGGACTTCCTGCCGACTGCCTGCGAAATCGTAGGC
Organism: uncultured Pirellulales bacterium; assembly: GCA_964459805.1. Lineage (GTDB taxonomy): Bacteria > Planctomycetota > Phycisphaerae > Sedimentisphaerales > Anaerobacaceae > DAOVRL01. The sequence goes on from CAYWOD010000235.1 coordinate 1,480, forward strand.
GCCGAGTCGCCCGCCGACATCGACGGCATCTCGTACCTGCCGACGCTCTTAGGCAAGCGGCGAAGACAAAGAAAGCACGATGTTATGTACTGGGAATTGGGCGGCCGACAGGGAATACGAATGGGCGATTTCAAGGCCGTCCGGACTAGGCCCGGCAGAAAGATCGAGCTGTACAATTTGGCAGAGGACATCGGCGAACAAAACGACCTCGCAGACAAAGAAACCGACATCGTGGCAAAGATGACGGAGTTATTCACAACCGCCAGAAGAAAATCCGACGTCTTCCCCCTCCCAAAACCAAAATCGACCCTCGAATTCTGACCGGCGTGGTTTACCAATATGTGCCCACGGATGGCCCTGGTCACGCGCAGCAGCGGGGCGGTTATTGTTTCGTCAGATGGGCTTATTGCGTTTGTGAATCAGTTTTTGTAACGCCCGCAGTCCTCTGCCGGAAAAGCCGGCCGTACCCGGTGCCCGTTTAATTAGTTTCTGTTGCGGAAAGCCAAAACTGACGATGTCACCCCTGCGGAAGCAGGGGTCCATATCGAAAAACCTGGATTCCTGCTTTCGCAGGAATGACAAATGCTCTTTCCGCAACAGATACTAACTAAAATCTTTGCAACAAGGGCGCATCATCGTTATAATCTCTGCGGATCTTGAAGACCGGCATCTGTCTCCGACAGGATTTCCGTGTATTGCTTTTAAGGGACGTTAAAATGAAAGCCAACAACAAAGCCGCCAAATCCAAAAACAGGAGAATCTCCAGACGCGATTTTCTCGGGCGCACCGCTGCGGCAACCGCCGCCTTTACAATTGTCCCTCGCCACGTGTTAGGGGCCCGCGGATACACCGCACCGAGCAACAAGCTCAATATCGCCGTGATCGGCACGGGCGGCCAGGGCAAGAACAATATAAGGGGTCTGCTCCGGCACGCCGACGTCCAGGTTATGGCAATATGCGATGTTACCGAGCAGGCCGACTACAGCCGATTCTACTACCGCGGCGTAGCAGGGCGGGGGCCCGTCAAAAAACTCATCGATGAGCACTATGCAAAGCAAAAGGCGACCCCCAAATACAAACCCTGCGCTGTTTATGTTGACTTTCGCAAGATGTTCGAGCAGGAAAAGGGAATCGACGCCGTCCTGATAGCCACCCCGGACCACATACACGCCGTCGCCGCTATGGCCGCCATCGGAAACGGCAAGCACGTTTATTGCGAAAAGCCGCTGGCGCACTCGGTCTATGAGACCCGCAAAGTCACCGAGGCCGCCCGCGCAGCCGGCGTCGCAACCCAGATGGGCAACCAGGGCCACAGCAGCGAGACCATCCGCCTGACCTGCGAATGGATTTGGGACGGCGCGATCGGCGATGTCCGCGAGGTCCACGCCTGGAGCACTACCGGCATCGGTTGGGCCGACTACCGCGTCGCAAGACCAAAAGAGACACAGCCCGTCCCGGCGGGGATGGACTGGGACCTCTGGCTGGGCCCGGCCAAGAAGCGACCCTACCACATCGCCTACGCCCCGTATAACTGGCGCGGCTGGTGGGACTTCGGGACCGGTGCGATAGGCGATATGGCCTGTCACAATATGGACCCGGCGTTTTGGGCGCTCAAGCTCGGCCATCCCTACAGCGTCGAGGGCTCGGCAACCAATATCAACGCTGAAACTACGCCGTTCGGCTCCATCGTCCGTTACCAGTTCGCCGCCCGCGGAGCTATGCCCCCGGTGAAAATGACCTGGTACAGCGGCGGCCTTATGCCCCCGCGACCCGAAGAGCTCGAGCCGGGCCGGCGATTGGGCGGCGGCGGTAACGGAATCTTATTCGTCGGCGACAAGGGCAAGATAATGTGCGGCGGCTGGGGCGGAAGCCCCCGCATCATACCCGAAACAAAGATGCAGGAATACAAACGCCCGGCTAAGACAATTGCACGCTCGAAGGGACACCACCGCGACTGGCTCGACGCCTGCAAGGGCGGCCCGCCCGCAAGCTCCAACTTCAACTATTCCGGCCCGATGACCGAGGTCATCCTCTTAGGCAACGTCGCCCTGCGCGCCCGAGAAAAGCTCGCCTGGAACGCCGAAAAAATGAAAGCCACAAACTCCGACAAAGCCGACCAATACATAAAACCAGAATTCCACAACGCCTGGACAATATAGCAAGCCCAATCGCGCAATCACCGTAGGATGGGTTTTAGCCCATGCGGTCTGTCCAATTTACTCCCGGCCTTTCCTATTGTGCCCCGTTGTCACGCAAGAGTTGTGCCAAATCCTCGTGGCCTACGCGCAGGGCTGTATCCAGAGCAGTCGATCCGTCCCGGCTTCGGTGATTTACATCTGCGCCATATCGAATGAGCAACTCGGCGACGTCAGCATATCCCTCGCACGCGGCACTGAACAGCGGTGTTAGACCATGTTCGTTCTGTGCGTCAACGTAGGCACCGCCGTCCAACAGAATCTCGGCCGAATCAGTTTGACCTTTCCAGATCGCGTAGTGCAGCGGACAGGCCCCTTCATAGTCACGCTTGTTCAAATCCGCGCCGCTACACAAAAGGAACTCGACAACTTTGGCATAGCCGTTCGCCGCCGCCCGATGCAGTGGCGTCATTCCACGCTGGTCTTTAGCATTCACATCGGCCCCCGCCGCTATGTAAAGCTCCACAGTCGGCGCATAACCACACAGGGCTGCACGGTGAAGACACAGAGATTGTTCGTTGTTCCCACACATATACGGACCTTTCAGGCAACAATCTGCGCGTAACCATATCGGGGCGTGTAGTGTCTAGCTCAGCCTGAACAATCCGCAGTCAGGACCGGAGGGTTCTATCCCGTCGAAATGGATCCGTCTGTTGTCAAGATACCTCGTATCAATTTCGCGTGAATTCCCGAGAGCTTGCGCGACCTTCTGCGCGGGACCGACATTCGATCCAGCATGTTTGCCAACGAACTCACCCCCGCACTCATCAATTAGTCGCTGGCATATAGGACTATCCCCTCTTCGGAGTAGAAGCCATATTTGGTATGCTGTCATGAACCGTCGCTCGCTCAATGTCCCGGTCACATGATGCTCTACCGCTTCCAGAATTGGTCTGCACGCCTGGACAATCTCTCTGTGTGTCATTTTGAGTACTCCTTTCGATTAAATAGTTAATATTACTCAACGCGCTCGATTCTGCGCCCAAATAGTATATCAGATATACGTTCGGCTCGTGGTTTTACAAACTGCTCGCGTTCGCTCCAGCGGTGAGGCGTTATCCATTTTCCCAGGCGCTTGTACGTCCCCGCAGTGATGAACACTGTTTCAGCCTTCTTTTCAAGCACTTGCCGATATATCTCAGTAGCGAGAACTTTTCCCCACTTTCTACTTTTGAGTTCATCCAAGATATCACTTAGCTGTTTACGGTCGGCATCCTGAAGTCTCTGCGTAATCGGTACCAAGTCACCGTGATCTGCGGAAGCAATTTCGCTCTCTCCTGTAACGGTCTTGGGTGCGGGCGGCTCAACCTTCGGTATCAAGCATCTGAGGCAGTGGGAGATGGTGAGTCCTAGCCTGTCCGATATCCACTGGAGCCTGCGATAGTCCTGGTCTTCGAGTTTAAGAAGTGAGTCCACTCTAAAAAGGTGGCTCAACTGCAAAAAAGTTGCTTGATTAACGCA
>CAYWOD010000236.1:0-5097 GCA_964459805.1 uncultured Pirellulales bacterium
TCCAGACGTCGCCTTCCCATGTGTTGGGCTCCTCGGCCATGTTGACCTCATTAACTTTCCAATAGTAAGTCTTACCTAATTCGAGAGACAATGGGCCATAGCTGGCCCGGCATGTCCCGGCAGGGATACTACAGGGGTCAACGGTGCTATCGGCCACCGCCTGCCGCTCGCCGCTGAAATACAGTTCGTGGGTTGCTGCCTCTCTGCCCTGCCTCCAGTTGAGGGTCACATCAATAGCCACATCAACTGCCTCATTCTCCGGTTCGGGCAGTCTTGCCTGCACAGGCAAATAGAAAAAGCGAACCTCACTCAAACCGTACTGATTGAGGATTCCGCCCCAGTTGCTGTTGGCGGTAATCCTGACATATTGCGCTGCTACGCCCTCAAAACTGATTTCCGTATTATGGGCATAACCGTCCGTACCCGGCGCTTGGGTGAATTCACGCGTGGTCCCCAGCGTGCTGTAGTTCTCGCCGTCGCTCGAGTATTCGATCTTGGCGTTTTTCACACCCAGACCAATCGTATTCTCGAGAGTTGTGTTGTGGTTCCACACCCACATCTCGTGCAGTCTATAGACCTTATCGAACTTGTACTCGATCCAGTTCGGCTGGCTTGCTCCCGATGCGCTGATCCACATGTCCGCCTCATCTTTCGAGTGCAAGTCATCGCTCAGACCGGAACCATTAATTGTATTCTCAGGCCCCTGGTCGGGCCCGTTGCTGTCCGCCGTGACGGTAATTCGGTCGCTGGGGAGCTGATAACCGGCCGGCTCGGTAGTGAATTGCCATACGGAACCTTCGTCCCATCCGCTGACAGTATTGGCCTCGTCGATCCGCCAGTAGTAAGTCGTTTCGAAATCAAGGTCAAAAGGAAGATCGGCGGTATCGAACTCAGGGTCGCTCGTCAGACCCCGATCGGCGGCGGCAGCGCCGTCGTTGACGTCCTCAAAAGCCTGGCTGAAGAAGACCTTGTGCCCGTTTACAGGTGGTGCATAAGCTCCGGGCGTCCATCTCAGGACCACTTTCGTGCATACGTCCGATTCCCCATTCGCCGGCCTTGGCTTTGAGGCCAGGGCCGGATCCACCGCCAGTATCGGATCGCCGGGGCCCCCAAGCTCCGCAATCTCCTCGGGCGTCAGGGGCCGGTCCCAGATGGCTATGTTCGAATAGTGCATCAAGGCGTCGTCCCCATCATTGTCACCGGCAAAGCAGACGTACGGGTCCGAGTCATCGACCGTGTACAACGAAAAGCGACCATCAATACCGAGATTGCCCGTGTTGTGCTTGCCTGTGAGAACACCATTGATGTACAAGTCGTGAAACGCCACGGCCGGGTCGTTGTCCAGATTAACCGTTAGGACCGCCCGGTACCAGGTTGAATGGCTGCTGTAGAACTCACCTATGGTCGTGTTATCCGTATAGCCCAAATCGCCTACTCCCCAACTCTCATCGGCCGGATGAATGAAATACTCGGAGTCATTGTACGTCTCGTAGCCGGTCTGGTACAAGGCCCGCCATTGACCTGCGCTCTCCTCCGGATACATGACATCGAATAGCAATGTGAATTCATTAACCCAGGAGCCCCCGCCATTGGCCGGGATACCATGGTCGGCCTGATAGTAGGTGCCGACTTCGACACCTACGGCCCCGTCGGACCCGCTAATCCCGGGCGCCGCGGATTGGCCGGTGCCATTAAGAATAAGGTCATTACCCAAGGTTGCCTTGGTCAGGTTGCCCGCATCATCGAATTCCCACAGACCCTTAAAGCCTGCCAATACGTCCGCCTGTACCGCGCCGCCGGCGCACAGCAGAACAAGAGCAACTAAACAAATCAGTCTCTTACACATAATAATCCTCCTTCGAAATCAAACAACGGTTTTACTCTGACTGTAAGCCAAGACTCACGTGGTCCTGTCTTACAACTTTCCAGCCAGGAATTTGATGACCTCTTGCCATTTGGGATTCCACGCACCTCCAAAGTTGTTCCTAACCGGGATGTTCCATATAGGTTGCCCAATAGCATTTCGAAACTTCACAGATATACTATTATACCAAATTCACATTGAGATTTCCACAGGTATTGTCTTTTTTAATGCGCTTGCTGCTGCCCTAAGCGGCCACAATACAAAAAACGCCGGACGAAGGCTGCTAATCCACCCCCGTTTGTGCGTGGGGCAATCCTCACTTTTGGCACAACAAAGAGGTTTTTCAGCGATTCTCTGCATCACTCGGCGCCCCGGCTCGGCTGCCACCGGTACTCAATTGCAAAGCCGGGAACTGCAGCCACGGTGGCGGCAAGATCAGGGGACCCCTTTGCAGTTCAAAGGCTCCTTGGTCATGTTGATCTAAAGATGGCTACAAGATACGTGCAGGATGTTTCCGAGCAGACTGACAGAGTGATTTGTTCTCTCATAGTGGCGTTTTTGCCGGGGCCCAGCCATCCATGAGGTTCCTCTGTCCGGATGGCATTTTCGGGAACCACAACGGTCAAGCGCGGGTGAGTTTTGGAGTGAACGGGAAGAACGCGAACCACGCAAAGCGGGTGCTTCACGGTTAGACTGCGAACCACCTCTCCAGATTCACACTATTCGCACACAGAATGCCGTGGCAGTCTGTCCCGGGTCATCATTCTCAGGGCCGGTCCGATTACGAGCGTTTACGTCTGAGCATCAGAGCACCCAGACCCAACAGAGCCAAAGTCGCCGGCTCTGGAACAAGGCTGGCACCGCCAACCACTACATAATCGTCGTAGCTTTCGCCTTTAAACCAAAGGTACCAATTTTTGCCGACTGCCTCGTCGGCAGGCAGGACCTCGAAATTCCACGTCTTGGTTCCCCAGACCCCATCGCCGAATGTTGCTGATACGTCAATCTCTTTCTCCCTTACGAACTCGTCATAATTAGCCCAGGGATCCGCAGGGTCCTCGAACCAACCTAACTGCACGTCCAGCAATCCCCCACCTGCTCCGCCCGTCGCTGCGGTCGTAACCTCAAACGTGTACGATCCCGGTGCAATAGCGCCGGCAGGGTACGTGGCGACTACCGGCTCCCATGCGCCTTCGCCGTTCCAGGTGCCAAGCACGACGCCGACGTTACCGCCACTGCCGTCCCCGATAGCTGAGCAGTTCATCAGCCACGGATCCACGTCGTAGCCATAATACCGGTCATACTCCCAGCCGGTAGGAGGGCCAACGGCCGTGTCGCCCGCATTGGGAACAAGCGCCAGATCAGCCTCAAAATCCCCGTTGCTGAGAATGGTAGCATGAGCGGCGCCCGCTATCAGACCGACAGCGAGCAGGATTAGGACCAACTTACCTTTCTTCATCACATATTCCTCCAAAAACAATTAGCCTTCATTCTTTGTCTTGGCGCATCGCCCCGATGCTCCAGATTCTCTATATTAACGTTTTTCACTGACTCATGTCAAGAAAAAAACCGGATTTACGTTTTTTTTTGATTTTTTTTCAGGAGAGACTCAATTTGGGGAGACCTGCAGGGCAGGGAAGTGGTCGTTGAATTTTTGTAAGGCCTTGCTGTACAAGGAGCTACGCAACGCCAAGAATGCAAAGCTCGTATCGAATCGGTATCGCCCGAATTGCGTGATTTGCTCCAAAAAAAAGAAAAATTTTTGCCATGGTTCAGAAGAGGTGGCGCCTTTCTGATCTCGGCGAATTGGCATATTCTCCGTAACTCTTGTCTTGACAAGTTGTTACATGCCAAATTTCTTGTCAAACGGCACAAAAAATCCCGGCGAAATAGCGTTTGCATGGCTGCGTAGGCGGGAGTAACAACCTTTGGGAGGTCTTTACCGGTGCTTGATGTGGGCAGCGCAAATCATCAAAACCCTCTTGGACAGAGCAGTAGTGCCTCCGGGGATGGTACGGCGCGGGCCGCTTGCGAGGGCACGCAACGTCCAAACAAAACCGGGACCCGCACCGGACTGACCGATGCAGGCCCCGAACGGATCCGAAATCAGAAGCCTGGTGCTATCGCAAGCGGACACCGGCTATGGCCAGAGTTGATAATCGAGCCAGGCGTCGGCCGCCAATGCAGCAAAATCCTTGAAGTCGATTATAGGTATCGCGTCGCCGTCGTAGGCGTTAATCTCAGGGTTAGTCGGCGTCAACATCATGTGCAAAGGCTGCACGTACGAGCTGCTCTCCCCGGCAAGCCAGCCGACTTCTCCATGGGTCAGGGCACGGCTGTAGTAGCGAACCTCATCAATCGTCCCGTCAACCCACAACTCGTAACCAGGGTCTAACCACACTCCGATAGCGAACCTTTCCGGGTAGTTGCCGTCCTGGTCGTTGATCCATCGCATAGGACCGCCGACGTCCAGAGGCCCGCCAGCAACGGCGCCATCGACATAGAAAGTGGCATACTGGCCATCATAGCTCGCGGCGAGATGATACCATGTGCCCGTGTCATAGATGCTTGGAGTCTCCACATAGGACATCGAGGCTTCGGTCTCAGTCCGTATGGCCAGGCCGAAGTTTCGCCCGTTGACAGTACTGTAGCCGTAGTTGAAAAAGAAGAATCCGCACTCATTGGCGCCGTAATCCATCCCGTTGCCAACGAAGCTGCTGAAATACGAAAAGGCGTCCAACTTGGCCCAGCAGGAGACGGTGAACGTAGAGGGCATTAGCTCGGCAGGGTAAGTGCCGGGACTATCGCCGAGCCTCTCTGCGCAGACGACATAGCCATCCTCGCCGTTGAAGCTTATCGCATTGCCGCCGCCGTAGCCTGTAGTCCACGCCGCCCCGTCGACGAGGTCACCGTGATTGGCGTATCCCGCCGGCGCCACGTCCGCCGTTGTAAGGCCGGTCCCTTCGTCCAGAGGCCAGTACCCTATTAGATTGGCAGTGCCGGGGTCTTGCGGATCAATCTCGTATGTAGTGATCAGCCAGTTGTTTGTCAGTATCTGAAGATCCCGAGAGTCGAAGCGGCAGTCGTTGTTCAAATCACCTGCAGGCTTTCGGCGTGAAGGAACGCACTTCGATGAGTACAGGCGGATGTCATCGAAGTAAACCAGTCCTGAAACAGAGCTGGCGCCTCTATCGAAACCAATACTAATCGTTGTGACATTTGCAAGGTTCACA
>CAYWOD010000237.1:0-5094 GCA_964459805.1 uncultured Pirellulales bacterium
CTGAAATTGGGACAAACGCTCGTTTATAAGATACTCGGCAGACACGTTGTTGAGGGCAGGCTTGCGGCCGGTGAGCAGATCGGGATTCGGATCGACCAGACGCTCACGCAGGACGCAACGGGAACGACGGCGTTTCTGCTGTACGAGTCGATGGGGGCGGGGCGAGTGAGAACCGATTTGTCGGCCAGCTATATCGACCACAACCTGGCGGGCTTCGGGCCGGAGAACCATAACGACCATTTGTACCTGCAAACAATAGCGGCGAAATGCGGGGTGTATCATTCGCGAGCGGGCAACGGCATCTGCCATCAGGTTCATTTAGAGCGGTTCGGCAGGCCCGGGGCGACGCTGCTCGGCAGTGATTCGCATACTCCGACCGCCGGCGCAATCGCTATGCTGGCTATCGGGGCCGGCGGCCTCGACGTAGCGGCGGCTATGGGCGGCGGGGCGTTCTATTTGGCCTGTCCGAAGGTGTTAGGGGTGAAACTTGCCGGCAGGCTCAACGACTGGGTGGCGTCAAAGGACGTTATTCTAAGGCTGCTGAGGCAGCTTACGACAAAGGGCAACGTCGGCTGGGCGGTCGAGTATTTCGGCGAAGGCATCTCAAGCCTCTCGGTGCCGCAGCGGGCGACGATAACCAATATGGGTGCCGAGCTCGGCGTTACGAGCAGTATCTTTCCAAGCGACGAACAAACGAAGAAGTTCCTGGCGGCGCAGAAACGGGAGCAGGACTATCGGCCGCTGGCGGCCGATGCCGACGCCGAGTACGACCGCGTCATCGAGCTAAATATGTCCGAGCTGGAGCCGATGGCGGCGTGTCCGTCCTCGCCGGATAATGTCAGCAGCATAAAGGAAATCGCCGGTCTAAGAACGGAACAGGTGGTGGTGGGTAGCTGCACGAATTCGAGCTTTGCCGATTTGATGATGGCGGCGAAGGTATTGAAGGGGCGGCACATTAACAATATGGTGGAATTCGCGGTGGCTCCGGGCAGCCGGGAAGTCCTGAACATGTTAGCGGAAAACGGGGCGTTGGCGGATATGATTACGGCGGGGGCAAGGATTCTCGAATGCGGCTGCGGACCGTGCATCGGTCAGGGTTTTTCGCCTGCCGATGAGGTCGTTAGTCTGCGGACGTTCAACCGCAACTTTGCCGGGCGCAGCGGGACCAAGGACGACCGGGTCTATCTGGTCAGTCCGGAGACGGCGGTCGCCTCGGCCCTGACAGGTAAGATTACCGACCCTCGCGATCTGCCGGAATTGCTCGGGGCCGAATACCCAAGAATCGAATTGCCGAAGGGATTTACCGTTGATGACAGCATGATAGAAAAGCCCTTGCCTGAAGAAGAAGCGGCCAAGGTTGAGATCCTGCGAGGGCCTACGATTGTGGTGCCGGAGGCGCCGACGCCGCTGCCGGCGAAACTGACAGGGACCGTGCTGCTCAAATGCGGCGACAAGATAACGACCGACCATATTATGCCGGCGGGAGTATTCTTGAAACTGCGATCCAACGTTCCCGAGTACGCGAAGGTGGTCTTTAACTGCTTCAATGAAGAAGGCAAGCCGACGTTTGCCCGGCGGGCGCTTGAGCTGAAGAACAAAGGCACAGCCGGCGTCATCGTGGCGGGCGAGAGCTACGGGCAGGGCTCGTCAAGAGAGCACGCCGCGCTTTGTCCGATGTATCTGGGCGTGCGGGCGGTGATCGCGAAAAGCATCGAACGAATCCACAAGGCCAATCTGATTAACTTCTGCATAGTTCCGGTAGAATTCGCCGAGCCGGGCGACTACGACAAGATCGAAACCGGCGACGAGCTGGCGATCGACGGTCTGCTCGAAGCGATCAAAGGCAGCGACGGAGTGACGATTGCCAAAGCGGACGGCTCGTTCGAGTTCGCCGGCAGGCTGGAGCTTTCCGCGAGGGACAGGGAAGTTCTGCTTTCCGGTGGCCGGCTGAATTATGCCCGCAAGCAAAGCAATGAATAAACGGACAATAACTATCTTCGGGACGGGCAGAGCGAAGGCGGGTGATTCCGTATTTGAGCTGGCCGAGAGGACGGGCAAGCTGTTGGCTGAGGCGGGCTTTACTATCGCCAACGGCGGCTATGGAGGGACGATGCTGGCCGCGGCAAAAGGCGCCTTCGGAGCCGGAGGCCAAATCATCGGCGTTACCTACTCGGCTTTCAAGGGCACGGCGAATGAATATGTCAGCCGGGAGATTGTTACACGCTCGCTGGACGAGCGGCTTGATACGCTGATAGAGCTCGGGGCCGGATACGTTGTGCTGCCCGGTGGAACGGGAACGCTGTTGGAGCTGGCAAAGGTCTGGGAATTGAAAAACAAGGGCTTCCTTGAGCCGAGCAAACCGATTATACTTGTAGGCGAGTTCTGGAAGCCGCTTCTCGAGGTGGTGGCGAGCGACGATGCCGACAGCATGCGGTCCATAGAACAGGCAGGTGGGCCGGAACAGGCTGTTCAATTGATTATTGGTTATTGATAAATGAGGCGCACGCAGCCGACAAAATGAACAACAAAACACTGATTTCGATACTGGTGCTCGTGATCGGTGCGACGGCACCTGGGGCGGGTGCGCCCATGCTGGGGCTACTGCGGGATGGTTTTGCTCTAATGGGTATCGAGGGGAAGGTCAGCACGCTCAAGGGAGGGGACCAAAGCGAATATATCAAGTTTGAGCAGGACGAGGTATGGCTGTTCAAGCTCGCCTCCGACGTAAACGATTACAGGGGCCTCGTCAAGGCCGGGACGAAGCTCCAGCTCTTGCCGTCAACGGCCCTCGAAAAGATGCTCGCCGATGTCGCAGAGCATCCTGACGGCACGTACAGGCTCTGGGGTAGAATAACAAAGTATAAGGGCGCCAACTACATATTCCCGAGCTATTTCCTGCCCGTCGTCGAGATGCTGCCGGTCGAGCCTGAAGAACCGATAGAGCCGAACGAGCCGGAAGAACCTGAAGTACGCAAGGAGACCCCGGAACCAAACGAGCCCGAGGAGGCGGAGGTACAAAAAGAGCCCGAAGAGCCAAACGAACCGCCGGAGCAGCAGACTAAGCCTACTAAGCCAACATCAGCGGACGAGGAGGCGCTGCGACGGGCTTTGGCCGACCCGAACGGTGTGCTGGCGATACCGAAAGAGGTATTGGATAAGCTCAAGTCGAGGAAGGTCATCGTGCCCAGGAAGATAACGCCGAGGCCGAAACCGCAAGAGAAAGACCAAAAGGATGCGCCGCCGGCCAAAAAAACCGAAAAGGAGCCTGAAAAAGACGGCGAGAAGGACTCGAGCGAGCCCGATAAGGCGGATATGAAGCCCGAAGGGGAGGATAAGAAGAATTCGGCCGCGGCAAAGGACGTTGAAGAGAAGGCCGCTCCCGCAGGAAGACCCGCAATGAATCTGGATTCGATGCTGGCCGACAGAACTGCGGTCCTTCTCAAGCAGGATGATAGTCGGCTTGCGTTTGTTTTGGATGCCCTTGGGCTGAGCGTGCAGGAGGTTTCGCTTCGGCTGCTGCCGTGCGAGGTGCTCGAGCTGACCGAGGCAAGGCAAATAGCCGAGCTGAACCAGCCGCTATTCAAAATAGCCGGGATAAAGACCAAGTATAAAGGCAAAGAGTATCTTCTGCTGCAGAAGGCCACCCGCGCCTACGGCTACGGCAACTTCGGAAGATAAAAAAACAAAGGGATACATTGAACGAAGAACTCGACAAAATCCTAATTACATATAAACAACCGGACTTCCAAAACAAGTTACATCAATTTCTCATCTCAAAATTTGGATTATCTCATTTCGGTATGGGTGAACCTCATATAAACAACAGACGAAAAGTCGAAGAGATTCTTGATAAAGTCGATAAAGACGAAGTATTGTCAAAATATACAAAAAGATTTGATAAAGTTAATTTGACGCCTGAGCAATTTCGTGTTTCTAAAGAAGAAATGGAGAAAGCTTATAAGGAAACGGATGCTAAACTTTTAGAATCGATTCGCCAGGCGATTAAAAATGTTCGTAAGTACCAGGAAGAAATTTTTATAGCCAACAAGAAGGCGAACCAGCATCCAGGGATAAAACACACACCTATAAAAAGAGTGGGTATTTGTGTTCCGGGGGCATCGGCACCACTGCCATCGACTGTGATAATGTGTGCAGTGCCTGCGCAGGTAGCAGGGGTGAAGGAGATAGTCATAGTGTCGCCGCCAAGATATGAGGACAGCATCCATCCAGTAACTTTAGCGGTTTGTCGTGAACTGGAAATTGATGAAGTCTATCGAGTTGGCGGGGCACAGGCAGTAGCAGCATTAACCTTTGGAACTAAAAAAATTAAGGAAGTAGATAAAATTGTTGGGCCGGGTAACCAGTGGGTACAAACAGCGAAGCAATTGGTATTTGGGACAGTTGGCATTGATTCGATAGCTGGACCGAGTGAGGTCTTGATAATTGCAAATGATAGTGCTAACCCTGCCTGGGTAGCAGCCGACATGCTAAGCCAGGCAGAGCATGCACCGGGCAGCGCGCTTCTGTTCACAGATTCACAGAAACTCGCGAAAAATGTGCTTGAGGAACTTAAGAAACAAGTAGAACAATTAGAGCGCGCCAAGGAGGCAATCGAGTGCCTCAAGGAATATGGCGGGATCGCCGTTTTCAAGACCAAAGATGATATAGTCAATAAAGCCAATGATTTTGCGCCCGAGCACCTACAGATTCAATGTGGTGAAAAAAGCAAGGAAATCGCCGAACGGATTGATAATGCGGGGGCTATTTTCATTGGCCCTTATACGCCGGTAGCGGTAGGGGATTATTGGGCGGGGCCGAGTCATACCCTGCCTACAGGGCAGACGGCAAAATTCTTCAGCGCATTAAGTGCCAATGATTTCATCAAATCGACAAGCATTATCGAGTACAGCAGGGAGCAATTGGCGGCAAGTGCCGAGGACATTATTCGCCTGGCCCAGGTGGAGGGGCTGGATGCTCACGCCAAGAGCGTTCGGATCAGGCAGCAGGGCTGAGTTGCTTTTCTCATTAACCGCCGAGACCTTGGCGCGGCTTCGCTTCGCTCAGCCGCAACCAAAATGTTAGTGTCGTCCCAGA
>CAYWOD010000238.1:0-5018 GCA_964459805.1 uncultured Pirellulales bacterium
CATTTTTTCATAACTTACCTTTATAACCATCTTCAACAATTACGATTTTTTTTTAGCTCAGACCGTTATTAAGGAAAAACAGTCCATGGTTTTGCAGGCAAGTCCTTTAAATATCCTTCCAGCCAGTCATATTGAGTGTGTCTTTCTAAAAACTTCTGTGAATCAAAGCCAATGTCACAGGAACTGCCCCACTTTGCCATAATTTTCCAATCTTTTGCCATCTTTGAATCAACAACTTTTCCGTCAATTGCACCTGCGGGACTATAGGCAGACTTACTTGTGGGAATACTCCCATCATCTAATTCCCCATGGCCGCATATTGTTCTGGAACTCGGGTTTTCTTTCCCTAAGTAGACATCATAATGGTCAGCAAGCATTTGTTTGGCAATTTCAGTACTAACCCGTCCGTGGTGTTTTTTCATAAGTTGTTTCCATCGTTCCCTGCGAGCTACATAGGTACTTCTTACATCACCATAGTTAGCTTTGGTCTCTTCTCTTAAAATCTTTATGTTGTCCGTAATATTTGAACCTGAAAAATATCCATCCGTCTTTTTCTCTAAACTATGATGTTTTAATCCGAGCTCAAGGCGAGCGATCTTATTGGTTTTAATGTCTCCCAACAGCCAGGAATTGGCATAAGCACCACTATTGTTTTTAATCATTATTTCAGCCCACTCATCAATGTTATTGGCGTACTGCATCGCTTTCCTGGCCCTTACAAAAACGGGAGTTCCCTTTTTGTTAAATCCGCTAAAACCTCCAATAGTAGTTTCCGTACCGACCAATCCTGCTGAAGTGATGAAAAAATCTGTACCGCTATATATCAAAGGACCCCAGGATTGCATTAGGATTCGATGACCATTGTCGGGGGCAATGTCCACGATAATATTGCAAAATTGAGCATCTGCATAGCCTGACCATGTATTGTGGGCCATAACTATTCCGCCATCAGCAGTAACATCACCGGTAGCAATAAAGGCACTACAACCAGTCCCCATTGATTCTTTCTCATGAGGCCACCAATACCAGAGAATATCGATAGACCCATTCATAAAAAGCATTTGTTCATAAGTTATTTCCTTTCCGGCTTTCTGCATTCCTCTTACCATTCCCTTCATTTCTTCGATATACTCTTTAGGAATTTTCCCTTTGAAAAGTTTAGTAGCGGCCTTAGTGAAAAAGTCAAGTTCTTTTGCAGTCTGAAATTCCTCCATATACGCTGTTGTTTTTAAGCATTCGTCAATTTCATTGGCGGTTAAATAACCCCGCTGGAATCCTCTTTCAAAAGGCTTTCCTTCAATATGCAGGTAAATCCAGCCGTTCTTATCATATCGATATGCCTTTGTTAGCCATTCTTTTTCTTGTAGGGCATTGTAGCCTTCACTGGCTGTTGGAGTAGTTCTGCATCCGCTGATAAAAAATATTATACATGCGCTGAACGCCAAGCCCCTTAAGCATCGCTTCATTTTTGTTCCTTTCATTTTATTAGCCTGGGCCTCTTTGGGGGAGATTAGACCATACTACTGCTGGATTTTCAATGCTCTAAACGAGATATAGGCTGCCCGTGCATAATTCCCCACACAGCAATACCAAATAGACAATTAAAAACGGTTTTCTCATTTTTCTATCCCTGTAATTCCACGGTAATATCAAAGGAGATCAAGGCTACGATGGTCCGGGTACCGTTGGTTGCAAAGGAGTAACTTATGTGCTGATCTGACTCCATCCACAATGTGCCGGAGTGGATCCATTTTTTTAAAGCATGGGATCCCACGGAGGCAAAATCACCGGTGACTGCTTGGCAATATCCTGAATTTCCTTAGGTACATATTTTTTCAGCACGATAATATTATAGACGTTCATGTCAAACCAGTTATCATACATCGTCCAAAAGCCCTTGCTGCCCGAATCTTCACCCCAACTGTTTTCCACCCGCCACTTCAAAGGTGTCTGACCTTTCATATCCACGCCTACCAGATTCATGGCGTGACTGCGTACGCTTTGCCGATACAGAGCACGCTCGGCCTTGGTCATCTTAACCTCAAGACCGTACAGCGAGTTGTAATCAAACATCCCGTCAGCCATGATCCCCGTCTCCCGGCTCTGATCATGGTCCACATCGGCCGCAAACAGCATTGCGTCACCACCACGGATAGAATCAACAGCAATCTTTTTTATCGTATCCAGATCAACATTCACATAGCTGATGTCCCGGCCGTCATAGCCGTTACGCGACATGCGGATCTGGTAATACTTGCCCGCAGGGCGGATCGTATCGTGAAACATATTCATATAATCATCGGGATTAACCCCGACAAATTCCTTCATAAACTGCTGCGGAGTCATCGTGATCGTGATCGTCTCGTCATTTTCTACAGTGCCAGGGATGTCTTCATCATCATCGTCTTCGCCCTCTCCATCATAATCTTTTTCCTTCTTCGGTTTGTACCGCCAGGTAAATTCCGTCGGCGGCAGCCCGATATTCAGCACAAGGATCCGATACACCTGGGCCAGCATTTTTTCTTTTTCAGCAATCAGCATTTTTACGGGCTGCCCGGCCTTGTGCATTTTATGAAGTTTGACAACATCCGAACGCAATTTCTGATACAGGAATTGATTCATCATAGGGGTATTACTCGAACTTTTTGTCTCGGGCATGACTTCTTTCGGAACCAGCCCGTATTTCTTGGCCAGGTCCGAAAAGTTTTCCCAGTACCCGCCGTCTCCGACAAATAGATTGTGCTGCAGAACCCAGACAACTTCGCGGTCCATCATATCCCTCTCGCGAAAATCGATCATGTACTGCAAAAAAGCATTCGACTTTTCCATTTTATCCCAGAACGAGATATAATTCTGCGAAAACTCAAACGATTTCAGCTTATGCTTTTCAATGACTGCGGGACGGAGGGAATTAAGGGCCGCAAAAATCCAGCATCGCCCGCTGCTCTTCTGATTGGTAATACCAGTAACCTTGACCTTATTACTGAAGAATTCATTGTGATTGCTTACGATCTGGCGATTGAGAGCCAGGTCTTTGATGTTGTTATTAGTCAAGGAGTTATAGACTGTCCGATGCGCATCCAGGCTAAAATCACGCTGGATCTGCTTGATCAGCGAAGGCGACAATCCCCCTTCCCCGCAAAAACCAGATGCCGAAAGCAGTACAACAAAAAAGCCGATCATGATTCGTTGAAAAGTACTCATGTTTTCCATTTTTTTGCATCCTTAACTGAGATTTCCCTACGAGTTAATTGTTTGTTTATCTGACATTTCCCATTTACACACCTAAAAAACATAATTCAGCCCTTTCGATGTCAATAATCTTACCAAAATTGCCTTGAGCTGTTGAGAATTTACTTTTTTGTAACACTTTAGTCTTACGAGGTGGTTGCGTGACATAGTGAAGTGAAAAAAATCTCAAAATGTTAAAATAGGCAACTTGCGCTTTTGTTCTATCCGGTTTACATTCAGCGTAATGAAGGTGACGAACGCTGAACAACCGAAACTCAACGGCATTCTTTTGGGGCCGGATTTGTCGCAAGAGCAGGCCGAAGTCATCTTTGCACTCGGCGAGGAAGCGGTTGTTTTTGCGTTGCTTGCTCAAGCCAAGATGATAGCCGAGAAGAACGCCGATGAAGCATCGGTTAAGGGTTCGAGTGATCCATCGTACCCGTCTGGGCAAAAGCCTCCTTATGAAAAACCGAATAAGAACAAGGACAGGAAGAAAAAGCCCGGTCGCAAGAAAGGCCATAAAGGCAGTTGTCGCAATAGGCCGGATCAGGTTGATCGCACCGAAGAACACCGAGCATCGTGCTGTCCCGATTGCGGCGGCGAGCTCAAAGAATGCAGCGGCGCACGTGATCGGTATATTGAAGACATCCTTGAGGATGTTCGTGTTGAAGTCACCCGGCATATAATTCATCGTGACTGGTGTCCGTGTTGCCGTAGGATGGTCGAACCGGTTGTGCCGGATGCCTTGCCGAAATCGACTATCGGCAATGGCATCCTGGTTTTGAGTGCCTGGCTGCACTTTTCGTTGGGCAACACAATATCTCAGATACTGGCGGTGTTGAATTTTCATCTTCAGTTTAAGATGACGCCTGGCGGCCTGGTGCAGATGTGGCATCGCCTGGCGGATATTCTGGAATCATGGTACGAAGAAATTGCTGATGATATTGTCCTCTCAGGCGTATTATACGGCGATGAGACCGGCTGGCGTATTAACGGCGCTACAAGCTGGTTATGGTGCTTCACAAGCCGGTTGGCAACCTTGTTTGCCATCGAGCGGTCTCGAGCCGGGCCGGTGGTGTTGAAATTTGTTAAAGAATGTTTTGACGGGGTGTTGGTGAGCGACTTCTGGGGCGCTTACAATGTGCTGGCATGCGCCAAACAAAAGTGTCTGGTGCATTTATTGCGCGATCTTGAGCGAGTGATGAAGTATAAAGATACCAGTGGCGATTGGGCCAGATTTTCCAAGAAGCTTAAGCGCCTTGTTCGCGACGCGATTCGTCTTCGCAAGCGGTTGGAAGAATTGGATGCAGCGAGATACGAACAGCGTTGTCGCCGGATTGAGAAACGTTTACAGTTGATGATTGACTCTCATTGGACAAACAAAGAGGCAAGACGGCTGGTCAAACGACTTAAGCGTCATCAGAATGAGCTGTTTACATTTCTGCGTAATCACGATGTGCCGTTTGAGAATAATTTTGCCGAGCGGATGATACGCGGAGCGGTGATTATGCGAAAGAACAGCTATAACAACCGCAGTGACCGCGGCGCGCGAACGCAGGCTATCCTTATGAGTATATTCACTACCCTCAAACAACGCGGCCTAAATCCGATCAAGACGGTCAAACAGGCACTGAGAACTTATATAACCAGAGGCAAATTACCAACACTATTCGAATTGTCTCCCTCAAATAGCTAAAGTATTACACTTTTTTGAAGTTCATCTGCCAAATCCGGGGTAAAAAAGTGAGGAAAATCCGTCGAGTCGACAGATTTGCCGGCGGAATGAC
>CAYWOD010000239.1:0-5006 GCA_964459805.1 uncultured Pirellulales bacterium
GGATCCTTTACAAATCGACTACTTTTTATGCAAAACAAACCCAATTCTCAAAAGGACAAAATCAATGCAACCCTCTTTGCCACAAAGGATTATGAAAATAAACCACCCCGCCGGACTCCAAAAAACAAACCCAAAACAAACCCAAACAAACCCAATTTCCCAAAAGCCAAAAATGAACTTAAACTTTTATCCCACAAAGGATTACGACAATGAACAACGAACAATCAACAACGAACGTTATTCAAAACAAACCCAATTCAAACCCAATTCAAACCCAACTTGTCGCGGCGGAGCCCCTGGCGAAGCCGGATATGGACCTGAACGAATCGGGACTCGAAGCCTTCACAGCTATACCCGCTCTACGGCTGCCTTTATTTCGCGCCGAGCCCGGGACCAGCTTTTTCCCTCCGCCCAGCCCCACGCCCTTGCCGTGGCAACCTTTATCGCCGTTCCCAGCGCAGAACTCGCATCGGATTTGTCTTTAAGGCCCTTCAAGAACCCGGCCAACCAAAGGTCTTTTTGAGTGTGCTTATGCCATTTGACGAAGGAGAAAATGCCGGCACCGTTGCCAAGGGCATCAACACACGCGTGGGCATTGAGGGCGATATAACGGCGAAGATCAAGATCGTGCGCGTCTCCATTAGCACCGACAAGACTTGGGCCATCGAACGGTAGCGCCTGCAATTGCAGTGCTCCTTGAGTCGAATAGACGTAGTATAACTCTCTCATGCAGGCGTACTTTGTATTCTCAGTTGCTCCTCTCTTTCGATTGAGGAGTGCCACAATATTCTGCCTTGTAAGAGAGCTTCACTACACCAAATTGCCTGCAGGATTTCTCCCGGTTCTGCTCCTTGCCTCAGGGCAATAAGTACGCTTGAGTTCTTGAAGCAGATGTGGTATCCTGTGCGTACGCCGGGCTTGGCGGCTAAAATGAGCGCATATAACTGAATTCAGGTGCGCCGGCTCACGGTCGCACCAAGGAGGATTACGAGCTATGAACGAGCGACTATTTCGACACACGGACAATCTTTATCTCAAACTTTTTTTGCCGCCACTGGTGACCATTCTTCTCGCGATGGTGGCGTATGCCCAGGACGCCGGTGAGCTCCTGAGGCAATCTGAGATCAAAGGTGGCCTGGTTGTGCACCTGGGGTGCGGAAACGCAGCGCTGACAGCCCAGTTGCGCGCCGGCGATCAATACTTCGTGCACGGTCTTGACACAGACGCGACTCAAGTCGCCTCCGTCCGAGGCCGCCTCATCGAGCAAGGCATCTACGGCCCTGTGAGCGTAGATCAGTGGGATGGCCTGCACCTGCCTTACGCCGACAATCTGGTCAATCTGATTGTGGCCGAGGAACCGGCACAGCTCTCCGAAGCCGAATTGTTTCGGGCGCTGGCCCCCAAGGGCGTTGCTCTTCTCCGGCACAAAGGGCAATGGAAGAAGGTGATCAAGCCCTGGCCGAAAGAGATAGATGAGTGGACACACTATTTCCACGGCCCGGACGGCAACCCGGTGGCCCAAGATTCCGTTGTCGGCCCTCCCGAACAGCTCCAGTGGGTCGGCAGCCCCCTCTGGGCGCGCCACCACGACCACATGGCCAGCATGACGTCCCTGGTCTCTGCCCAAGGTCGCCTTTTCTACATCTTTGACGAAGGGCCCACCGCTTCGGTCCAGCTCCCACCCCAATGGCGGCTAATAGCACGCGATGCGTTCAATGGGGTGATTCTGTGGAAACGCAATATCGGTCAGTGGAACACCCATCAGTACCCGCTCAAGAGTGGCCCGGCTCACTTGCTGCGCCGTCTCGTGGCGGTGGGCGACCGCGTCTTCGTGACTCTCGGTATCGACGCACCGGTCACGGCACTTGACGCGGCAAGCGGAAAGACCATGCTAACTTACCAAGGGAGTGAACACACAAGAGAAATCGTTGTTTCCGAGGGCGTCGCCTTCTTTGTGGCGGACAGATCAAGGTCTCTGCTGCCAGATTGGCGCCGCAAAGATACTTATGTCTGGGCAAATACGCGCAGGGCCAATCCTGACTGGGGCTGGAACCGAACATCTCGTAACATACTCGCCTATGAAGCCAAATCGGGCAGCCTGTTGTGGCAGGCCAAAGCCCCCGTCGCTCCTTGTTCCTTGGCGGCGGACGCCGAACGCCTCGTCTTCCACAACGGGCAAAAACTGATTTGCCTGGAGCGCCGCAATGGAGATCGGCTTTGGGAAAGCGAGCCGGCGCCGACTGCGCTGCCCGTTCTCACCAATACCGGGCCGCGTGTCTTACTCTACAAAGACGTTGTTCTGTTCTCCGGGAACGACGGCAAGATGTCGGGCTGGTCGGCCAAGGATGGGAAGAAAATATGGGAGCAGAGACACCGCCCGAGCGGTCACATGTCGCTCAAAGACCTGTTTGTAGTTCAGGGCCTGGTGTGGACCGGCTCGATTGCGAGCAGCACCCAAGACGGCGCCTTCGCCGGCTACGACCCGCTAAGCGGGAAGTTGGTGAAGGAGTTCCCGGCAGACGTGAAGGTGCACTGGTTCCACCACCGCTGCTACCCATCCAAAGCCACTGAGAAGTATCTGCTGACCGCGCGTAACGGCACCGAGTTCGTCGATCTGACAGCCCAACACTGGAAGCCGCATCACTGGGTGCGCGGTGGCTGTATTTATGGCGTGATGCCGTGTAACGGAATGACATACGCACCTATGAACTCCTGCGGTTGTCAGTTGGAAGCCAAGCTCACGGGCTTCAACGCCCTCGCCCCCGGCCCCATCCCGCAACTGTCCAAAGCAAGTCTCTCCGGCCGGGCCCGTCTGGAGCGCGGCCCTGCCTACGGCAAAGCGGACGGCACGTCGGCCGGGCCAACTGACTGGCCCACGTACCGCCACGATCCAAGTCGCAGCGGCGCCGCGTCGGTCACCGTTTCCACCCGCCTAAACCAAACTTGGCAGACGAAATTGGGGGGCAGGCTCAGTGCGCCAATCATTGCCGCCGGCAAACTGTTCGTTGCCTCCATCGACACTCACACGCTATATACCCTGGATGCGCAGACGGGAAGCAGGCTCTGGTCTTACACCACCGGTGGACGTATCGACTCACCACCCACCTATCACAAAGGACTTGCCCTGTTCGGCTCGGCCGACGGATATGTCTATGCCCTGCGCGCTGCCGACGGCATTCTGGCCTGGCGCTTCCGCGGCGCTCCGGTTGACCGCCGCATGATGGCCTGGGAACAGCTCGAATCGGCCTGGCCCGTCCACGGGAGTGTGTTAGTCCACAACGGCGTGCTCTACTGCACCGCTGGTCGAAACATGTATCTCGAGGGCGGACTCCGTTTCCTGCGCCTCGACCCGGCCACCGGCAAACTGCTTGGCGAGACGGTCATGAATGACAAAGACCCCGAGACCGGCGAGGATATGCACCTGGCCTACCTAAAGAAGACCCAGGGCAACAACATGCCGGTGGCCCATTCCGATATTTTATCGTGCGACGGAAGGCACATCTGGATGCGCTCGCAGAAGATCACTTTCGATGGTAAGCGACTGGAGATCGGCCTCGAGAACGTGACCGAGCAGCCGGGCGAGGACTTCCATATCTTCTGCCAGAATGGCTTCCTCGACGACTCCTATTTCTTCCGCTCCTACTGGACTTTTGGGCGCCGCGTTACCGGCGGGTATGGCGGATGGTTCAAGGCCGGACGCCTCGTGCCCTCCGGTCGTATTCTCTGCTTCGATGAGGGGCGCGTTTATGGCTACGGACGCAAGCTGGAGTACATGGTCAACTCATCTGTGCTGGAGTACCAGGTTTTTGCCGCCGACAAGGTCGTAACGCAACAGTCTATCGAGCAACTGGGCAAGGCCGAGCGGGCTATCAGCGAACGATCGAGCCATAAGAACGCCAACTCCTCCGACTGGCGCTTGCGCCACTTCTTCGGCGCCAAGGACCTTACCGCCGTGACTTTCCAGTGGACCCTCGACCAGCCGGCGCTCATTGCCCGCGCCATGGTAGTAGCTGGAGAGACACTCTTCATTGCCGGCCCACCGGACTTTATCGACGAACGCGAAGCCTTTTATTCGCCCGGTGACCCCAAAGTCGAAGCCGCGCTCAGGCGCCAGGCCGAAGCCTTGGCGGGGCGACACGGCGGACATCTTTGGGCTATGGCCGAAACCGATGGCAAGGTGGCCGCCCGCTACGCCTTGGACACCATCCCCGTTTTTGACGGGATGGCCGCCGCAGGAGACAGCCTCTACATTGCCACCGCCGATGGATGCGTCACCCGCCTTGCGCCAACGGGAGGTACTCCTCTAAGCAGGAGCGAAGACAAACCTCTCCGGGTCGCCTGGGACAAACCGGAAGACCCCCGCTACCTCCTGCCCCCTGTGGAACGCAGAGAAGGTGACTTCGCTAAAGTGGTGAGGTGCCGGGTGGTCGCTTCAAAGCTGGGCTATCGCCTGCAGGGCACAGCCAAAAAGCAGGTAGGCATAGCGGTGAAGAAGCTGGACCGCCCCATCACGGGCTCGGTTACTTTCAGAACCCGTATGAGGGCCGTTCCAGACGAGCTCGGTTTGCAGCGCAATGGGTACTTGGCTTTCGGCGACGGCGCTGACGATGCCAAGCTTATCAAGTGTGGCGCACGCCTCAGAACCCAGCGAGCCTCGATCGTCCAGGGACCGTTACTAAAAGGCAAGTCCAAAAGCGCCGATATCAAGGCCCCTGGCGATAAAGGTGTGGAAATCGTCGTGACCATCGACCTAAAAGCTCAAAAGATCGTGTACACGGCCAACGGCGTGACGGTAGAAGCCCAGATCCAACGCCCCCTGAAATCCATCACTCATGTGGGATACGCCATACATAGTGCACTCATCGACTTCGCACCTGTCAAGGTTCACGCCCCGTGACTTGCGGAGTTTTTGCCGGTTGCAGCGGATCTATTTGGTTTTTCTTTTTCCGGCTTTTTTCGCGCGGTTCCGGCCCGCTCCCTGAGTCTTCCTGTTCCTGTTTTTGGCT
>CAYWOD010000240.1:0-4994 GCA_964459805.1 uncultured Pirellulales bacterium
TGCGAAAACAGCATTTGTCATTCCTGCGAAAACAGCATTTGTCATTCCTGCGAAAGCAGGAATCCAGGTTTTTCGATATGGACCCCTGCTTTCGCAGGGGTGACATTGCTTGTTTAGACCTTCCGCAACAGATACTATGTAGTGCCGGAATAATTAGCTACGCCCGAAATTAGTAAGAGTGCCCGGCAAAGTGCCTGCAAACACCGGCCCCCGTCTTTCTTTGACAGTATTCGAAAAAATCGGTAAGATACTCTCGTTGCTGAAACAGTCTGACAATTTTTCTTTTTTGTGCAATGACCGTCAGAGCAAAAGGAGCGTACTAAAATGAGATTCGAAGCTAAAGTTATGAACAGGCGACAATTCTTAAATGCAGTCGGCGCCGTCGCGACTTTGCCGGTCGGCCTCTTCGCCGCCGGGTCCGCGTCGAAAAACAGAAGCCCCAATTTCGTATTCATCTTTGCCGATGACCTGGGCTGGGGCGACCTGGGCTGCTACGGGAATCGCCAGATAAGGACGCCTTTCCTGGACCAGCTTGCCGCCCAAGGCACGCTCTTCACGCAGTTTTATGTCAATGGCTCGGTCTGCTCACCGTCGCGGACGGCCTTTATGACCAGTCATTACCCCGCATGCCACCGTGTCCACGGCCATTTTGCAGCGCACAAACAAAACAAAGCACGGGCAATGCCCGACTGGCTCGATCCCAAGGCCCATACTGTTACCCGCCTGCTCAAAAACGCCGGCTATGTAACCGGCCACTTCGGCAAATGGCACTTAGGCTCTGGTGACGGCTCGCCAACGCCCGGCGATTACGGTATCGACGAGCATTGCACGATAAATTCTTCCGGGCCGCAGCTTGAAGGCGCCTCCGACCCGTATTTCCGCGCCAAATCCACGTCCATAATTGTTGACAAAACCATTGAGTTTATCGAAAAGAACCGCGACAAACCCTTCTATGTAAACGCATGGACCCTTGTCCCCCACGCTACGCTTCATCCAACCGATGAGCAGATGAAACCCTACCAGAGGTACGCACCGGCAGGCGTTCCTTATAAGGGCGTCAAGCAGATTTACTACGCCTCGGTCACGGATATGGACCGCCAGATCGGTCGGTTGATTAAGAGAATTGATGAGCTTGGCCTCGCTGACAACACCCTCATCGCCTTTTCCAGTGACAATGGCCCGGAAGACCTGGATATTCGCAACGCCGTCCACAGCGGTATCGGCGATACCGGACCTTTCCGCGGCCGAAAAAGAAGCCTTTACGAGGGCGGCGTCCGTATGCCCTTTATCGTTCGCTGGCCAGGCCATGCCCCCGCCGGCAAGGTCGATGACACGAGCATCGTCGCAGGAGTTGACTGGCTGCCTTCGCTCTGCAATTTAGCCGGCCTTAAGCTGCCGCGCGACCTCAAGCCTGACGGTGAGGATATGTCCGCCGCGCTGCTCGGCAAACCCAGACAACGCACTAAGCCCTTGATGTGGGAATGGCGTTTCAGGGTCTTTGGCGATATGGCCCATAGATGCCCGATGCTGGCAATCCGCAATGGAAAATGGAAACTATTGATGAATCCCGACCGCAGCCGTATTGAGCTCTACGACATCCCGAAGGACCCGACGGAGCTCGATAACCTGGCCGACAAATACCCGGATATAGTCAGGAAAATGGCCGAAACCGTGCTTGAATGGCAGAAAACGCTTCCTCCCGGCCCCATCGATAAGGAAGCCGGCTCAAATGCCTACCCCTGGCCAAGAGAGCAGTAGCCGCCGAAGCAAACTATATTTAGCCTGCGGTTTTACCGCAGGTGTTCGTTCGCAAAATCACAGTTAACATAACGCCAGTGTCGGCCTTGGAACGAAAAATGCCGAACAAAAAAGCAATCGTCTTGCTAAGCGGGGGCCTGGATTCGGCCACCACCCTGGCTATCGCCCGCGATGAAGGATTCGATTGCTATGCCCTGACTTTTAGCTACGGCCAGCGGCACAAGCGGGAGGTCCAGGCGGCCGGCAACGTGGCGAAATCGCTCGGAGCCACTGAGCATCGCATAATCGACATTGATTTGGCGACCTTCGGCGGCTCGGCCCTTACCGACCCCGCGATTGACGTGCCCAAAGATAGAATCGATCTGGGTGATCCTGCCCCGATTCCGCCGACCTACGTGCCGGCCCGCAACACGATTTTCCTCAGTTACGCCCTTGCCTGGGCCGAGGTCCTCGGCGCCTTTGATATCTTCATTGGCGTCAACTCGACGGATTACAGCGGTTATCCCGACTGCCGAGCCGAATTCATTGCCGCCTTTGAAAAGGTCGCTAACCTCGCCACGGCAGCGGCCGTCGAGGGTAAAGGCGCCTACGAGATTCATACTCCAATTATGGATATGAGCAAGGCCGAGATCATCCTGGCCGGCACAAAGCTCGGCGTCGATTATTCCCTTACCCACAGTTGCTACGACCCGGACGAGGCCGGCAGAAGCTGCCGCCGATGCGATTCCTGCAGGCTAAGACTAAAAGGCTTCGCCGAAGCCGGCCTAACTGATCCGGTCAAGTATGTGAGTGGTTGAAAAGCCAAATGTATTTGGCCGGCGGTTTTGCCGCCGGTTTGTTCCTTACACATTACGTACGACGCGATGCGTGAAAAATGATAATAAACGAGATATTCTATTCCCTGCAGGGCGAAGGCTTCCTGGCCGGTGTGGCCAGCGTTTTTGTTCGGCTGGCCGGCTGTCCTCTGCGCTGCCGCTGGTGCGACACCAAATACGCCTGGGACCACGCCGCCGGAGATCGCTACACCATTGCCGAAATCGTTCACGCCGTGCAGCAATGGCCCTGCAGGCACGTGGTAATAACCGGCGGCGAGCCGATGATTGATTCTGATTTGCCAGAGTTGGTGCGCCTGTTGAAGGCCGCCGAGCTGCACGTCACAATCGAGACGGCCGGCATAGCTTACATCCCGGATCTGCCGTGTGACCTGATGAGTATCAGCCCGAAACTGAGCAACTCTGTGCCGGAGGATGCGAAGTCGGCTGCTCTGCATGCCGATTCCAGGCTGGATGTTGTGGTTTTGCGGGAGCTGATCGAGAACTACGAGTACCAGTTGAAGTTCGTCGTAGAATCCAGCGTTGATTTGCCCGAGGTGCAGCAGACGATCGACGAGATTGGAAACGTCGATCCTGCGAAAGTAATGCTCATGCCCCAGGCTGCCACGCGAGAGGAGCTTATGGTCAAGTCGCCGATGGTTGCGGAGATGTGTAAGATGGTGGGCTTTGCATTCTCCCAGCGCCTCCAGGTTCTGCTCTGGAATAATGAAAGGGGCAAGTGACACAGATTTATGGGATCCGTAGTCTTCAATCATAATTCATAGGTTGCTACGCTATAAGCAGAATGAGAAGGACACTAAGAACGGCAAGAATCGAAGTAGTCAGGACGGTCGCCTTGCCGTAAATGTCCGGCCACGAAAGGACACCGGTCACAAACGCGGCTATCTCGAAAGCAACACCAAGGAAGAAGAATGGGCCAATCGCGGCGCGAGTATTTGGGCCGGACAACAGCTCGATTGCAAAAAAGGGAATGACCGGCAAAAGTATTCCCGCCAGCATCAAAACAAAGGCGATTTTGCCTAATTTGCGTTTTGACTTCGCTTTCTCTATTTCAGGGGCAGCTTCTTCACCACCATTCGACGAAGGTTTTCTCATTGCAGTGAGCAGATCTTGGTATTCAGCTTCGCTTATCGTGCCTTCGTTGCGAAGGCCCAATAGTTCTTCTTCGGACGATATATTTGTTACGTTTTCCATTTCTTAACCTCCCGAAAGCTGTTCGAGCTTTTGTTTCACCTCAGCGGCTCCGATCTTGATACAAGTTAGCTCTCGAATAACCTAAATTTTGTCCACGGTGTAGCCTCTGGATTTAGCCCATTTAGTTGAACAAAGGAAATTTTTGTTTCTCTTTCGGATGATAGGGATTGATATCAGAAATATAATGAGAAGTATAACAGCTATTGAAATTGCCAAGGCTGATCTTTTGATGCCAAAGACTGCAGGTAGTAAAATAATGCATTGTGGTGCGGCAAGGGCTGCTGCGACCCACAAACCAAGAAGGCCTGAACGTATCATAGCTACTATCTTTTCATCCATTGTCATATGAGCACAGATTTCCTTCACTGTCCCTGATTGAAACGGAGACCAGATATACCAACTCATGATTTTATTTGCCCCGTTTGTCGCAGACTTGCCTGCGTTGTACGGACGAGAGTTCCTCATCGCACCAAGCAGGTCCTGGTATTCGGCCTCACTGATTTTACCTTCGTTGCGGAGCCCCAACAGTTCCTCTTCTGACGATGCGTTTGATGCGATTTCCATTTTTTAGTCTCCTGAGAGTCTCTCAAGCTTCGCTTTCGCCTCAGCGACGTTAATCTCATTGGTTCGCAGTTGTTCGAGTACCGCCTTCTTCTGGGCGTCCATCTTAGCCAGGGCCTTGTAGTTGGCGATCAGCCTGTCTAATCTGGAGCGTATTGCGGCGTATCCCAAGGGGCTGCTCTGCTCTAAGGTCTTGATGCTGAATCCTGCCAAGAGGTATTGCTCCAAGAATTTCTGGTCGTCGGGAGTGAGTCTGTCGAAGGCCGTCTGGCTGAAACTGCCTTCCACCTTGACCTCGCAGACTGCGCAGGCCATTGCCGCCGTCTGCATTGCCAGGCCGCAGGCCGGACACGATGTCGAAAGCAATTTTCTACTCATAACCATAAATATTAGCATGTTCAAAGGCAAAGTCAAGAAAACATTGGACAAAATATCAAAATTGCTGATTTTATTCGGATAGGAGTTTTTGGCTGTTTCATTGTTGCGTGCCTCAGGGCAAGCCCTTCGACTTCGCTCAGGAGAAGATTGCGTCCGGCCAAGGGCTGCCGGATAAATATCGCGGGGGGTGGGCAATTGGGAGGAATGGGGAGTTTGGGGTAGGGGAAATTGGGTTTGAATTGGGTGTGGATTGTGTATATCGTAGGTCGT
>CAYWOD010000241.1:0-4979 GCA_964459805.1 uncultured Pirellulales bacterium
AGGTCGAAGAGTCCAATCGGAATGGACTGCTGTTTGCTTCGGGCCTGATTACAGGCGAGGCATTGACAGGGATCCTTTTGGCGATACCGATTATATTGCTTAAGAGCATCGATGTCGAGCTGCCCTATTGGTACATAGATGATGTTGTTGTAAATTTATTGAGCGTGCTCGGCATCAGTTTGCCGTTCAAGCCGCCCGTAGGTGCCGTACTTGGGATAGCTCTGTTACTTGGCGTAGTATATTGGCTGTATCGCATCGCTCGTGGCAGGCAGGAGTAATAAATCTACCACTCCCGCCACGACGAGATGAGTAAGGCCCCCATAAAAAGCTTACATAAAGACCTTCGGTTGGACATCGGTGTTAGTAACTAAGCGTCAAGATTTTTGGACCTCCTAACTATCAAGCAGGAACTCATAGCAAGCTAAAGTGTTGTTTTTAAGAGCTTTAGCTCTAAGGAACCTTCTGAGCGTCTGTCCTGAGCGTCATTTTTCGCTTGAAAATCTGACTTCTGCAGTATACATTTTCATTAGTTTAGCGATTATACCCTGATTCTCGGAGCCAAGATTTAAGGTTCTCTGTTTGCTCTCCGCCATTTGCAGGACGCCGACGGGGACGGAGTCCAAAGCAAGACAACGATGATTTACACAAACGTGCTGAGCTGCGGCCCTCACGGAGTCGTGAGCCCAGCGGACGCGATTTGAACGACCGTAACATAGGAGTGTTATCTGGAAAACATATATACATAGTTCTCAGTGAAACAAGAATGAAGAAGAAAGCCATAGTAATTTCTATTATTCTTCTAGCGTTGGTAATTGTTACCACTTGTGTTTGGGTCTTGGGTGTAAATAAGGCACCGTTGATTCCTTCATATCATTTCTTAGCTGACCAGGAACTTAAATTGGTAAATAATGATTATAAGTATGACACGAGTTGTAATGCGTTTAGGTATGTATATTCATTTGTAGGCGATTACAATGATATATATTCAATTGCAAGTAACGAACTCCGTTCACTTGGATATATCAAAGAGAAGAATTGGGGACAAGGAAAGTTCTGGACGCAAAGCTTTTACTATTCAGCAAATCCCTCTAAAGGTTTTACTAGGGTTTTAATTCACGAAAGACAGAAACTTAATCCACGTTCGACACCAGATCTTGTGATGTACAGATTCCGTGACGGGTGGATATCGGTTGAGATAATCCAGGCAACAAACAAACCATGGTGGATAAACTATGCGAACCAATTGCTTAATCGGACCCGTTTAAAACGGGCCGATTAGCTCTACGTTATCATGAAGAGCGCGACTCAAATAAACCTGAGTTTGCTGGTGCTGTTTGCTCTGCTTGCCACCTCTTGCAGAAGGGAGCCCGCAAAGGACTATTTCGAAGTACCACTTACTTTCACGGACACCGGACTTCCTGTGATAACTGCCATCTTCACAGATACTCCTGTGTCTTTTGTAGTAGACACTGGATCCAACCGATGTCTCGTCGACTCAGCGACGGCAGATACCCTAGACCTTCCACCCATTTGCCCTCGTTCTTCCAGTGAAGTAGTCATCCAAGGCGAAACCGTAGAGCAAGTTCACGTTCATGATGTTTCGTTTACGATTGAAGGCCAAGCGTTCATTGTGCGGACCTTGAGGATAGCGGAATTGCCCGGTGGCCCTGCGGCTGGCATTCAGGGAATTCTTGGAATGGATTTTCTCCGGGCTACCCACGCTGTTGTCGACATCGAAGGAGAGCGCCTCGTGATGCGAAAGCCTGCTTCACCGAGAGCACAGAGCAATGATAACTATGCCATTCACCCGACGGCTAATCGCCGCCGGTGATGGCCACATTCTGCGGAAGGAAGGTTAGGTACTACCATGAAACGTAGAGATTTTCTGAGAATTGGCGGATGTTGCGCAATAACGGCAGCCCTTCTCGACGTGCCTGCTATTGCAGGAAAGAAGGACCAGAGACCGAATATTATCTTTCTTATGGCTGACGATTTGGGATACGGCGACACTGGATTTAATGGTAACAAGGTCATCAAGACTCCACACTTGGATGCCATGGCAAAAGACGGCATTCGGTTTACCCGCTTCTACTCAATTGGCCCGGTTTGTACACCAACGCGAGCATCATGCCTTACTGGTCGTCATTACATGCGCTTTGGTATGATGCACGCCAACATCGGCAAACTGCCAAAACAGGAAATCACGCTTGCCAAAGCGTGTAAGGCCAAGGGTTATGCCACAGGTCATTTCGGTAAGTGGCATCTTGGATCCATGAGCAAAAGTGAATCACCCCGGCACAAGGATCCAGCTGCGGACTACGCACCACCTTGGGAACGCGACTACGATGACGCCTTTGCCACAGAAATATCGTGTCCGACATGGAATCCGGCAAGCGGCAAGTTTAATCGCCATAACGTTCCTTATTGGCATAATGGGAAGAAGGTCACAGAGAATCTCACAGGAGATGACTCTCGGGTCATAATGGATCGCGCAATTCCATTCATGCAAAAGGCTGTCGCCGGCAGCAAACCATTTATGGCCACGATTTGGTTCCATGCTCCTCACAGTCCGGTTGTCGCCGGACCTGATTACCTGAAGATGTACAAGGGACACACAGAGGGGCAACAACATTACTATGGCTGTATTACCGCCATGGACGAGCAGATCGGCCGACTCCGAGATGAACTCAAGAGACTCGGGATCGAAAGGGATACAATTCTTTGGTTCTGCTCTGACAATGGGCCGGAAGGAACGGGAAAGCCCCGCCCAGTCTATGATGCATACAAAGGTGCTTTCTGTGGGCAAACTGGGGGTCTGCGAGGGCGTAAACGTTCTCTCTACAATGGAGGAGTGTGCGTTCCTGCTGTCGCGGTATGGCCGGGCACTGTGACTAAGGGACAAACCGTTAATATCCCATGCTCCACCCTCGACTACTTACCGACCGTTTGTGACGCGATCGGTTTCGACTATCCAGATGAACGACCGATCGACGGCGAAAGCCTGTTACAGTTATTGCGAGGCAAGATGAAGCAGCGCAAATCATCCATACCATTCGCATCGATTATCAAAGCGCCTCGAGCAGCCATCATACGGGAAGATTTCAAGCTGTGCACCAATTTGTCTGAGTCGGGGGCTGAAGATGCACTCTACCATCTTCACGACGATCCCGCGGAAACAAACAACCTTATTGCCGATCGTCCGCAACTTGCTCAGTCAATGAAGGCCGAGCTCCGGGAATGGATAAAGTCATGCCGCAAGAGCTTTGACGGCAAGGACTATAAAGAGCCTTACAAGCCGCAGGGGAGATTTCTTAACTATGAAGACTGAAGAGGGATTACGATCTACAAACACCGCGGCAGACAAGTGACGAGCAATGCCGAACAAACACATCCAGCATATTGTTGCTGAGGCGCCAAATGCTGATGTGAAGCGTTAGGAATTTCGTGATCAACCCTAAAAGACTGCATCAGTCTTTTGAGGATTTCTTTGCTTTGCAGGTGTTTGTCTGGGATGAGCGTTGTGTCCGAGGCGTACGTCATCCTCTTTCTCTTTTTCGCACACATGGGCTCTATAGACCTCCTAATAGACAAACAGGAACTCATGTATTGTTAAGATACTGCAATTAGCGGCTTCAAATACACATTTTCTTACCGTGAAGGTCATCACCTTCATACCAAGCCCGAAAAGTCCGAATAGTCCTACTTAATACAAACCAGTTATTTTCCAGAAGAAAGCGGGTGTATCCTATGCCTGGAATTCCAGAAAACCAGAAAGAAAGAATAGAGGAACAAAAGCGGCGGCGGGGGATTCCAGGTTATGAGATACTTGGGGTACTCGGTTCCGGCGCAATGGCCAAAGTATACAAGGGCAGACAACTTAACCTTAACAGAATTGTTGCAATAAAGGTCTTGCCAACCAGATTGGCTAAAAACAAAGGATATGTCGAACGCTTTCACAAGGAAGGACAGGCGGCAGCCAAGCTGAACCACCCGAATATTGTAAGCGCCATTGACGTTGGCCAAGCAGGCAAATACCATTATTTTGTGATGGAGTATGTGGAAGGAGAAACCATTGATGCATTATTGAAAAAAGGGAAGATATTTGATGAGAAAGATGCGCTCGAAATAATCATTCAGGTTGCCAGGGCTCTTCAGCATGCCCATAAACAGGGACTAATCCACCGCGATGTGAAGCCCAAGAACATAATGATAACAAAAGAGGGCGTGGTGAAGCTGGCTGATATGGGCCTTGCGCGAGAGCTTACTGACATTGCTGCCATAGAAGCTGAGAAGGGCCAGGCTTGGGGAACTCCATATTATATCGCCCCTGAACAGATTCGGGGTAAGATGGATGTTGATGGAAGGGCTGACATATACAGCCTCGGTGCAACCCTTTACCACATGGTAACAGGCAAAGTCCCATTCTTCCATGAAGACAAAGCAAATATAATGAAGATGCATCTATATAAAAGCCTTACCCCCCCTGACCATATCAACAAAAAACTGTCAATCGGCATTAGCGAGATGATCGAGATAATGATGAAGAAGAACCCAAGAGACCGCTATCGAGATGCCAAGCTTCTTATTGAAGACATAGAAAGCCTATTGACAGGTGACCCGCCTTTCAGAGTACACCAAAGTATTGATGTTGACAGTTTCTCACAGCTGGCCAGCGGGGATTTTGTCCCAGTTGAAAAGAATGCCGCGGATTGGGAAAGGGAAATCGAGCGATACAAAATTGTTGTCTTGGTTTTAGCCGCTGCGGTGGTTGTATTCGTTATTACCATCATTGCTTTGATTGTATTGCTGGTGAAATAGAGGTGAGGGCATCAGTGGGGGCAAAACTAAGAGCAACATCCAGCGGTATTCGCCATGAATAAAAGAAAGGATTTTCGTTTGAAAGTTTGAAAGGGGGTGAGTGTTATTATCATGCCAAATGAAACGAAGAATGAGAATCAGCTCAGCAGAATCGAATCACA
>CAYWOD010000242.1:0-4969 GCA_964459805.1 uncultured Pirellulales bacterium
GAACAGAATCGGGCAAACAACTGCCTACTATTTTACCATATAAAGAACAGTCCGGCAATGCCCTTTCTTGACGAGATTTAATAAAAACCAAGTTCCCGGTCCCGCCGTCGCGAAAACCCGGTATTTGGTTGCCTGCAAATGAAATCTGGCGCAAAATGATTGCGAAATATCAATAGCCGTGCAAAACAGAACTAACCTTCTTTGTTCCGGCTACGCCGGGTCAGGAGCACGCAATGTGTGAACGTTTTACCGCCGCGCTTGTCATCATCCTTATCATCTCACCGCTTGCCGTACCACAACCGGCGCCGCCGATTCCCCAGACTGACTACGGGCTGATCGACAGCCTCCCATATTCTCAGCAGATTGCTCAAGAGGCCTGGCAGCCGATGGCCGGCAGCAAACACGTCTCCATAGTGGATATTGGCGGTAAAAAGGCCCTTCGGATGCCCTGTAACTTCCGCGGCACGAGAATTGAGCGTGCCTCGTGGGACCGCAGGATCAGGCTGGACCTTACTATGTGTAAGGGTGTTCGGTTTCTGTTCTACTGCCATGACGCATCACCGGTGGGGCATTTTAGCTTCTACTTCCATAGCGGCGACGGATGGTATGCCAGCGGATTTGATGCTCCGGCCTCAACCCAATGGGGCACCGTTGAGATTCACAAGAGCGCCACTCACATCGAAGGGAGCCCGGCCGGGTGGGACAAAATCGATACCATCCGCATCTCCGCCTGGCGAGGCCAAAACGTTGACACCGAGTTCTACGTTACAGCTTTGGGCCGGTTCGGAACGGAGAGGAAGATCGTCGTTGCTCGCGGTGATTCAGCCGCCAGTGCAGCGCCTGACGAAGCAAGAGCTGTCAAAGAATACGCCGAGATCGTTGCCGGGTTTCTCGACCGAGCGGGCCTGTCGTATGTCGTCGTCAGTGACCTGGACGTCACAGCGGAAAGGCTCAAAGGAACCAAGCTCATCATTCTGCCGTACAATCCGAATATGCCCGATGATGTTGCAGACGAAATTGCTGAGTTTCTGCGGGCCGGCGGTAAGATGATAGTGTGCTACACTCTGCCGAATCGCCTTGAACCGGTCGTCGGTATCCGAAAGGGTCCGCACGTTCGTCAGAAGTATCCGGGCTGGTTCGCCTCCATTCGCCCTTGTGAGCGGGCGCTTGAGGGGATGCCGAGCACAACAGGCCAGGTCTCGTGGAACATACAGCAGGCCTCGGCCGTCGAAGGACGAAGTCGCGTCGCGGCGTTGTGGTACAACAACAAAGGACAGTCCACCGCCCAGCCCGCCGTAATCGTCAGTGACAACTGCGCGTACCTGACACACGTTCTGCTCGCCGACGACGCGGCCAACAAACTGCAACTGCTCTTGGCTATGGTCGGCAACCTCGCACCGCAGTTGTGGCGCGAAGCAGCCGGAAACCGTATCGACCAAATCGGCCGGTTCGGTCCGTACGATGATTTCAGTTCAGCCAGGCGGAGCATAAGAGATCTCGCTTCCGGCACTGACTCTGCTCGATCGGTCCTCGGACAGGCCGGCGAGCTTCGGGAACAAGCAGTGTGTTTGCTGTCGGGAGGTAAGTTCTCGCAGGCCATCTTCACGTCGGAAAAGGCCCGGGAGTCTATGATTGAGGCATATTGCCTGGCTCAAAAGCCTCTGGCCGATGAGCACCGCGCGTTCTGGTGTCACAGCGCGTTCGGCGTGGCCGGTTTGACCTGGGACCAGGCCATCGAGCGGCTGGCCGAGAACGGCTTTACCGCTATACTGCCCAATATGCTCTGGGGCGGCGTGGCCTTCTATGAGAGTAACGTTTTACCCACGGCCGAAGCGGTCGAGGAAAAGGGCGACCAAATCCGGCTTTGCTTGGCCGCCTGCAAAAAGCACCGCGTCGAGTGCCATATCTGGAAGGTCAATTACAATATGGGCTGGGCAACGGATAAGAAGTTTGTGGCCGGTATGAAGACGCAGGGGCGAACGCAGGTTAGCTACGACGGCTCGGAAAACGACCGTTGGCTGTGTCCCTCTCACCCGGACAACCAGAAGCTCGAGATCGAGTCAATGCTCGAAGTCGCCCGCAAGTACGATGTCGATGGGCTGCATTTTGATTACATCCGCTATCCGGGCAAAGACGGCTGCTTCTGTAAAGGCTGCCGGCAGCGCTTTGAAAAGACCATTGGCAGGGCAGTGGGCAACTGGCCGGGCGATGTGCGAAACAATAACAGCCTGAGGGAAAAATGGCTCGATTTCAGACGGCAACAGATTACTTCCGTCGTGGCCGCCGTCGCCGAACGGGCAAAGCAAATCAGGCCCGATATCAAAATATCCGCCGCGGTCTTTAGAAACTGGCCGGCTGACCGGAATTCCATCGGCCAGGACTGGAAGCTCTGGTGCGACAAGGGATACCTCGACTTCGTCTGCCCGATGGACTACACGGCGTCTAACAGCCAGTTCCACCGCATGGTCGCCCAGCAGCTCACCTGGACGGGCAAAGTGCCCTGCTATCCCGGCATCGGCCTGGGCGTCTGGCCCGACCCAACAGATATCTGCAAGCTCATCGAGCAGATAAACATTACCCGCCGGCTCGGTACGGGCGGTTTTACAGTCTTCAACTACGGGCCCGCCCAGGCTTCCGAAGTCCTGCCACTACTGGGAAAAGGCATGACCAGAAAATCGCCGGCCTGCCTGCCGGATGCGTCAGAGGCGATTCAAATGAGATGAAACAATGGCATCGAAAATTACACTGATACCTGCTACGGTACTTTTGAGCGCAATGGCCTCGCTGTGCAAAGGGCTGGAAAAAGCACAATAAGCCCGTCGTCGTCGGTGAGCAGGGCAATCACGTGGACAGGCGAAATGGTCCGCTCGGAGTCGGCGGCGTGTGGGACACCCGCTCGGCCCTGCGGATGCGCATCCGAAACTGGCCGGCGTTTTTCAACGAGATCGCCTTTATCTTCTGGAATACGAGCTACGCCAGAGACGGCCATTTTATGAATATATGGCTGGGCCCCAAAGAGCGCGAATACGTGCGAGCTATGCAGGATTTCGCGTACCGCCTCGACAAGAATGTTCGCATAGTTCCCGTGACGGTTTCCAACCCGCACGCCGTCCGCGCCTATGCCCTGGCCTCACCAGAGCGGGCCGGCGTTTATCTGCACCACTTCGACAACCACACGCAACCGGCAAAAGGCGTGAAGATTACTCTCAACGTGCCCAAGACCGCCAAAGGATACTGGTACTCGCCTGAGAACTTGGCGCGGCTTGGCTTCGCTCAGCCGCAACCAAAATGTGATGAAGATCGGCTTTTGCGAATCCGGCGAATGTTTTTCGCCTTCGCCTTTTTTTTCGCCGCCTCTTGCTTGGGGTGAAGGCGGCGAAAAGCGGACTACGGAGAAAAACAACGAGCCGAACATAAGATATTGGTATTGAATCGGTTATGAAGGTTGTCGTGCAGAAACTTGTTAAAAAAACAAGATAATATGCCTTTCCAGTGCAGAGATTCTTGGAACCGTCAACGCAGCTAAAGGGGCGAATACGTTTGAAGCCCCCGAATTCGCTGTCGATCTTGCCCTTCTGGTCACGGCGGACGGCCCGCCTGATATCGACAACGACGGCCGGGGCAATCATCCCGACCCCGACGACGACAACAACGGCTGGACCGATGAGCAGGAAAACAAACGCCGCACCGATCCGTTGGACAAGCTGAGCTTTCCGAAGAAACGTTAGTATTGGAAGTGGTTGGATTCTTCGGTCTCCAGCCACTGGGCCAGTGTTTGCGCGTTCTTGTCCTTCTCGGACAGGACCGGATCGCTCACGGGCCACTCGATACCGATCTCAGGGTCGTTCCAGAGTATCCCCGATTCGCCCTTGGGATTGTAAATCCCCGTACACAGATATTGAATCTCAGCAGAATCCGACAGCACGCAAAAGCCTCTCGCAAAGCACGCCGGCGCCCACAATTGAATCTTATTCTCGGCCGAGGCTTCAACGCCGAACCACTTACCCAAAGTCGGCGAACCCTTCCTGATATCCACCGCCGCCAAAAACGCCATCCCCGAAGTCACCCGCATCAGCTTGCCCATCGCAGGGGCCCACTGAAAATGAAGACCCCGCACAACGTTCTTAGCAGAGGCCGAATGATTCAATTGGACAAAATTCCCCGGCAGACCGACCTCCTCGAATTGGTCTTTGCGAAAAACCTCCATAAAAAATCCACGCTCATCTTCGAACACGTCCGGCTTAACCACAATGACTCCCTCTATCGGCGCCTTGTCAATCTTAACCTGCATACTCAATCTCCATCAATATCTCGACGTTGGTTTCCGTCGGTGGGTCTATCGTAGTCTATCCGACCCTCAGTAGTCTTCTCGTCCTTCCCGCCCTCGTCTATCGTCGCCTCGTCCTTTTCCTCTCGGGGGTGGTGCCCTTGTTTTTTCAAATGCTGTGCGATTTGTCTCAACTGTTCGTTCATCTGCTGCGTCCGGCTGAGCAGCCTGTCGATCTGAGAATGTGTGGTCTTTGAGCCGAAAATGCTCTGCGCGAAGATCAGAAAGAACATGAGCGCCAGCGTCCCGCCGATGGCGATAAAGGTCGTCGCCCACAGAATTTTCTCTACCAGCTCATACATCCCTTGTTCCATGCCGAGGTCGGTCTCCAAGACAAAACGGCTCCAACATCCGGGTATTTGAGAATCGTTCGGCCAAGAATAACAACCGCCCGGGCGCCACGTCAATCCCAAAATAGGACTAACTTGCCGACGGCCCGGTCCTCGAACGCTACGAATACGATGGCTACGGCAGGGCGGGCGGAAAACGAATAAAAAAGTTAAGATAGGAAAGCATAATAGGTGACCGGCCATAGTAAATGCCTTTGGAATTGGGTTTGTATTTCGTATGTCGTATGTCGTATTTCGTATTTCGTATTTCGTATGTCGTATTGCGTCCCTTCGACTTCGCTCAGGGCAAGAT
>CAYWOD010000243.1:0-4959 GCA_964459805.1 uncultured Pirellulales bacterium
TAAGGCGCCAGCCTTTTATCTAACCCTCTTTGGTTCCGGCTCGTCCGGGTTAGGCTATTGCATACTTGCTTTATCCAGGGAAAGATCTATTTCTTCGCCACGAAATATGCGAAGAGAATTACCTCCTTTATATGGTGTTTCTTCTTCGGAGATTATCCTTTTGTTAATGAGAGCAGGTATGCTGACCCATGAAGTGTGGAAATCCTCTGGCGAATGCAGAACAAGAAGCTCAATGAACCGTTTTTTGTCTATCCCTCGCCCCGGCCAACGCAAGGATGCGCACGCGGAGAGAATCGCCGTAATGATGAGAACGACATCTGCATAGCTTGCGCCAGGCACGTCCGACGAAAGAGCTTTTGCTAGATCAAGTCGTCCTTTCAAAAAACGTTTCATATATTCCTCTCTAAGGATAAGCGTGCTTATACAGACTGCATAAACTCCGGCCAAAGCGCACCGACCTTCACTGCGAACACCACTGGGCATTTATCTATTCTTCTTTTCTTTCTTCAATCTTCGCTTTTCCTTTGGATTAAGCTTGGCCTTTTTCTGTTGTTCCTTTTTGCCTTTATCTCTTTTCCCCTTGTCACCCATATCTGTTTCTCCTTCCTTGATAAGAAGTTCCCGTTGGTTGTTCATACTATCTCCCTGGCATTCTACCGGCTGACTACGGGGCCGGCAACTCTTTTTCCTCAGACTCTAAGCTGCGCACAGCCAACCCTACAGAAATCGTCATTCGATGAGTTGTCATTGCGAGTCCCGGCGCGCCGGGACGTGGCAATCTCTGGTTTTTGAAACGCGGAAATTGCTTCGCTTCGCTCGCAATGACACACTTGAAGGTGAGCAGAGCCCACACTACCGAACCCAACACAGGAGCCGACTCGCGGGCTATTTCGACCTTTTCATCTCCGCTTGGGGTCCGTCGGACAGCCCGCCCTTCAAAGCCGGATTCACCAAGACGGTGGCACGCAAAACTGTCACATATCTGGCTTCGGCCGGGGGCTGATGGACCTAAAACAGTTGAATTTGCAGGGCCGGTTTGGTAGTATCAGTTGACTCCGCTGAGCAAAATATGGTAAAATAATGCGAAAAGGGCAAAATCTGAGGAACACAAGCGGTCTTTTGTGAATCCTAATAGAGTGCTATCGATAGGATATTTCCTCGAGACTAAGGAGAATTATTGTGAACAAAGCAAAGGCTCTCATCCAGTGCAAAAGGGGCTGCTCCAACCGGCAAAGCCGAATATCCGCGACCGCGTTCACGCTGGTAGAACTATTGGTGGTAATCGCTATTATCGCGCTGCTCATGGCGATATTGATGCCGGCACTCAAAAGAGCAAGGGAGCTCGGCAAACGGGCCGTCTGCTTCGGCAATTGCAGGCAGTTGATACTCGCCTGGGGTATGTACGCCGACGAGAACGATGAGAAGCTCGTCAACGGCGCCGCTGGGTATAGCAACATCCCTCCCACCCGATACGACTGGTGCGTCCACGCAAATGAGCTGGCCTGGGTCGATGCGCTTCCCCCAGAATGGGACACTGAACTGCAAGGGCTCAAGGACGGCGCGTTGTGGCCTTATCTTAGGAATGTCGATGTCTATAAGTGCCCGACCGGTCGGCCCGGAGAGATGCTGACATACTCGATTATGTTCTCTATGAATGCCGTCGAACATACCTGGGTCAAAGGAATCAAGGGCGCACACATAAAGAACAGGACGGAGATTTATAGCCCGGCACCGGGCCTGAGACTCGTTTTTATCGACGAAGGTCGCATGACAGCGGATGCTTATGCTGTTTGGTATCTTGATGAAACATGGTTTGATAGCCCTCCTGTCCGACACGGAGATGGGACAAACGTCGCGTTTGCAGATGGGCACGCCGAGCACTGGAAGTGGAAAGGCACTGATACGATAAAGCATGCCAGAAACGTGGAAGACTCGCCTCCCGACACCAGGTGGGCGCCCACAACACACGCAGGCTTTCAGGATTTGTACCGGATGCAGAGGGGCTGCTGGGGGAAACTGGGTTATGCCCCGAGTCATTGACAGGGCACAGAGGATCTGCACAGGATGCGGAAGGACTGCCGGGGGAGATTAGGGTACTAAAGACCTAAGCGTTGGCGCAGAACAGCAAGCACACGACA
This sequence comes from uncultured Pirellulales bacterium, assembly GCA_964459805.1. GTDB lineage: Bacteria > Planctomycetota > Phycisphaerae > Sedimentisphaerales > Anaerobacaceae > DAOVRL01. Next base: position 2,139 of record CAYWOD010000243.1, read on the forward strand.
AGCGTTGTTCTCTTGGCCGCGATCAGTTTCTTCATCGAAGCCATCCTTATCTCGTCGGGTCAGACCTTGATGAAGGTCTTTTTGCGGTACATCCAAATCCATAATCCGCTTCCCCACAGACTCGAATTCTCTTGCCTCCAAGACCAAGGCATCTTACCAACCACATGCTTCCACGCCTCACAAAAACCTTGCCATTAAGTCGGAGCGTTAGTACTATTCGGAAACGAAAAGTTTGCCATATTAGAGAAAAATTATGCATGATTTGGTAGCAAGAACGGTTGATAAATGGTTGCAAGAAACACACGACAAATGTGTCGACGCAGGCTTAGCAGCCACACCAGTAAATATTCTCTGTCTTTCCGTTATACCTGTAGCGCATACATATTGTAGAGCAATCCTCGATTTGATTAACACACAATACCAACTGCCAGCAATGGGTTTGCTACGTGTTCTGGCAGAACTCACTCTGACGACATGCTGGTCTCTCATTGAGCCAGACCCCGACATAAAGATAAGACGTTGGTTAAAGCAAAGTTACGTTGAACGGAAAAAACTTCTAAAACGCACAGTCGAGGCGCATAATATCCCTGAGGAAGACAAGGATGCGTTCCGGAAAGAAATCAAAGAAGTCACAACTCTGATAAAGTCTATAGGAGAACGTCGCGCACCTAACTTCTGGCGTCGGATTGATGAGATACCGCATCAAGCCGCAGACAACTATAAAGACATGTACCGATTGCTTTATAGTCCCTTCCACCGTGGAATACATCCAGACCTGATGGTTTTAGGAGATACCCTGAGGGAGGAAGGAGACGAGCTGGTGTCCCTGGGTGACCTTGGCACCGACCATATTGCAATTCATTCGCTGCAGGAACCCTGCGTTCACTTGGTATATCAGCTTGTTGCTCACATCAGAACGTGTCAACGATGGGATACGCAGCAGCTAAAGGACGAATACTTTGCAATTCTCAAACACCTCGATTGCAAAGACGAGAGCTGATGCTAATGTCGTTGTACTTTTCAGAGGCTTTTTCGGGTCAAGCCTACCTCCAATACCCGTCTGGGTGAGTTTGACCCTGCACGGCAGCACTGAGGGCAAAAATCAAGAATATGTCAGGCCAAAATAAAAAATAGCCATTGACAGAATGACCAAACCGCACATACTCAGAAAGAAAGCTAAATTTTTTGCCTCAACTGCAAAAAAGTTGGTTCCCTCCTCCTGAAAACAGCCTTTTACGAGGCTGGAGTTTATCGCATTACAGCCACCGGCATCATTGTAAAGGGTTGGCACCACAGAGGAGACCAACCCATGCCCTATGGCCCTCTCGCGGTGCTCAGCTCGCACTCCTGCGTTGCCTTATCCAGCGCGAGAGCAACGCTATTATATCACACTATGCCGGAGGCTTAAAGCGTTAAACTCAAAACAGTTGCAAGAAAATCCTCAAAAAAGTTACCAACTTTATTGAATGAGAGCCATAATAGCTGGCCAGGTTGCCACACCTGGCCTTCGCCAGCCGCTTTCTTGCTCCCATCTCCGTTTCGGTCAAAAACACGTTATCGGCAAAGCATATCGCCCGAAGGGCTTACCTACGCGCATAAAATATGCCCGGGACTGGAGTCGAACCAGCACGCCCCTAAGGGCACTAGCCCCTCAAGCTAGCGCGTCTGCCTATTCCGCCACCCGGGCCTTTAACGCAATTATTCATCATTGTCCCCGCCTTCCCGGGAACGATGGCATTATCAACTACCGATTATTCCTTGTCAACTCTCAATTCGGCCATCGGACAGCTCCCATATCAAATACCAGCATTGCCCCAAAACTCTCAAAATTTCTCAAAAATTCACTTGACACCTAACTCTTTTCCGTGTATAATGCCTATCGAACTAATAGACCGTTCTTCATACTAAATACTAAATACTAAAGCAGGAGGGTCCAATCATGGCTACAACCGCTCAAACCAAGGCAAACCGTCTTAACGCCCTAAAATCCACCGGCCCATCCACCCCCCGCGGCAAGACCATCGCCTCACAAAACTCCCTCAAACACGGCTTATCCGCCCATCAGCCCATAATCGCCGACGAATCCCAGACCGACTACCGCCTCTACACAGACCAAATACTCGCCGAGCTAAACCCACTCACCCCTATCGAATCAATGCTCGCACACCGCGTTATCTCCCTCTCTTGGCGCCTAAAACGCGCCGTCCGCTTCCAGAACCAGGCCATCGACGCCATGCTCGAGCGTAATAGCTCTAACCCGTTGGCCAGGCTCACCCAATCGCTTCCCTTCAAATTCCCTCCTCTGGCAAACCCCGCCAAACCCCCCTCAGACGATCCTTTAGCCCTCGGCCGTGCCGCCATAAACGACCTGTCAAATGCAAGGGTGCTCGAACGACTCCTCATGTACGAACGCAGAATAGAGCACAGCCTTTACAAAACAATACTCGAGATCCAAAGACTCCACCTCATCCGAAAGCTCAATACCGGATGTGAAATCCCATTTACCCAATTTACCATTTAACCAATTAACCAATGAACCGTTTCACTCAGCTTCAAAGAGCAGAACCCTCCGCGAAAATCCGCGTTCTCCCCGATTAAGTAAATTGGTGCTAATTTGTGTAAACCTGTCCTGAGCTTGTCGAATGGATTCGTGGCTAATATCCGTTCAATCCTGTTATCCTGTCCAAATTTTCTTCGCGCCTTAGTGCCTTTGTGGCTATGAGTCAATTATGCAAAACAAACCCACAATCAAAACACCCACCCCAATGATCTTATCTGCCTATAAGGCAGCTCTACTTATGTCGAGAACTCTCTACTTATG
>CAYWOD010000244.1:0-4943 GCA_964459805.1 uncultured Pirellulales bacterium
CAGGCAGGTTTTCTGACTTGCGCCTTACCTCGAGACCCCTTCCCATCCACCTAATGCGAACAGTGGGTCGGCCCGCAAACGCTCCTCCTTTTGCGTTTGCGAACCAAAGAAATGTCTCTCGGATTCCCGACTCCGAATCGGGACAGACGCACACAGCGGCGCGACCGTCGCGGATTTTAACCGCGTTCCCGTTTGACTATCCCGGAGCACACAGCCCCGGGGCCTGCAAGTTAGGTTATTCCCTTGTCAAAGAACGAACCAACCACTCTATACCAGGCCATCCACCCCGCGTCAACCGAAAAAATCCAAAATTTTCACCCCCGTTTAGCCGTCGCCGGCACGGCGACTGCGTCGTTGACTTTAAAGATTTCTTCTTTATCGCTCTGCACTGGCTGACTGACAACAACTGACCTCCGCGACTTTTGTGCCTTTGTGCCTTCGTGGCTATAGTTCTCTCCGCCCTACGGCTTCAAGTAAATGATGATGCCGGTCAGAATCAGAATAACAACCACGCAGACGCTTATCGCCGAGACAAACACCCACATAAACCGTTTATTCTGCTTCGAGATGATGTACTTGAGGTATCGGTCGCTCGTCGCAAAAGTCTTGCTCATCTGCAATATACCGTCCGTCTGGCCTTGGGTGCTCTGGTCCAGCTTGTCTAAGGTCTGGTTGAATTTATTGAAGCTCTCGGCCATCTGCACGTCGGTATCAGCCGCCGCCGCAAGCTGGTGATCGATATTGACCAAGGCATCGGTTTGTTTGCCCGTCTCGGTCGGGATCTTCTCAACAGCACCCATAAACCGCTCCTGCTTTGCAGCGCTGGCTTTTAGCTGTTCCAAAAGCTGCTCGGTTATCTGCTTTTGGTTCTCCACGACACTCGGAAACGTCTCGAGCCACTGCGGCAGTTTTTCAATTCGCCCCATCAATTCGGTGTGCTGCGACACCTGCCGATCCAGATGCTCGTTAATCCCCTGCAATTGGTCGATGAGCCTGTTGAAACCCTCCTGCACCTTTTCGAGCGATTGGGCCCTATCGTCCGGCCCGGAGGGCCTGACCACAACACTATTATTGTTCTGCTCAGAAGTTTCCTCGGCCGGGGCCTCGCCCGACTCGGACGAGTCGGCGTTCTGGCTGATCAGCCCCTCATCATCCACCTCCGGCCCGTAATCGCCTTGACGAGAAAGACCGTGCGACCGCAGCCAATTGTTCGTCCCAGCCCACAGGTCCCTAAGCGTCATTTTCAGCATTCCAACAGAAAAAGCCATCTTACACCTCAAGCAAATACACAACCAACCCCCCATAACTAAAATCGGGGCACGCCTTGCTTCTGCTTGAGCCAAAACATATTAAAACTTTTCCTACTGCAATTTCAAGCTATTTTTGCTACTATTGCCGGGCCAAACCTTCAGGATTACGATAAGGGCAAACAAATGGAACTGATTACCTATTCCAGGAACAACTGCACCTCTTGCGGAATACTAACCGACGGTGCGATAATTGATATTTCGTCGGCGTGGGAGGGGCCGAACCCGCCGCGGAGCGTAAAGGAGATCCTCCAGCAAGGCCCATCCTGCCTTGCAAAGCTCGCCGACTTGGTCGAATCCGCCCGGGCCTCGATACTGCTAAGTTCGGTCAGGCTCCTAGCCCCCATCCGGCGCCCGGGCAAAGTGCTCGCATTAGCGGGCAACTACGCCGAGCACATCAAAGAGGCAGGGCTAAAGCTCGGTCTGTCCGATTCGCCGCGACTGACGACCGTGCCCAGGCCGTTCCTCATGCCGGCCACCGCCGTAATCGGCCCCGGTGACGAGATACCTTGGCCGGCCTACAGCGAGACCATAGACTACGAAATCGAGCTGGCCGTGGTAATCGGCAAAGACGCCAAGTGCATAAGCGCCGCCGATGCCCCGGGCGTGATCGCCGGCTACACCATCGCAAACGACGTCTCGGCCCGCACGGTCACCTTCGCCAAAAATCGCGCCGAGCGCCCCTGGGACAAGTTCTACGACTGGCTCAACGGCAAATGGGCCGATGGCTTCTGCCCGATGGGCCCGTACCTGCTCACCGCCGACGAAATCGACGACGTCCAGAACCTCAATATGACGCTCACCGTCAACGGCCAGACTCGCCAGAACGCCAACACCTCCCAAATGATCTACCCCGTCGCTGATATCGTTTCGTTCCTCAGCCAGATTATGACGCTCGAGCCCGGTGACGTCATCGCCACGGGCACGCCGTCCGGCGTCGGCATGGCCACCGGCGACTACCTCAAAGCCGGCGACCGAATCGAATGCACAATAGAAAAACTCGGCACGCTCGCCAACACACTCGGCAAAAGGCCGGAAAAACTCTACGAACCAATTTGAAGCAGCAGTCAGATGAGAATTGATATTCTTACGCTTTTTCCTGAAATGTTTGAGTCCCCGCTGAGCTGCTCCATATTGAAAAGGGCTCGAGATGCGGGCATCATCGAGATTGTTCTGGCCAATATAAGAGATTTCGCCCCCGACAATTACAGAAAGGTCGATGACAAGCCCTACGGCGGCGGCCCCGGAATGGTCATGATGCCCGGCCCCGTCTTCGACTGCATCGACCACGTCCGCAAATTATCACCCGAAGAACCCCGCCTCATCCTGCTCACGCCCCAGGGCCGAAAATTCGACCAGGCAAAAGCACTCGAACTAAGCCGGGAGAGTCGCCTCATCCTCATCGCAGGAAAATACGAGGGTTTCGACGAGAGAATACGCATCGGCCTCGACGCCGAGCAAATCTCCATCGGAGACTATATTCTCAACGGCGGAGAGCTCGCAGCAATGGTCCTCATCGACGCCGTCGTACGCCTGCTCCCCGGAGCGCTCGGCGACGAGGATTCACCCAAAGATGATTCATTCAGCGAATCCGTCGGAGGCGGACTCGAGTATCCCCAATATACCAGACCCGAAACCTTTCGAGATATGAAGGTCCCCGATATACTCCTCAGCGGCGACCACGCAAAAATAGCCCAGTGGCGAAAAGACCAGGCCCTCGAAAGAACAAAAAAATACCGACCGGACCTATTAAAAAACAACGAGCAATAGAGCGAGAACAAAAATGAACTGTCCAAAATGCAACCAACAAAACCCAGACGACGCCCAAACCTGCACCGCCTGCGGCAGCCCGCTGCCCCCATCCTCTGCAACACCGCAAGACCTCGACATCAGAATCTCCAAGCTCGCCGTCGCCTCTTGCATCCTTGGCGTCCTGAGCCTGCCTTGCCTCCTACTCTACAGCATAGCCGCAATGCAAAAATTCGGGTACCTGAATTCTTTGCTGCCGATTATCGCTGTTGCTTGCTTTGTCTCAGCAGCGCTGGCCGTCCTGCTTGGCGCGATCGCCCTTGTCTGCATCGAAAAGAGCTATGGCCGACTCACCGGCAAAGGCTTCGCTGCAACAGGAATCGCAGTCCCCATCGTCGCATTCTTCCTGACTACCGCCCACGTAACCCTGCGCAGACCTCGGATGACAGCCTACCGACTCGTCTGCGGTACAAACCTCGCCGGCATCGGAAAGGCGATGCTAATGTACTCCAACGATTACGACGATGAGCTGCCCCGCGTAGCCGGCCCAAACTCCAAGTGGGGCGCCACACCAGACTTCCAGGCCGATACTCGATCTGAGGCATTCGGCCTAACGGAAGGTTCGGCGGGCCAGGCAAGCATCTCCGCAAGCCTTTTTCTCCTGGTCAAATATGAAGAGGCTACCCCCAAGTCGTTCAACTGCGACAAAGATCCCGGCGTCAAAGAGTTCATCCCCTCCAAATACGGCGTTCGCAACAAGGAGCTCATCGACCTCTGGGACTTCGGCCCCGACCCATCAAAGCACTGCAGCTACACGTATCACATCCCCTACGGCCCATATCCCCTCACCATCTCCTCTGAACCTGGAATGGCCGTCGCCGCCGACAGAAACCCCTGGCTGCCGTCCCCGGGAGCTAAACCGAGAAAATTCGACCGTTTCGACCCCACCGGCGACAGAAAAGCAGTCAAGGCCGGCAATACAATCTTCCACCGGGAAGACGGGCAAAACGTCCTGTTTATGGACGGCCACACAAGCTTTGAAAAACAATCCTTCTGCGCCGTCAACGACGACAATATCTACACTTCCTGGAAAGGCTCCGACATCAAGAAAGGCAGGCCCCCAACCCTAACCAGCCAACCCGCAGACCCCAACGACTCCCTCCTCCTCCACGACCCGCCACTAAAGGCTGGCAAATGATGAAAAAGGCCCTCACACTAACTGAGCTGCTCATTTCAATTGCGATCATCGTGCTGCTGATACTAATTCTGCTCCCGGCCCTCAAAAGGGCAAGGGACAACCGCATTCGAGCTGCCTGCGCCAATAATCTCCGCCAAATCGGACAGGCAATGTTCATCTACTCCAACGATTACGACGACTACTTTCCCCGTGCAGCCGGCCCGAACTCCATCTGGGGCACAACGCCCAACTGGCATGCCGACAATCGCGCCGAAGCCTTCGCCCTTGACGACGGCCCTGGAGCCGCGAGCATCTCCGCCTCTTTCTACCTGCTTGTCAAGCACTCCGACGCTCCCCCGGAGTTCTTTATGTGCCCCACCGACACCAGCGCGACCGAGTTCATCCCCGCTGATTACGGCGTTCGCAACAGAGAGCTCGTTGACCTCTGGGACTTTGGCCCCAATCCTTCAGACCACGTCAGCTACGCATACCATCTCCCGTATGGCCCTTACCCCCTCCGGCCGACAAACCCGCCCGGCATGGCCGTCGCTGCAGACAGAAGCCCCTGGCTCGAGGCTCCCGGCTATCCCGTCAGGCCTCCAAGCGACCTGGCCGCCTTCGACCCCGGTGGCGCCGGAAAAACGCTCAAACAAGCCAACTCACTCATCCACCAGCAGGACGGCCAAAACGTAGTCTTCAATGACGGCCAC
>CAYWOD010000245.1:0-4941 GCA_964459805.1 uncultured Pirellulales bacterium
TCTGCCCAATTTTGTTGTTATTCCTTACCAATATCATGAGGTAGTACCTAATATTAAGGCATAGCCTTTTACCACGAGAATGGTTGTGCGTCGATGGTCAAGTACGTTTGAAGGGGTTCAAGACGGGCAATGTGCATCGAAACGAAAGGCGGGGGCGGAACCACCGCCGCTTCAACCTACACCGCCTGAAGGCAAGGGGGCCAATCGATCTGTGAGGCCCTGCGGATGCAATCCGTGCAGTCGCCAAGCTCTCCGGCAACTACCGCAACGACCAGACGTACAGGTGGGGGTTGAGGCATACGGGGCAGTGCGGGGGTGCACGTCATCTTTGTAGGTACAAAACCGGCTTATTTGGGCTTATTCACGTCTGGGTAGTTGCTCAAAAGCGTGGATTCCCGCTTTCGCGGAGTACGTGTTTAGCCAGACGAGAGAGTCAGTGGCTTGCTGCGAGGGGACGGGCTTGAAGGGCGTGAAACCACGGCCAAGATGGCCGTGCGACGGTCAAATTGGATCCGGCTAAACACGTACTTCGCGGGAATGACCAATTGTGCTGTATTATCGTTACATCAATACTTATGGCTGTATTATATTCAAAGGCGGTCAGCTTCAGATTTCTGAGGGGGAGGTTGTAGGTTTCGGGCGATAAAATGGAGGCCGTGGGCCCCCGGCGGCCCACGGCCAAACAGTGTTGCATATACACCCCCCTCCGAAGAGTTTTCCCACTGCCTATGTACGGAAACACGTTAGCAATCAATTAAGACAATTGCACCGGCTTGGTCGTGCCGGGCACTAACCTTTAGCCCGAAGCTGCCTCTCGTTAATCTGTTCTTTGACGAACTTGGCCACCCGCAGCGCAGCGTCCTTGCCGAAATCAACGGCCTTGTGCATTCCTGAATTGAAAGACTCTACGAAATCCCCGGATTTGACGCACGAATTTAGGAATCCTTTTGCGCCGGGGCGGCTGGCTTGATCTTCGGGTGTCGGCGCGAGGATATAGATTGCAGTTGCAAAACCTGCAAAATAGACGATCAGCAAAAAAAGGAATTTCGTTCTCCAACCTCTCATTATCTCCCTTCCAATATGCAACACTGAATCGGTCTCGGCCCCCAGCCGGTCGTTCCTGTTTGTCTCTACATAAAACATAATATAGAAAAACGCAGATGCCAAATGGAAAAAGAGCAAATAAAGGGGTCTGTCTTCATAAATCTTGTGCCGCCGGGGATGCCGGATTTATCCGCCAGACATATTGCCGGATGGGAGTGAAATTTGTTTCCGGCGGGGTGTAAGTTCCTTTTTAGGCTCATCTTGTGCGCTCCTGTTTTGGGTAACCATTCTGTTCTTCGATAAGGGAATAGGATTGGGTTTGTATTTCGTCCCTTCGACTTCGCTCAGGGTAGGATTGCGTATCGCGGGGGGTGGGTAATTGGGAGGGGTGGGGACTTTGGGGCAGAGGAAATTGGGTTCGTTTTGGGTTTGTTTTGGGTTTGTTTTCCCGGAGCCCGAAAGCGCGGTTTATTGTCATAATCCTTTGTTGAATAGAAGGTTAAGTTCATTTTTGGCTTTTCGGAAATTGGGTTCGTTTGGGTTTGTTTTGGGTTTGTCTTTTTCGAGTTGGGCGGGGTGGTTTATTATCGTAATCCTTTGCGACAAAGGAGGTTGCATTGATTTTGTCCTTTTGAGATTTGGGTTTGTTTTGCATAAAAAAGGGGCGATTTGTAGAGTTCTCTCTACAAATGTAGAGAGCAGGAGACAGAATACAGGAGACAGAAGACAGAAGGCGGAAGACAGATTCGCGATGGATTGGAAATCCCGCGTTGGCGGGATGGGAGGTTTGATTTGGGGCGGTGGTAGCCATGGTGAGAGTGGAAAGTGGAAAATTGGGGAATCGCGACGCTGCCCCCGCAAGGGACCTGACGGCTTATAGGCAGATAAGATCATTGGTATGGGTGTTTTGACTGTTGGTTTCTCTGTTCATAACTGCTTGTCCGATAATCGGTTATGTTGGTTCGGGTTAGTGGTTAGGGGTTAGTATTTAGTATTTAGTATTTGCTATTCACTATCGACTATTGACTACTCGCTATTGATTATTAGTTGGATAGGCATTATACCCGGAAGAGAGTTGGATGTCAAGTGAATTTTGTGGTGAGGCGTATATCGTCCGGCCAAGAGCCGCTGGATAAATATATCGTATATCGTATATCGAATCCGCCAGGGTGGCCTTAGGACAGTGGTACTGCCAGAAGGGCAAGATAGACAAAGCGGCCGGAACGGTTACGGCCGAAGAGAAGCTCCCTTCGTTTGGACCGCCGTGTTTATAGCCGATTTGGCGCGGGATTCCGGGGCTGTTTGGGGGGGCACGGAACGTTTTTTCTATTTTTTTCTCGGTTGGCCCGAATCACTGTAAGTGCTTGCCTGTTAAGTGCTTACCCCCCCCCAAGACAAAAAACAGCTTTTGGGCCTTAAGTTCATAATAATTCTTGCTTTTTTGAAATGATATTTGGTAATATGGTAATGTGGGTTTGGCGCGATTTGGCCTGGACTGAGACTGTGGGTTGAGCCGGGATAAGCGTTAAATCTCAAAAATTCGGATGGAGTTGAAGTGGTGAACCGCCAAAGATATTATTCTGCACTCTCCAAAACTCTTGTCTTGTGGGTAAAGGTAAAGGCAGGCCTTTTAGTTAACTTGCGGTGCTCTGTAGAAGACCCCGAATGGGGTTTAACCAAGTAATGGGGAATGAGATTATGTTTCTCACCGTATAAACTGGAGATGATGGTTCATTTTTTAGGAGTTAGTATTATGAAAAACAGAAGAGGTAAAACAGTTTTGACAGTCTTAGCAGGCGCCAGATAACGTTTTACTCGTGTGAGAGCAAAACGGACTGACCCGGTTGTTGTTTATATTTAATTTATTCTTACTTAATTTTTACAGGAGTAAATCATGACTACGAAAAAACGAATCAGAACCGTATTGACCCTCGCCACCGTGGTGATGGCAATCGTCGGCCTGGCGGCCACGTCGGCCAACGCGGGGGACATCAGTTATGTCCAGGTCACTAATGATGCCGATTCGGGCATCAGTGCTGAGAAGACGTATACGCACGCGATTGATTTTGGGAGCAGCGGCGCAGCGACGGTCGGCGGCGTTGTGTTCACCACTGACATCAATGTCGCCGCAGGCGGGCGGTCAAACTCGGGCACTCGAACCTACGGGCCCAGCAAGCACGGAGGTAACACCCCTCCTGCCGTCAGCGGCAACATTGCGAGCGTGTTCACAGATATGCGATACAACGGACCCGATCTGGCGTACATTGAGTTGACGGGACTGGCCAATGGTTGGCTATACGACGTCCGGCTGTACGAGCGTGCCTGGGACTATGAAAGCGCATTCCGCACCTTCTACGCCGGCTACGACGTGGGCAGTGACGGTTCGGTGGAGTTTACGACACCAAAGATCGACCAGAATCGTGCGGCTCTCACCCCTCCGGGGCTATCCGGGGATGTTTCATGGGCGATGAGCTACGTTTATCAAGCAGATGCAAGTGGTAAAATCAAAATTATTATCGACCTGGCGGACGACCAAACCGGCACCTACCATCTCTACGGACTCACTAACGAGACTATCGGCCCTGCTGATGCGAACGCTCCCGATGTGGATGCCGGCGTGGACATGATTAGCTGGTCAGGCCAAGGTGTACTATTGGATCCGAACATTGTTGAAGCGCCCGGGTCGGACTGGACGAGCTTGACATATCTCTGGAGTGCGGATGATCCTTGCGCTGTATTCGATCCTAGCGCTGACGTTAACGATCCAACAGTTACGATTATCAAACCTGCCTTGACCTTGACTGCGGTGACAATCGTCAACCCCGGCTTCGAGAACCCGGTGTTGGCCGACGGCACTAGCACGAGCACTCCCCCTGGCTGGACAGACGGTTACTACGACTTGACAGCCCCTGGGGTGTGGGTGGTTGGCGATGCTGATGCCGGCGCGTATAACCCAGCCGCCGGCGCAGACTACGGCGGTGTCGCCCCTGAGGGCGATAACCTAATGTATGCCACGTCCGGCGTCGGCTTTGACAGGGGTATGAGTCAAGTTCTCTCAGCTACCCTGCAGGCAAATACGCAGTACGATCTGAGCGTATTGGTAGGTAACCCTTTTCTTTTCAACGGAAGTACTACTACCGGTGACTATCGCATTGAGCTTCTGGCCGGCGGCGTCGTTCTCGAATTGGACACCGGGGCTTCGCCCGCCGATGACACAACGTGGACGACTGCCAGCCTGACCTACAACTCCGGCGCCAGCCCCGCACAGCTTGGAGAGGCGCTGGAGATTCGGCTCCTCGCGGTTGACTTTACCGATGGCAAAGGAGTGGACTTTGACGACGTCTGGCTTACCGCTGAGGGTCCTACTCCCAGTCCGTATGTCGTTACGTTGACACTTACGGTTAACAACGAAGGTAAGCCGCCTGAGAAAGCTGTGACAGATACTATGACGATTGACGTCTATGATGATGCCTGTGAGGCGGCCCGTATTGGCAAGGGTCTGGCGGCGGATAATGCGGGTGACTTTGATGGAAACTGTATTACAGACGCCAATGATCTTGGTGAATTGGCCACAAAATGGCTTGATGATACTGGGTTAACAGCACCGGTTACTAAACCATAATTAATATTTATCGCTCCGCCTGGGAAAAGTCTCAGGCGGGCGATAACGTTTTACTCGTGTGAGAGCAAAACGGACGCAACCGGTTGCCGTTGTTATTAAATTTAATCTTACTTAATTTTACAGGAGTTAATCATGAATACGAGAAATCAAACCAAAATCAAAACCATTTTAACCCTCGCCGTCGTGGCGATGGCAGCCGTAACGGTAAACGCTGGACCCGTCGGTGAACTTGGTGTCCTCGATCTGACGGCCAACGGAGGAATCAACCCCAACAC
>CAYWOD010000246.1:0-4937 GCA_964459805.1 uncultured Pirellulales bacterium
ACGTAAGATATTCGTATTCAATCGGTTATGAAGGTTGTGATGCAGAAACTTGTCAGAAAAACAAGATAATGCACCTTTGCAATACAGAGGACTCAGAGAAAAGGGTAGGTATAGGCCAGTGATGCAGTGGGACAGTGAGGCTAAGTTGCCCAAATTAACTACGCGGCGTGGGGGGAATTTATCGGGGTTATGGTGTTGGTTTTCGGTTGGTCCGGGGCAGCGGTTCTGGCGGGTTTTTCCTTGACCGGGGGGAGAATGGGCGGTGATATGGCGGTAGATGACGCAGCAGTGAGTGAACACCTGAAATTGCGAGTATGGTATTGACGGGAGTTTTTGTGACGGAAGTTCCGGGGAAAATGTACCGGAGACGAATGGCGGTTGTTTAAGGGATCGAGCTCTTAAGGAAAGGGACAAACATCATGCCGCGTAACCGATCAGTTGCCTCTCTGATCCTGACGGTCATTTTTGTAGTTCTCGCTGTCATCACTTTGCCGGGGTTCTTTAGCTATTTCTATCGTGCTGGGGTGGGGCAGGCGCTTTTCGAGATCGTCCAATCAGAGAACGTTCAGTGGGACACTTTGTCTGACGCGGAGCGTGCAGCATACGGGGCGCGTTCCGAGGCCGAAGGACTAAAATGTGCAGTCTTGATGATCCTCGGTGAGCACATTCCCTTCCTCCTCCTTATCCTCATTACCATCGCATTGCTCACCCGCTCCATCTCGCGCGGATTCAGGCGCTTTCTTCGCCTCGCCTTCTTTGGGGTGTGGATCCTCGGACTGCTATTCCTTTCCTTCGGCGTAGGATACTGGGGGCAAGCGCCCCAGTTCCCAGAGTCCTTATCCTGCGTATTGCTTATCTACCTTGTAGTCCTCGGCTTGTTCGGCATGATCCTCGGAATTGGGAAACTGATCCAGGCTACTAGCAGGAAACAGGCAGTCGAGCCACCTCCAGTCGGGCAGGGTGAACAGTAAAAGGAACGGAGGACAATCGGAGCAAGGCTATTTCAAAACCAGCACGGCGCTGTGGTTTTGAAGAGCCAGAGCCATGACGTTAGCTTTGAGACTAGGGACAGTGGGTGTGCAATTCGTTGTGATTCTTGGGCTTATCTAAGGGGGCTTGTTCGATAGGCGGCGGTATACGCAGATTCTGAACATTCCCGTTTATAGGTGGCTTGCTTCTAAGTGGGCACTCCGTGGTAAGAATCAAGCCTAAAATCCTTCCCACATTTAGAGTTAGAGCAGCGTATCGTCCCGTATCCATACTGATTTTCACGAAACTTCGGAGTGCGTTTGGTGACTACCTTGCCGCAATATGGGCACGTTGCCTCCACCGCTTCAACGAACTTCCATTTTTTGCACAATTTGTATCATACCCATTCTTCGGCCTCCTGTGGGATTCTTGGTTCTTGGCAAAGCGTTTGCTCGAATACTAAAAGTATAGCAGATTATCCCTGTAAAATGCAAGAAAAAAAATAGAGCAGAAGAGCCTAACGTTGTTGCGTTTTGCGCTTTATCGGCTACCAGCAGAATAGCAAAGCTATAGGGGAGAAAGACCGGACGGTGGAAGAATGGCTCAACTGTAACATTCAGCCGCCGATCTTTGCCGGGACGGGCGTTGTTTTCTAATGGCCTTTGGGCTTGGTGAACGGTATTTGGTTGCCGTCGGCGGTGGTTTTGATTATTGTGTAGTCTGAAACCGCAAGCTACCGAAGACAATAGACGCAGTTTAGGCAGGACGAAAGACTATGCAGGGAAACCTCGGCGGCGTTGACCTCGGCATCCTTATCCTGTATGGCTGCGTGCTAATTTGGATGGGGGTTTACTATCGGCGCGAGCATTGCCGTTATCAGCTGGGCCTCTTTTATGCGGGACTCTTTCCTGAGCAAATTCAATTTGCAAATAAAGGATTCGTGGAATTGGGCCGAGTGCCGCCTCGACGTCGTCATCATCGGCGCAGCCGGAACAGCCGCCCTGATGGCCGTCGCCCTTATCTTCGGCTTAATCAACGAAGCCGGAACCTCCCGGCATAAGTAGGGGGTATCTCCTGCGAAGCATCCCAGTGCGTCAAACGAACCTTGACGTCACTTGCCCTGCAATATAGACTTCGGTAAAAACTGCCGGGAGATTCTTATGCTCGCAGCCAAATTCGCTTCGGATTTGAACACAAATTTACCGGCGAAATCGTTTGCGTCGGGAACGAGTTCGCAAACGCTCCGAATATTGTTCGCGCTTCTCGTATTTGTGATTGACCCGGCCTCGGCTTTTGGAAAGCCGGTGGCCGAATGGGACTTCACTAAAGGGACCCTCGGCTGGACGCCAAACGCAAGGATAAAAGAGCTAATCTCCACGCCACAGGGTCTGCTTGTCAAATCAACGGGCGAAGACCCCTGGATTGAAGGACCGCCCGTGGATTTGCCAGGCGCCGAAATGACAAGGCTCAAAATCCGAATGAAATCAAACGCCGATACCGGCGCAGAGGTCTTTTACGGCAGGGCATTCAGCGCCGGAAAGTCCGTTCGGTTCACCGTTCGCAACGATGGTAAGTGGCACGATTATTCCCTTGTCATCCGCGACAGGCTCGCCGGCGGCACGCGTTTTCGCCTTGACCCCTGTATGGATGCGGGCGAAGTGACAGTTGCTTTTATCAAGGTCGAGCCCATTGGCGAGATAACGCTGCCCTCGCTCCCAATACCGAAAGCACCGAACAAAAGTGCCGGCTCGCCCCTATCTGTCAAATCCGGCCCCATCGAGTTTGTTCACTACAAAGGCAAATGGGGTAACTTCACTGTCAAAGTAAACGGCGCAGAGATGGCTTGCGGACATCAGGACGAGCTGATTGGCCTGGTCTTCGACGAGCAGCCTCAATGGCTCAATCTAAAAGATGCGAAGGTCACATTTCAAAACCGCCGGAAGGGCTCGCTCACAACCACCGCGGCCATCAGCGACGCCCGCGGCGCAAAGTGGGAGATTGAAAGACGCATAAAGCCCGGCTCCGAGGGCACGCTCCTCGTGGAGACCCGGGTGAAAGTAGATAAAGACCGGGACGTTGTGCACATATCCTGGCTGACATTGTTCCCCGGCCTCGGGACGTTCGGCCGGGCCAAATACCAGGGCCTCTTCGCGGGCCTCGAATACCTCTGCGATGAGCCCAGCAGCAGCACCGCCGATGTCGCTGAGCCCAAGCACGTTCGCCGCGTCCCCGACCCCGTCAAGATAACCTTCCCCCTTATGGCGATTGCTCACAACGGCAGCTACATCGGCCTGATCTGGGAGCCGTCCGATATGACCGCCGCGGTCTTTGATTCGCCCGACAGGATTTACGATTCCGGTGCCCATATTATGGCGCTTACCGGGCCCGCCGTCGGAGAGCATCGCTTCGAAAACGCCCTTTGCGCACATACGCCTTTTAGACTCGAGGCCGACAAGCCTCTGAGTGTCTCGGCAACGATAATCGCCGGCAAAGGCAGGACCGTCGTCGGCGCCGTCAGGCGCTACGTCGATTTGAAGGGCCTGCCCGATGTGCCCAAGGTCGAGGGAGGCCTCGCCGCCGCCGTCAATCTGCTCGCTCACGGCTGGCTCGATTCGCAGATAAATCACGACGGCCTTTTCAGGCACGCCGTCTGGGGAAGCAGCTTCGGACCGCAGCCCGCCGCCGATGCCTCAATGTATATCGACTGGCTCACCGGCTATTGCGAAGACAAGAACCTGCGCGAAAGACTCAGTGTCCTCAAAGCTCGATCTCTCGGCAAGATACCCGCGGGCCAGACCTTCTCAGACACGATCGGCCACGCGCACATACAATCGGCCCCATTCGTTTTCGGCCGCGTCAATGAATTCGTCAGGCAAAAACGCGATGCCGCCCTGGCTTCGCTCCGCCGCTTCGACGAAAACGGCGTAATGCGCTACAGAGCCGGCAAGGCGGACTATTCCAAAACCCACTTTGCAAAACACGCCAACGGCTACGCAGGCCGGACCGTAGTCAATATTCTCGAGGGTGCGGCCTTCTCCGCGGACGCCGAGCTAATCGCCAAAGCATTGGAGTTGCTGGATAAACAGACCGCCCTCTACGCCGAGACCGTACCCCGCGGCGCACAGACCTGGGAAGTCCCCCTGCACACCCCCGACATATTGGCCTCGGCCCACATGGTGAAGTCCTATACCCTCGCTTATATCATCTCAGGCAAAGAACAGTATCTCGAGCAGGCACGGTACTGGGCCTGGACGGGCGTTCCGTTTGTATATCTCTATCCGCCGAGCACCGGGCGTGTCGGGCCTTATTCCACGATAGCCGTACTGGGTGCGACCAACTGGCAGGCCCCCGTTTGGTTCGGCCGGCCGGTCCAGTGGTGCGGCCTGGCCTACTGCTCGGCTTTGCACTTCCTAAGCGGAGCCGACCCGAAAGGCCCCTGGGCCAAAATCGCAAAAGGAATCACCGCCGCCGGCCTCCAAATGACCTGGCCGACGACGGACACCGAGCGCCAGGGCCTGCTGCCGGATTTCTTCGAGCTAAAGCCCCAAATACCCGCCGGCCCCGCAATAAACCCCGGCACCGTCCAGGCACACCTGCCCGAGCTTTACGGCGTGGGCAAGATATACGACCTAACCAGACTCCCGGCCCGCCGCTGGTTCATCCACGCCCCGTGCAAAATACGCCAAGTCAAAGAAGAAAAAAACGCCGTCTCGCTAATAGTGGAAGGCTGGGCACATAAACAATACCACGTACTAATTTCCGGCATCGAAAAGAAACCCATCCAGGTCCTCGCCCGCAACTTCGCTCAGAAATCCACAGAGCCAGCCCCGCTAAAACCCGTCCAAACCAAATTCCATCCCGACATAGAGTGTCTCGTAATAACCCTGACCACCCCCGCAGAAATACAAATAAAGGTTCATCCGGGAAATGGATAGGTGAGATTGGCGTATCGTATGACCGAGAAAAAT
>CAYWOD010000247.1:0-4926 GCA_964459805.1 uncultured Pirellulales bacterium
ATTATAACCGATTTTCGCCGAAATTTCAAGAGAAAGCGCCGTGGATTCTAAGAACCTTATCCGCTATTTCTCACCGCTGAGTACGCCGAGAACACAGACCTACGCTGCGTGTGTGCTCAGGGCATGCTTGAAAAGTAGGCGATCGTCAAAAGACAAGTAGCCGCCAAAAAGGCACAAAAGGGACAGGAATGCGGAATGTTGAGATTGCCACGGCCGGCTTCGAGCGGCCTGCCGACGACAACGGAGCGAAAAGCTCGCCAGGGGCCCTTGACAGAACTATAAGAGTACGGTTAGATTTATGCGGACGTCGCGTGGACGGCCGTGATCTGGGTTGTTATGGCGTCACAATAAGGTATATCTCTGATGAATAAAGCAGGCTTTGAGTCACAAGGCGGGGCCAACGGCAAGGGAATATGGTCGGATCGAAAAGGTGAGCCTATTCTGGGGCTTCTCCTGGGTATTGGCGGGGCTGTGGTTGGCGGGTTTGTGGGGTATTGGCTCTTTTTTGTGATCGCTAAGCAGGGGTTCTACGCGCTTGCGCTGCCGGGGGTGCTTATTGGCCTTGGCTGCGGGGCCCTGTCGGGGCGAAAATCGAATTGCTTGGGGATTGTCTGCGGCATCCTGGGCTTGGCGGCGGGAATCCTCACAGAGTGGCGCTCGGCACCTTTTATTGCGGATAAGAGCCTGTCGTATTTTCTCACACACCTCGGCGAACTAACCGGCGTAAGACAGGTCCTGATCTTCCTCGGGGCCGTCTGCGCCTTCTACTTCGGCCGAGGACGAAAAGGCGGCGCCTGGCTGCGGACCCAAAAACCGGGTGCTGAAGAATCAAACGATGGGACATGAGCGGCGAATCGAGGATATTATCACGCAGGTGAAACGTCAGTATGAAAAAGGCGAATGCAGAGAAATTGCTCTTGCTGGTTGCACTCATCTTGGCGACAAATGGGTGCATCATGTATCGGGCCAAGGCACTCACGAGATACGGGATCAAGGCAAGAGTTATTGACGCCGATGCCAAAACAGCGGTTGCCAAAGCCAAGCTGTCGGTCTGCATTGATGACAAGCGCTTCAAAAGAAAAACCTCAAAAACTGGACGCTTCGCCATCCGCCCCGCCTACCGTTCGTCTTTCATTTTGGCACTCCTCGGCCTAAGGTGCCTGTCCGTCTGTAGCGCCCAAATAGAAATCTCCGCTGAAGGTTACTATATCACCATGATACCCGCGCTGGCTTCCTCTTGTGCAGACTTCCGGGCTAATTCAAATGTTGTTGTATTCGAGGCCGAAAGCGGGTACCTCAAGCTCGGCGATATCCAGATGAAACGACGGCAACCACCCGGGGCCCAGCGCTGATCCGGCCACGTGGGATTGCCTTTCCCTTTTCTCCCCCCGCACTCTCGCCCGTAAATCGGAAGCCGCTCTTGACGTGCGCCCAATGAATGACTACAATCGCGGGCCTTGATGTGGTGTATCGGGCATGTCGTATCGAGAATAGAGTGTTGAGGTTTTGGAATGATTAAGATAAATGAGAATTTTTTGAAGCTTCAGGCGGGGTATCTGTTTCCTGAGATTGGGCGTAGAAAACGCGCTTTTCAAGAGGCGAATCCGGATGCTCAGACAATCAGTATGGGGATTGGAGATGTTACGCAGCCTTTGGCGCCGGCGGTTGTTGAGGCTATGAAGAAGGCGGCTGACGAGATGGGCCGGGCTGAGACGTTCCGCGGGTACGACGATGGGGGCATCGGGTATGAGTTTCTGCGAGAGGCTATAAGAGAAAACGACTATGCCGGCCGTGGGGTGGAAATTGGGCTGGATGAGATATTCGTCAGCGATGGGGCGAAGTGCGATTGCGGCAATATTCAGGAGATATTCGGCCTCGACAATGTCGTGGCGGTCTCGGACCCGGTGTATCCGGTGTATGTGGATACGAACGTTATGGCAGGGCGAGCCGGCGAACCCGCCGAGAAGGGCGCCTACGACGGCATCGTCTATATGCCGTGCACCGCCGAGAATGGCTTCGTGCCGGAGCCGCCCGCCGAGAAGGTCGATTTGATATATCTGTGCTTGCCCAACAATCCGACCGGTGCGGTGGCAACGAAGGAGCAATTGGCCAAATGGATCGCCTACGCCCGCGACAACAAGGCGATAGTCCTGTTTGACGCTGCATATGAGGCCTTCATATCTGAGCCCGAGATACCGCACTCGATCTACGAAATCGAAGGCGCCAAGGACGTCGCCATAGAGTTCCGCAGCTTCTCGAAGACGGCGGGCTTTACCGGGGTGCGTTGTGCTTTCACGGTCGTCCCGAAGGGCTTAAAGGCCTTTGCGAAGGACGGCAGGGCGGTCGAAGTCAATCCGATTTGGGACCGCCGGCTCTGCACCAAGTTTAACGGCGTCTCCTATATCACGCAGCGTGGTGCGGAGGCGGCGTATAGCAACGAAGGCAAAGAGCAGGTCCGCCGGATTATCGATATCTATATGGCCAACGCCAAGCTAATCCGCGAGACGCTAACCGAAATCGGCTACACCGTCCACGGCGGCGTCAACGCACCTTATATATGGCTAAAGACCCCGAATGCCCTCGGCTCCTGGGAATTCTTCGACCTGCTGTTGAGCAAGGCCCATGTTGTCGGCACGCCCGGGGTAGGCTTCGGCGCCGCCGGGGAGGGCTACTTTCGCCTGACCGCCTTTGCAACGCCGGAGAATGTGACCGAAGCACTGGAGAGGATTAAGAAGCTCGGTTAGGTGGCGTGCCTCGCCAAAATCCGAAGCACGAAATCCTAAATCCGAAACAATATCGAATTTCAAAATGCCAATGTTCAAAACGACCAGTGGAGC
The DNA here is from genome assembly GCA_964459805.1 of uncultured Pirellulales bacterium. Taxonomy (GTDB): domain Bacteria; phylum Planctomycetota; class Phycisphaerae; order Sedimentisphaerales; family Anaerobacaceae; genus DAOVRL01. The sequence continues at coordinate 2,838 of CAYWOD010000247.1, forward strand.
GGTTGACTCGACCGATGGGCAAGGAGACGACGGCATATATCGGGTTGGGGAGCAACCTGGGGGACAGGCGCCGGTACATAAAGAGCAGCATCGAAATGCTTGCCGGCGCACAAGAGATCAATCTTACCCGCGTAAGTGACGTAATCGAGAGCGCTCCGCTCGCCGGCGCCGATCAGGCCAAATACCTCAACGCCGTTGCCGAAGTAGAGACCACGCTCAACCCACAGCACCTGCTCAGGGCCCTGGCCGACATCGAGACCCTGCTCGGCCGGGTCCGATCAGAGAAATGGTCGCCGCGGACCATCGACTTGGATCTCTTGCTGTTCGACCGTCAGGTAATAAGCGGCCCCAGCCTCACCGTCCCCCATTCGCAAATGCACCTCCGCTCCTTCGTCCTAAAAGGCCTTGCCCAGCTCAACGGTGATTTGCTCCACCCCGTTCTGGCCGAGCCGGTCGCGGCGTTGGCCGAGCGATTGAACAGCTGTGATTTCGCGCCCCACCCCGACCGCCCACAGCTTGTCTCGGTCGCGGGAATAATCGGCGTTGGAAAAACCACCCTCGCAAAAGAGCTGGCCAACCTGCTCGCGTGCAAAATACTGCTGGAACCTTACGACACAAATCCCTTTATGCCGCACGTTTACGCCGGCAGAAAAGAGTTCGCCCTGGACTCACAGCTACACTTCCTGATGGGCAGGCTGGACCAGTTGGAGGCAGGTGCGTTAGAAGCCGGCCGGCTTGCAATAACTGACTACATCTTTGAAAAGGAGCTCATCTACGCCCACCGCCTCCTCGACCCTCAACAGCTCGCACTCTACGAAACCGTGTACAAGCCGCTGGCGGCAAACGTTTCCCGCCCGGTACTGGCAATATACCTCCAGGATTCAACCGAAAGCTGCCTCGAGCGAATCCGCCGCCGCAACCGGCCGTATGAGCAGCAAATCCAGCCGGAATTCCTCGAAAACTTGAGCGCCGACTACGACCGGCTCTTCACCGACTGGAAAACCTGCCCCGTTATCCGCTTGTCCGCCTCCAAATTAGACTACGCGCAAACCGCCGCTATCGAAAACCTCGCAAGTCAGGTAAAATACTACGTCGCCACAAACGGAAAATAGCGCCTGCCGTTGTCATACCGGCACCGGCCGGTGCCTGTACGCAATACGCGATACGAGATACGCAATACGCAATACGCAATACGAGATTATGGAAGTCGCAGAGACAATCGAATCGGTCAGAAGCCTGGTAAAGGCCGCCCGCAGCAAAGGCAGCAAGATTGGCCTCGTTCCGACAATGGGCGCGCTCCACGTCGGCCACATATCGCTTATCGAAGCAGCGGCCAAAGACTGCGACTTCGTCGTCGTCAGCATCTTCGTCAATCCCACGCAGTTCTGCCCCGGCGAAGACCTCGAAAACTACCCGCGACCGCTCGAAAAGGACCTTGAAATATGTGAGAAGGCCGGCGTGGATGTTGTATTCAATCCTTCGCCGGAGGTGATGTATGGTGCCGAGAGCCTAACCTGGGTGACGGTCGAGAAGCTCACCGAGGGGCTGTGCGGGGCGTTTCGGCCCGGGCATTTTCGTGGCGTGACGACAGTTTGTGCCAAGCTGTTCAATATTGTGCCGGCCGATGTGGCGTATTTTGGGCAGAAGGATGCGCAGCAGGCGATTGTTATAAAGCGGATGGTGGCCGATTTGAATATCCCGCTTGAGATTGCCGTCTGCCCGACCGTCCGCGAGCCCGACGGCCTGGCCGTCAGCAGCAGAAACAAGTATCTCAGCGCCCAGCAGAGAAAAGACGCCGCCGTCATCTACAAATCGCTCCGCAAGTGCAAAAAGATGATCGAGGAGGGGGCGACCAATGCAAAAGAAATCAGCGCCGAGATGCGGCGGATAATACAGCAAGTTCCATCAGCCGAGATTGAATATGTTAGTATCGTGGCCGCCGATACGCTTGAGAAGGTCGATAGCATCAAGGATAAAGTCTTAGTAGCGGTGGCAGTAAAAGTCGGCCCGGCACGCCTGATAGATAACGTGATTGTCTAAACTAGTTAGTTCCTGTTGCGGAAACAGCATTTGTCATTCCTGCGAAAGC
>CAYWOD010000248.1:0-4869 GCA_964459805.1 uncultured Pirellulales bacterium
CTTTAGTCACTTTAGCTCACTTTAGTCACTTTAGCTCACTTTAGTCACTTTAGCCCACTTTTTCCCCTTCGTGTCTTCGTGGCTCAGGTTCGCTGCGATGCGGTCTCGAGAATGGCGATAATGGCCAATATCATAAACGTTTGAGTCAAGATTAAAATTGCCCCGGCGAGATTGACCTGATAGAGGAAGATTGCGCCGAGGCCGGTGCAGAGTGTAGCCAGGTATAAGGTCAGAACTGTTTGGGTGTCGCTTAGTCCATGTCTTTTTAGCCGGTGAGAGAAATGCTGTGTGTCGCCGACGAAGGGGCTCCTGCCCTGGCTTATCCGCAGGGCCGTTACGCTTAGAAAATCGTAGAGCGGGACCGCCATAACCACGAGCGGCATCAGTACCGGATACCATTGGCCCGAATGTGCTTCTTGATAGTAGGTTGTGCGCAGCGTCAGCATTGCGACGAAGAAGCCGACGACGAGCGAGCCGGCGTCACCCATGAATATCTTCGCCGGGGGAAAGTTGAACACGAGAAAGCCCAGAAGAGTCCCGACAAAGACCAGTGCCAGGCCGCCGACAAAGACCTGGCCGCTTATCGCGGCGGCGGTGAAAAGAATAGAGCCTATTATCACAGCGATACCGGCGGACAGGCCGTCCATATTATCGAGGAAGTTGAAGGCGTTGATGATAAGGACGATCCAGAAGGCTGAAAGGGCAGAGGTGATTATCCTGCTCTCAATAAAGAACTCCACCCTGATATCTGCAAAGGCAGCGGCCATCATCGCCACTGCGAACTGGACGCCGAGTTTAACGAGCGGGCCGAGATGCTTGATGTCGTCCCAGAGGCCGAGCGCGAATAGCCCAAGGACCCCAAGCAGCAGGAAGATGAGCTGGTTGAGCTTGCCGAGGAAATCAGCGGGGTCGATATTGGCGCGTTCGGCGAGCCAGGCAAATCGGCCGGGGACAAGCACCAGCTTTATTGCGACCGCGGCCGCGAGGATGAACAGCATCAGTGTCGTAAAGATTGCGATGCCCCCGCCGAGCGGAATAACGGCCTGGTGGTATCTGTCGGCGGCAGGGTGGGCAATCAGGCCCGCGCGAGGGGCGAGCTTTCTTACCAGGGCGGTCAAAGCGACCGACAAGGTCAATGCGCCGAGAAGCAGGACTATTGCCAATATGACCAGACTGATCACTCCTTATGGGTACAACCTGCGGTAAAACGGCAGGCAGTACGAATGACACCCAGGTAAAACCTGGGGGCTAAATGTAATAGAGATTGCTTCGCTCCGCTCGCAATGACAAGACAAGGCTTCGCTGCGCTGACAATGAGAAGACAACACAGTGCAGGGAACGACAATTTCGCCGGTATCATTGGTTAGCGCTGCGATTTTAGCTGCTCCAGTAATCGGGTTCTGACCTTGTCGAAGAATTCGTGATAGTGCGCCGTTGTGTAATCAGGGTAAGTATATTCAAAGGGTTTCCACCGGCCTTTATCGAAAATCAGGGTCACTTCGGCGTACATCTTTTTGCCGATATATATACGATGGGAATAGTCTTTTGTTGTCGCTAAAATCAGTTTTGCCGGGGCGATTATGCCCGGGTCGAGGTTCACGGGTCTCGGCAGAGGCACTGCGAGGGACTTTGCGAGTTTCTGTTCGAGCCTATTTGTCCGGTGCTTGATCTTCGCCAGTTTGCTAAGGGCCACGAGGCGCTCGAAGCTGACGAACTGCCTCAAGATGCGCGGGCCTGTCTGGTCCTTGTAGTAGTCGGTCTCGGCGAATGGCCAGACGTTGCTTGCCAAGTCGGTCTTGCCGAATTTGTCAATCACGGCCTCGACGGCTGCGTGCAGACAGTTGCGGTCGGCGGCAAGGATACCGATAATCAGTTTTGCCGGCTTAGGGTCGTTCAAATCCCACATTTGCTTGGACCTCGACAAACAGGTCAACTAAAGCTCCGGCCGCGGGCTCGCGGCAAGACGCTTACAGCACTGTAACAAAACAATTCTCCGATTTACCCGCAGCTTCTGGATTCCCGCCTTCGCGCCAATAATAGCGAGCAGGCGTTCTCTTTTGTCTGCCGCTCTTAGACATCGCAGATTCTCGCCGCGTATGCCAGCGACGTAAGCGGGTCCTTCTTTGGAATAAACTCGTGCGCGACGTATCCCTTGAATCCGGTCTCGGCAATTGCCCGCATAATGGCGGGGTAGTACAGCTCCTGAGTCTCGTCGATCTCGTTACGACCGGGGTTTCCCCCTGTATGGTAGTGCCCGATGTACTGATGATAATCGCGAATCGTCCGGATTATGTCGCCTTCCATAATCTGAGCGTGGTAGATGTCGTATAGAATCTTGACTCGCTCGGAGCCGACCTTTTTGCAGACCTCAACGCCCCATCTCATGTTGTCGAACATATAGTCTTTGTGGTTGACCTTGCTGTTGAGATATTCGAGGCAGATGTTGACCTTCTTCTTCTCGGCAAGGCCGGCGACCTGCTTGAGAGCGATGACGCTGTTTTCGATGCCGACGTCGTCGGGCATTCCGGCCCTGTTGCCGGGGAAGCTGATGACGTTGCGGTATCCGTTTTCGGCGGCCGCATCTATGGCGTCGCGGATCTTGGCGAGACAGCCGGCGTGCTGTTCTTTTCTATTTATACCCTTGCTTAATCCGTGCGTGCTGACCATCGAGCAGACCAGGCCGTATTTCTTGAGGGTCGCAAAGGCCGATGGACCGAGCAGGTCGATGGCTTTGAGTCCCAGCTTCTTCGCCGCCGCACACAACTCGTCAAGCGATTGCTTGCGGTAACACCACTTGCAAGCCGACTGGTTGATGCGTCCTTTTTTGACGACGCGCTCGAGATCTTCCGGCGCGACGGCCAAACCCTCGGCGCCAATGGCGGCGACCGTGCCCGCTGCGGCCGCGAGAGAGCTATTGCGGATGAAGGTTCGTCTCGAAAGTTTGTCGTTGCTCATAGGTTCTTCTCCTTTTTCAATTTTCGCTTGGTTCGAGTTGTTCGTTCAGTGAATTTACCAGGTCAGCAGCCTTATTTGCTGCTTGCTCGACGGGGACTTTTTGGCTTTCTGGTTCGCGGCGCAGTTTCAACTCGACCTTGCCTTCGGCAAGGGACTTCTTGCCGACTGTGACCCGAATGGGGATGCCTATCAGGTCGGCGTCTTTGAATTTTACACCGCCCCGTAAAACGCGGTCGTCGTACAGGACATCAACACCGGCATCGAGCAGTTGTTGATATATGTTCTCTGCTGTGCGGGCCACTTCTGCCTCGTCCTGATTAACGCAAGTGACCAGGACCTCAAACGGCGCTATGCTGATAGGCCAGATAATGCCGTTATCATCGTTGCCTAACTCGATGGCCGAGGCCAAGATGCGGTTGATCCCGATGCCGTAGCAGCCCATCAGACAGGGCCTCTCGGCGCCCTTCTCGTCGAGGAATTTGGCGCCGAGCTTAACGCTGTATTTGGTGCCTAATTTGAAGACCTGACCGATCTCTATACCCTTCTTGAAGAGCAGCTCCTTGCCGTCGTGCGTGTCACCTTGCTCGGCGTAGCGAACGTCGGCGACGATGACGTTGTCGCCCTCGAGCGGAAAATCCCTGCCGGGAACGACATTCTTCGTATGGTAGTCAGTCTTATTGGCGCCGGTTACACCGACGGCCATTGCGGCAACCGCGTCATCGATGATCAGCAAAGGACCCATCCTAAGATTCACGGGCCCGGCAAATCCCACTTTGGCTCTCGTTACCAGTTCTATATATTTATCCACTTCGCACAGCCCAACTTGCCGTCCACCCAGTGCCTGGACGAGTTTCTCATGGTTTACTTGATGGTCCCCGCGAACTAATACAGCGTAATGTCCAACGTGGCGAGCTCCTAAAGATTTTGGAAGTTGGCCGCTATGTTCGGCACTGTACTTGAGAATCTCCTTGTTAATATCCTTATTGGTGTACGAGGTATAAATCAACGTTTTTATCATTTCGGTGGGTTTGGTTTTGAGGAACGCGCAGACGGCTTCGATGGATCCGATGTTGGGCGTGTGTACTTCTTCGGGGGCGGGGAGATTGCTCGACTCGCTTCGCTCGCTCGCAATGACAGAGGCTCTGACGGGATCAACTGCGGCCTTTTCGAGGTTTGCCGCGTAGGAGCCGTCTTCGGTATAGACAATGGTGTCCTCGCCTGATTCGCAGGGGACGGTGAACTGGTGCGAGCCGGACCCGCCCATCTCGCCGGACTCGGCCTCGACGATGACATAATCGAGGCCGCACCGGGTAAAGGCACGGCAGTAGGCATCGTACATAGCCTTATAGCTCTTGTCGAGGCCTACGGGGTCGGCATCGAAGCTGTAGGCATCTTTCATTATGAATTCGCGGGAGCGGACCGGGCCGAAACGCGGCCGGAACTCATCGCGGAATTTCGGGCTTATCTGATAGAGGTTGACGGGAAGCTGCTTGTACGACTTTATCTCGCCGGCAATCAGGGTCGTAAAGACCTCCTCGGCGGTAGGGCCCAGGACGTTCATTCTGCCGTGCCGGTCTTCGAAGCAGAACATTGTCGGCCCGTAGTCGGTGCTGCGGCCGGTCTTGTCCCAAAGCTCCTTCGGCTGCATCGAGGGGACCATAATCTCCTGCGCTCCGGCCCTGTCCATCTCCTCACGAACGATGGCGATGATTTTGAGCAGGCTTCGCCAGCCCAAGGGCAGATAAGTATATGTGCCGCTTGCAACTTTTCGTACAAGACCGGCTCGAATCATCAGTTTATGGCTGGTTGTCTCGGCGTCCGAAGGGACTTCCTTGACCGTTGGTATGAACATCTGGCTGTATCTCATATTTCATGCCTCGTATTTTGTGTCTTATTGAGTGTTTATAGCCCCAA